>NZ_DASVZH010000302.1:0-2846 GCF_036391795.1 Oryzihumus sp.
CGCAGCCGGCTTCGCCGGAGCAGCGGGAGCCGCCTTGGCGGGGGCTGCGGGAGCCGGCGCAGCCGGCTTCGCCGCAGGGGCCGACTTCTTGGCGGGGGCAGCCGGCTTGGCTGCGCCACCGCCCGCGAGCTCGGCGGGGAACGTCTCGCGAATCTTGCGCACGACAGGGGGCTCGATGGTCGACGACGCCGACCGGACGAACTCGCCCTGCTCCTTCAGATGGTTGAGCAGTGTCTTGCTCTCGACTCCGAGCTCCTTGGCGAGCTCGTAGACCCGGACCTTAGCCACGTTTCTCCTGTCCTCGGTCCGGACCATCGAGAGATCGACAGGCGCGGACCGTCGTTAAAGCTGGGGGGTGCTCATCGGTGAGTACTCATCGGGTGCTCATCAGCGTCTTACCCGCTTTCGGTTGCATGTTCCGACGGCTCCTGGGAGCCATCGACGACGGCCTGCTGCTCCTCGAGCACGTGCGTCCTGACGAGGGAGGTGTCCAGCGGGGCCTTGACGCGCAAGGCCCGCGCGAACGCCCTGCGTCGCACGGCGAGCTCGAGACATTCGGGTGTCGGGTGCAGCCATGCGCCACGCCCGGGCAGCCGACGTCGGGGATCAGGATGGGCAACGAGCTGCTGCTCCTGCTCATTCCACACCGCGACGACTCGCAGCAGTGACGACCGGTCGTCGCGGGTACGGCAGCCCACACACGTGCGTGCCGTGGAGTGGGATCGCCGCACACGGACGTCTTGCGTCCGATCGGTCTGGACCACTCTACCGCCTAACGCCCGTCCTCCGCGCCAGCCGCCTCAGGCGTCACACTCGCACCGGCCGCCGGGGCGGTGTCGGAGCGGATGTCGATGCGCCAGCCGGTGAGCTTGGCGGCCAGGCGGGCGTTCTGCCCCTCCTTGCCGATGGCGAGGGAGAGCTGGTAGTCGGGCACGACCACGCGGGCCGAGCGCAGCGTGGGGTCGACGATCTCGACCGACTGCACACGGGAGGGCGACAGGGCCGCGGCGACGAACTCCTGCGGGTCGGCGGAGTAGTCGACGATGTCGATCTTCTCGCCGTGCAGCTCGGTCATGACCGCGCGCACCCGGGCGCCCATCGGGCCGATGCAGGCGCCCTTGGCGTTGACGCCGGGGACCTTGGAGTGGACGGCGATCTTGGTGCGGTGGCCGGCCTCACGGGCCAGCGCCGCGATCTCGACGGTGCCGTCGGCGATCTCGGGCACCTCGAGCGCGAACAGCTTGCGCACCAGGTTGGGGTGGGTGCGGGACAGCCCGATCTGCGGGCCGCGCGGGCCGCGCTTGACGCTGACGACATAGCAGCGCAGCCGCTCGCCGTGGACGTAGCGCTCCCCCGGCACCTGCTCGGCCAGCGGGAGGATGCCCTCCACGGTGCCGAAGTCGACCAGGACGTTGCGCGGGTCGCTGCTCTGCTGGATCACGCCGGCGACGACGTCACCCTCGCGGCCACGGAAGTCCCCGAGGATCGCCTCGTCCTCGATGTCACGCAGCCGCTGGACGATGACCTGCCGCGCCGTCGAGGCGGCGATCCGGCCGAAGCCCTCGGGGGTGTCGTCGAACTCGGGCCCGGGCTCTCCGCGGGTGCCGTCCTCACCGACCTCGCCCTCCTCACGGGCCCACACCACGACGTGGCCGGTCTTGCGGTCGAGCTCCACGCGGGCGAGGCGGTAGGCGCCCTCGGTGCGGTGGTAGGCCACGAGCATCGCCTGCTCGATGGCGGGGATGATCACGGCCAGGGAGATGTCGCGCTCCCGCTCCAGCGCACGCAGCGCCGCCAGGTCGATGTCCATCAGTCGTCCTCCTCATCAGCGCCGCGGGTGAACTCCACCTGCACCAGGGCGCGCGCTATCTCGGCAAAGGCAAGCGTGTGGTCCGTGGCCGGGGCGCCCTTGGCGCCGTCCACGGACAGGGTGATCCCCTCAGGGCCGGCCGCGACCAGTCGCCCGGTCAGCACCGCGTCGTCGGTCCCGGTGACCTTGACCAGGCGGCCGACGTTGCGGCGGAAGTGCCGCGGCTCGGTCAGTGGCCGCTCGACCCCCGGGGAGGTGACCTCGAGGACGTAGGGCTGGGGGCCCATCGCGTCGCTCTCGTCCAGCGCGGCGCTCACCGCACGGGTCGCGTCGGCGACCTCGTCGAGGGTGAGCGGCGGGACGGGGCTGCGGTCGTCGTCGGCCGCGAGGCCGGACAGGTCGCGGTCGAGGTAGACCCGCACGAGCCGGCGCTTGCCGGCCGGCGTCACGGCGACGTCCTCGATCACGAGCCCGAGCGCGTGCAGCGGCGCCTCGATCGTGGGGCGAATCCGGTCCTTGGTGCTCAATGCCGCCTCCGCTCCCAGTGTTCTCGAGTCGTCCGACACGCATGAGGCACCCACACACGGCCGTCCGTGGTCACACTCTATCGGCTGCGCGGCCAGTCGCATGCCGCCGTGGGGCGCGGGCCGCCCCGTGCCATGATCGGGCGCATGTCGGGGAGGGACGGTATGCCGCGCGCCTGGTCGCGACGCACCGTCCTCATCGCGCTGGGGGTCACCTCCGCGACGGCGCTCACCGGCTGCGGTGTCCGCCTGGAGGACCACACCGGCTCGCTGCCGTTCGTCCCCGAGCGCACGCCGGCGCCCGACGAGCGGACCCTGCTGGCGGCCCTGGCCGGGACCCGGTCGCTGGAGCAGGCCGCCACCTCCGCCCGGACGACGGCCGGCCCGTGGCCGGCGCTGCTCGCCCCGGCCCACCACCAGCAGGCCGCGGTCCTGGAGCAGGTGCTGCGCCAGGCCGGAGTGCCCGTGCCCGCTCCGTCCCCGACCGCCGGCGCCACGACCGGGACCGCCCC
>NZ_DASVZH010000303.1:0-2359 GCF_036391795.1 Oryzihumus sp.
CGCGTCCGCCGCACCGGGTGCGTCCTCGCCGGTGCCGCCGGCGCGCGGTGCCGGGGCACCGCCGGTCCGGGCGTCCTGGGCGTCCCTGGCCTCGGCCTCCTCGCGGAAGCTCATCCGGCGCAGGCGGGCGTTCATGTTGCGCATGAGCAGCCACAGCGCGACCGCGAGCAGGAAGAAGGCCAGGAAGCCCCCGAGTCCGGCCGTGACGTTGGTGCTCACGGTGGTGTTCACGATGCGTCCTTCGTGGTGCCGTCGTAGTGCAGCTCGAGGCCGCCCTTGCGGGCGAGGGCGTCGGCCTCGGCCAGCGAACCCATCCCGGCGAACAGGCAGTCCTCGATGGGCTCGACCGGCACGTAGGACAGGGCTGCCTCGAAGTCCTCGGTCGGCCAGATCTCCTGCTGCATCTCCAGCGGCACCATGAACCACGACCCCTCCGGGTCGATCTGCGTGGCATGGGCCAGCAGCGCCCGGTCGCGGGTCGGGAAGTGCTCCGCGCAGGGGATGCGCGTGGTGATGGTGCGCTCGCCGCGCTCCTCCCAGCGCGCGATCCACTCGCCGTAGGGGGACTCCAGCCCGGCCTGCTCCATCGCGTCGTGGAAGGCCAGGATGCGGCCCTTGGACAGCGTCTGGTTGTAGTAGATCTTCAGCGGCTGCCACGCCTCGCCCGCGTGCGGGTATGCCGTGGGGTCACCCGCCGCACGGAACGCCGACATGCCGACCACGTGGGTCATGACGTGGTCGGGGTGGGGGTAGCCACCATTCTCGTCGTACGTCGTCATGACGTGCGGGCGGAACTCGCGCACGACCCGCACCAGGGCCTCGGTGGTCACCTCGACCGGCTCGAGCGCGAAGCACCCCTCCGGCAGCGGCGGCAGCGGGTCCCCCTCGGGCAGGCCGGAGTCGACGAAGCCGAGCCAGGTGTGCTGCACCCCCAGGATCTCCTGGGCCTTGGCCATCTCGCGGCGCCGCACGTCGGGCAGGTCGCGCAGGATCTCGGGGTCGTCCTTGAGGGCAGGGTTGAGCACGTCGCCGCGCTCGCCGCCCGTGCAGGAGACCACCAGCACCTCGACACCGTCGGCGACGTACTTGGCCATCGTGGCCGCGCCCTTGCTCGACTCGTCGTCGGGGTGCGCGTGCACCGCCATGAGTCGCAGTCCTTCAACCACCGTGCACACCTCGTGGAGCCATGTCGGAGAATGATCGGGCTCATCATGTCACCCGGCGCCGACCGCGCCCGCGTCGGAAGGGTCCCCCGTGCCGCTGCCCCGCCCCGCCCCCGGAACCACCCGCTGGTGGGTGATCGGCACCATCGGGTGCGCCGTGGGCATCGCCCTCGCCGTCTGGCTGGGCCTGGCGAGCACCCTCGGGCAGGTGTCGTGGACGGACATCGGCTACCACGTGGTCGACGACGGCCGGGTGGACGTGAGCTACGACGTGAACCGGCCCTCCGGCAAGGCCGTGACCTGCGAGGTCAGGGCGCTGGACTCCCACTTCGGCACGGTCGGCAGCGTCACCGTGCACGTGCCCGCAGGGGGCCCGGACTCGGTGCACCGGCAGACCACGGTCCGCACCACCTCGCGTGCGGTGACTGGTGTCGTCCAGACCTGCTCCGTGGACGGGGCGCAGTAGCACCCGCACCGGGACCGGCGAGCACGGGATTGGCCCTGACCACCCCTTCGCTTGCTAGGCTGGTCGCTTCACACTTGGGTCTGGACCTGCGACCACACCGGTCGGGTCCGGGCCCGATTGCTTAGTCACCCGACACGCCGGCGCACCCCCGCGCGGCCCGTCGGGTCCAACCAAGGAGTCAGACGTGAGCGACACTGCGACCACCACGGGGAGCTTCCTCACCCAGGAGGCGTACGACCGTCTCAAGGCAGAGCTCGAGCAGCTCTCCGGCGAGGGCCGCACCGAGATCGCCAAGAAGATCGAGGCGGCCCGCGAGGAGGGTGACCTCCGGGAGAACGGCGGCTACCACGCCGCCAAGGAGGAGCAGGGCAAGATGGAGGCCCGCATCCGCCAGCTCACCCAGCTGCTCGAGACCGCCACCGTCGGCGAGGCCCCCAGGAACGACGGCACCGTCGTGCCGGGCATGGTCGTGACCGTCGAGATGTTCGGCGACCAGGAGACCTTCCTGCTCGGCAGTCGCGAGATCGAGGGCGACGAGCTCGAGGTCTTCAGCGAGAAGTCCCCGGTCGGGGCGGCCATCAACGGCGCCAAGATCGGCGACACCGTGAGCTACGAGGCCCCCAACGGCAAGAAGATCGAGGTCAAGATCCTCGAGGCCAAGCCGTATGCCGGCTAGTCACCTCCCCGGGTGAGCCCACCCGAGCGTGAAGGCCGCCTCCCGTGACGGGAG
>NZ_DASVZH010000304.1:0-8576 GCF_036391795.1 Oryzihumus sp.
CTGACGCCGTGGGAGGACCCGCACAACGCCGACGAGACCTACCTGCGGGTGCGGGCGCGGCGGCTGCTCGGCGAGCTGGAGGCCGCGCTCGGCCCCGGGGTCGCCGCCGCGCTGGCCCGCAGCGCCGACCTGCTGCGCCAGGACGCCGACGCCCTGGACGAGCTCGCCCGCACCGCGCGCGCCAGGCTGGGGGAGGGGCCGTGGGAGGCCACGTCGCTCGCCGCGCTGCCCCGCGCGATACGGACGAGGGTATGGCGGGCACTGGCCACCGAGGCCGGCTCACCACCCGGGGCGCTGTTCGCCGTCCACGTCGACGCCCTCGACGCGCTGCTGACCGACTGGCACGGGCAGGGGCCGGTCGACCTGCCCGGCGCCGTGCGGGCCCGCCGGTTCGACGGGCGGGTCACGCTGGAGCCGTCGCGTCGGGTTGAATAGAGGCTTCGTGTCCCCCCAGCTGTTTGGAGAAGTCGTGGACGCTGCCCACATGGGAGCCGACCTCGAACGCGTGCTGATCACCGAGGAGGAGATCCACGCCAAGCTCGACGAGCTCGCCGGCAAGATCTGGGCCGACTACGAGGGCAAGGACCTGCTCCTCGTCGGCGTGCTCAAGGGCGCGGTCATGGTCATGGCCGACCTCATGCGCGCCCTGCCGGGCACCGCGCCGGTGGACTGGATGGCGATCTCCTCCTACGGCTCGGGCACCAAGTCCTCGGGCGTGGTGCGGATCCTCAAGGACCTCGACGCCGACATCACCGGCCGCCACGTGCTGATCGTCGAGGACATCGTCGACTCCGGGCTGACCCTGTCCTGGATCAAGTCCAACCTCGAGTCGCGCAACGCCGCCTCGGTGGAGATCTGCACGCTGCTGCGCAAGCCGGAGGCGGCCAAGGTCGAGGTGGACGTGAAGTACGTCGGCTTCGACATCCCCAACGAGTTCGTCGTCGGCTACGGCCTCGACTACGCCGAGAAGTACCGCAACCTGCGGGTCGTCGGCACCCTCGCCCCACACGTCTACTCCTGACGTCGGGCGGTCCGGTCAACCCCCAAGAGGGCGACCCCGGCCGGAACACCGCCGTCTTGCTGGTCGTTGACCAGCGAGAATGCCGCACCCCCCTGCGGTGTACCGTCATCCCCACCGTCGGCACGCTGGCCTGACCCGCGGACGACCTTGCTGAGCGACCAGGAGGGACGGGGCCCAGAGCCCCGCACACACATGGACTTCAAGCGCATCCTTCGCACCCCGATGGTCTGGGTGATCCTGATCATCGGCATCGGCGTGCTGTGGTTCTCCGTCGGTGAGACGAGCGGGTTCTCCCGCATCGACACCTCGGCGGCGGAGAAGCTGATCACCGACAACAAGGTCGACTCGGCCAAGTTCGTCGACAACGACCACGTCGACATCACCCTGAAGAAGGGTCAGAGCTACACCGGCGGCGACGTCAAGGACGCGACCCGGGTCCGCGCCTACTACGTCACCCCGCGTGGTCCCGAGCTGGTCAAGCTGCTCAACGACCACCTGCCGCCGGCCGGCTACACCGACGAGGTCGCCCAGCCCAACTGGCTGCTCAGCCTCGCCGCGACCCTGCTGCCGCTGGTCCTGGTGCTGGGCCTGTTCTGGTTCCTCATGAACCAGATGCAAGGTGGTGGCTCCCGCGTCATGAGCTTCGGCAAGAGCCGCGCCAAGCTCGCCTCCAAGGACACCCCCAAGGTCACCTTCTCCGACGTCGCCGGCGCGGACGAGGCGGTCGAGGAGCTCCAGGAGATCAAGGAGTTCCTGGCCGAGCCGGCCAAGTTCCTCGCCGTCGGCGCCAAGATCCCCAAGGGCGTGCTGCTCTACGGCCCGCCCGGCACCGGCAAGACGCTGCTGGCCCGCGCCGTGGCCGGCGAGGCCGGGGTCCCGTTCTACTCGATCTCCGGCTCGGACTTCGTCGAGATGTTCGTCGGTGTCGGCGCCTCCCGCGTCCGCGACCTGTTCGAGCAGGCCAAGGCCAACGCCCCCGCGATCGTGTTCGTCGACGAGATCGACGCCGTCGGCCGGCACCGTGGTGCGGGCCTCGGCGGTGGCCACGACGAGCGGGAGCAGACGCTGAACCAGCTGCTCGTCGAGATGGACGGCTTCGACGTCAAGACCAACGTCATCCTCATCGCGGCGACCAACCGCCCCGACATCCTCGACCCGGCGCTGCTGCGCCCGGGCCGCTTCGACCGGCAGATCGCCGTTGAGGCGCCCGACATGCTCGGCCGCCACCACATCCTGCAGGTGCACGCCAAGGGCAAGCCGATGGCGACCGACGTCGACCTGCTCGCCGTCGCCCGCCGCACCCCGGGCTTCACCGGTGCCGACCTGGCCAACGTGCTCAACGAGGCCGCGCTGCTCACCGCCCGTGGCAACGCCAAGCTCATCGACAACAAGGCGCTCGACGAGGCGATCGACCGTGTCGTGGCCGGGCCGCAGAAGCGCACCCGGATCATGAGCGCCAAGGAGAAGAAGATCACCGCCTACCACGAGGGCGGCCACGCCCTCGTCGCCGCGGCGATGAACCACACCGACCCCGTCACCAAGGTGACGATCCTGCCCCGCGGCCGCGCCCTCGGATACACGATGGTGCTGCCGGCGGACGACAAGTACTCCACCACGCGCAACGAGATGCTCGACCAGCTCGCCTACGCCCTCGGTGGCCGGGTCGCCGAGGAGATGGTCTTCCACGACCCGACCACCGGCGCCGCCAACGACATCGAGAAGGCCACGGGCCTGGCGCGCAAGATGGTCACGCAGTACGGCATGAGCGAGCGGGTCGGCGCCATCAAGCTCGGCCAGGAGCGCGGCGAGGTCTTCCTCGGCCGCGACATGGGTCACGAGCGCGACTACTCCGAGTCGGTCGCCGGCGTCGTCGACGAGGAGGTCCGCCGCTTCATCGAGGCCGCGCACGACGAGGCGTGGAACGCCCTCAACGACAACCGCGAGGTCCTGGACCACCTGGTCCTGGAGCTGCTGGAGAAGGAGACGCTCGGCAAGGAGCAGCTCGCCGAGATCTTCTCGCCGATCGTCAAGCGCCCGGTGCGCCCGATCTGGCTCTCCAGCGACCGCCGCCACGTCAGCGACCTGCCGCCGGTCCTCACCCCGGCCGAGAAGGCGGCGATGGCCAACGGCTCGCGCCCGCAGGACGGTCAGCAGCACGTCGAGGAGCACCCGCCCACCGCGGTGATCGAGGTGCCCGAGGGTGGGTATGTCGACCCCGACGCACATTGATCTCGAGCGCGCAGAGCGCGCCGTGCGTGAGCTGCTCGTCGCGATCGGGGAGAACCCCGATCGCGACGGGCTGAAGGCCACCCCGGGGCGGGTCGCGCGGGCCTACGCGGAGATGTTCGCGGGCATGGGCCAGCAGCCGGAGGACGTGCTCACCACGACGTTCGAGATCGGCCACTCCGAGCTGATCCTCGTGCGTGACATCGAGGTCTACAGCACGTGCGAGCACCACCTGGTGCCGTTCCACGGCGTCGCGCACGTCGGCTACATCCCGGGCCGGGACGGGCGGGTCACCGGCCTGTCCAAGCTGGCCCGGCTGGTCGACGTGTTCGCCCGTCGCCCTCAGGTGCAGGAGCGGCTGACCACGCAGGTCGCCGACGCCCTGGTCGACCACCTGAAGCCGCAGGGGGTCATCGTCGTGGTCGAGTGCGAGCACCTGTGCATGTCCATGCGCGGGGTGCGCCGCCCCGGGTCACGGACCATCACCTCGGCGGTGCGGGGCCAGCTGCGTGACCCCGCCACCCGGGCCGAGGCGATGGGGCTGATCGGTGGTCAGCGGTGAGTGAACGCGCCTCCACGCGTCACGCCACACCCCTCAGCCAGCGCTTCGCCGCCTTCACCGGGCCGCAGTCGAAGGTCCCCCGCGTCCTCGGGCTGCTGACCTACCTCATCGGCATCGGCGACATCATCACCGGGCTGCGCCGTGGCCTGGGCAGCCGCTTGCACCCCCTCGCGGAGGTGCTGCCCGGCAGCGTCGCGAACGCCGCCTCGGCGGCGTCGGTGGTGGCCGGCATCCTGCTGCTCTTCCTGGCGCACGCCCTCACCCGCCGCAAGCGCCGGGCCTGGCGGGCCAGCGTGGCGCTGCTGAGCCTCAGCGTCCTGCTGCACGCCGGCCGGGTGGAGCTCATCGCCACCGCCGTGTCCGCGGTCGTCCTCATCGTCCTCATCGTCACCCGCGAGCAGTTCCACGCGCTCGGCGACCCGACCACCCGGTGGAGGGCCGCGCGCGTCTTCGTGGCCATGGCGGTCATCAGCGTCGTCCTCGGGCTCATCCTCGTGGAGTCCCGCAGGCACGCGGTCGTCGGCGGGCCGCCCAGCCTGCAGGAGGCCCTCTGGCAGGTGCTGACCGGCCTGGTCGGGCTGAACGGGCCGCTGGTCTTCGTCAGCGACCGGACCAACGACGTCATCGGCGCGGTCCTGCTCGGCCTGGGCATCATGACCCTGCTCGTCCCGGTCTACCTGGCGCTGCGCGCCCCCGAGCCGCGGCCCATGGTCACCGACGAGGACGAGACCCGCCTGCGGGCGCTGCTGGAGCGCAGCCCCGACTCCCTGGGCTACTTCAACCTGCGCCGCGACAAGAGCGTCATCTGGTCCGAGAGCGGCAAGGCGGCCATCGCCTACCGGGTGGTCTCCGGTGTGATGCTCGCCAGCGGCGACCCGCTCGGCGACCCCGAGGCGTGGCCGGGCGCGATCGCGGCGTTCCTGCGCGAGGCAGAGCTGCACGCCTGGCGGCCGGCGGTCATCGGCTGCTCGGAGCGGGCCGGCCACGTGTGGACGCGCGAGACCGGCTTCGACATCCTCGAGCTCGGCGACGAGGCGGTCGTCGACGCGGCCTCGTTCACCCTCGAGGGCCGGGCCATGCGCAACGTGCGGCAGATGGTCAAGCGGATCGGCCGGGCCGGCTACACCACCGAGGTGGTGCGCGCCGCGCAGGTCACCGAGGGCGACCGCCGCCGGGCCCTGGCCGACGCCAGCGCCTGGCGCGGCACCGAGACCGAGCGCGGCTTCTCCATGGCCCTTGGGCGGCTGGTGGATCCGGTCGACCCCGACTGCGTGTTCGTCGTGGCCCGCCAGGACGGCGTGATCCGGGCCTTCCTGCAGTTCGTGCCGTGGGGGAGCGACGGCATGTCCCTGGACGTCATGCGCCGCGACCGCACCGCCGACCCCGGCGTCAACGAGTTGATGATCGTCGAGGCCCTGCGGGCCGCGCCCGAGCTGGGGGTCAAGCGGGTGTCGCTGAACTTCGCCGCCTTCCGCTCGGCCTTCGAGCGCGGTGAGCGGCTGGGTGCCGGGCCGATGGAGCGGGCCTGGTACCGCGTGCTGAAGTTCGCCTCGCGGTGGTTCCAGATCGAGAGCCTCTACCGCTTCAACGCCAAGTTCCAGCCGCACTGGACGCCCCGCTTCGTGGTCTACCCGGCCACCCGCGACGTGCCGCGCATCGCCCTGGCCGCCCTGGAGGCCGAGGCGTTCCTGACCTGGCCGCGGCTGCGCTTCTTCAGCGGGGCGTCGTCGTGAGCACGCTCGTGATGGGCGTCGTCAACGTCACCCCGGACTCGTTCAGCGACGGGGGCCGCTGGTTCGAGCCGGGGGCCGCGGTCGAGCACGGGCTGGAGCTGCTGGCCGAGGGCGCCGACCTGCTCGATGTGGGCGGGGAGTCGACCCGTCCCGGGGCGCTGCGGCCGGACGAGGCCGAGGAGCTGCGGCGCGTGATACCGGTGGTGCGCGACCTGGCCGCCCAGGGTGCGCGCGTCTCGGTGGACACCATGCGGGCGTCCGTCGCCCGGGCAGCGCTGGAGGCCGGGGCCACCATCGTCAACGACGTCAGCGGCGGCCTGGCCGACCCGGACATGCCCGCAGCCCTGGCCGGCACCGACGTGCCGTTCATCGTCATGCACTGGCGTGGCCACAGCGCGCGGATGCAGCAACGGGCGCAGTACGACGACGTGGTCGCCGAGGTGCGCGCCGAGCTGGGGGAGCGGGTCGAGCGGCTGCTCACACAGGGACTGCGCCGCGAGCAGCTGGTGCTCGACCCCGGCTTCGGTTTCGCCAAGCTGCCGGCCCACAACTGGACCCTGCTGGCGCACCTGGAGCAGGTCGCCGCACTCGGGCTGCCGATGCTGGTCGGCACCTCCCGCAAGACGTTCCTGGGCCGGCTCGGCGTGCCCGAGGGCGCCGACCCACGGCCGCCGCTGGAGCGCGACGCCGCCACCTGCGCCACCACCGTCCTGGCTGCGCAGGCCGGGGCCTGGGCGGTGCGGGTCCACGACGTGGCCTCGAGCGTGGCCGCCGTCCAGGTGGTCGCGGCCACGGAGGGGGCGCGATGACCGACCGGATCACCCTCACCGGGATCAGCGCGCGCGGCCGCCACGGCGTGCTGGACTGGGAGAAGCAGCTGGGCCAGCCCTTCGTCGCCGACGTGGTCCTGGAGGTCGACCTGGCCAGACCCGGCGAGAGCGACGACCTCAAGCACACCGTCAACTACGCCGCGGTCGCGGCCGAGGTCGTCGAGGTGCTCGCCGGGGAGCCGCTGGACCTCATCGAGGCCGTCGCCGAGCGGGTCGCCCGCCGCGCGCTGGCCCACCCGCTCGTCGAGGCGGTCGAGGTCACCGTGCACAAGCCGGACGCCCCCGTGGGCGTGCCGTTCACCGACGTCAGCGTCCAGGTCCGGCGCGAGCGCGACACCCCGGTCGTGGTCGCCCTCGGCGCCAACCTCGGCGACGTGCAGGAGACGCTGGAGGAGGCGGTCCACGCGGTCGCGGACCTCGAGGGGGTGCGCGTGGACACGGTCTCGCCGCTCGTGGAGACCGACCCGGTCGGTGGTCCGGAGCAGCCGGCCTACCTCAATGCCGTGCTGCTGGCCCACACCCGGCTCGCGCCGCACCGGCTGCTTGCGGCACTGCACCGGATCGAGGCCGCCCACGGCCGCACCCGCGAGACCCGGTGGGGCGCCAGGACACTGGACCTCGACCTCATCCAGTACGGCGACCCTGACGCCGGCACCGACGTGGTCAGCGACGACCCCGAGCTGCTGCTGCCGCACCCGCGCGCGGCGGAGCGGGCGTTCGTGCTGACCCCCTGGCTGCGCGCCGACCCCGACGCGCGGCTGCGGGTCGCCCCCGATGGGGTGGCCGACGTGGCGCGCCTGCTCGCGGCCACCGACGCCGACGGCGTGCGACCCGGACCCGAATGGAGAGCAACATGGTGAAGGACGGTCGGGGCGTCACCCTGCGTCTGGTGCTGGCGGTCGTCGTCGTGGTGGCCGGCGTCTCCTGGGTCCTGCTTCGCTGGTGGGAGGGGGCCGGGCACAGCCTTCCGGGGGCCTCCTGGGGCAGCGCGGTGCTGCTGGCCTTCATGGCCGCGGGCATCTACGTCGCAGGTCTGCCGGTGCGACGCTGGCAGGCCGGCAAGGCCACCCGCGAGCTGAGCATGGTCCGGGCGCTGCGCACCCTGGTGCTCGCCCAGGCGGCCGCCCTCACCGGGGCCATGGTCACCGGCTGGTATGCCGCGCTGGTGCTGCTGCGCCTGCCCGACATCGACGTGGCGTCCGTGCGGGCCGACGCCGTCCACGCCCTGGTGCTGCTCCTCGCGGGCGTGCTGCTCACCGTCGCCGGCATGGCCGCCCAGCGGATGTGCCGCGTGGACGACGACCGCTCCGACCACGAGGACGACGACGCCGACGCCCCGCACTGAGCGGAGCTCGCCCGGCCGGCGGCCCCCCGGTCAGCGGCGCCGGTGCGGCGGCCCGGACACCCGGGCGACGATCGGCATCTCCACGGTGTCCACGCCGACCACGGCGGACTCGTCCGGCTTGCCGGGCAGGACGTGCGCGACGTAGTCCTTGATGGCGGCCTCGATCGAGACGTCATGGCCTGCCCTCTCGGACATGTACCACCGGTGCTCCAGCACCTCGTGGAACAGCTCGGCCGGCTCGAGCTTGTGGGTGAGGTCGCGCGGCACCTCACGCTGCACCGGCTCGTAGACCCGGGAGAGCCAGTCGTGCGCCACGATCTCCTCGTCGTCGCCCTGCCGGTCGGTGGCCGCACGGTAGGCGTCGAGGTCGTTGAGCAGGCGGCGGGCCTGGTTCTCCTCGACGTCGAGCCCGGTCAGCCGCAGCAGCCGGCGCGAGTGGTGGCCGGCGTCGACCACCTTGGGCTGGATCTGGATCTGGGTGCCGCCGATGTCGGTGGAGATGGCCAGCTCGTCGACGTCGAAGCCCAGCGCGTTGAGGCGCTTGATCCGGGCGTCGACCCGCCACCGGTCGCCCTGCTCGAAGCGCTCGAGCTCGGTCAGCTGCACCCACAGGTCGCGGTAGCGGTCCACGATCCGCTGGGAGGTGTCGACCGGGTCGACGTTCTCGGGCAGGAAGCCGCCCGCGGCCAGGTCCATCAGCTCGCCGGCGATGTTGACCCGGGCGATCTCCAGATCGTACTCACGCTGTCCGGTGGACAGGTCGGGGTACAGCTCGCCGGTTTCGGCGTCGACCAGATAGGCGGCGAAGGAGCCGGCGTCGCGCCGGAACAACGTGTTCGAGAGGGAGACGTCGCCCCAG
>NZ_DASVZH010000305.1:0-2286 GCF_036391795.1 Oryzihumus sp.
CGGCAGAGACGCGCAAACCGAGCGGTTCTGCACGGCCGACGGCCGTGGAGAACCGCTCGGTTTGGCTGCCTGGTCCGTGCAGGACTGCTCGGTTTGGCCGACAGTCCGGCGAGGACCGCGGTGTCAGGTGGCGTCGACGTCCCACGGGGTCGGCAGGGCCGGGTCCCGACGGGGTCGCGAGGGCTCCTTGAACGGGTTGTAGGCCGAGAAGTCCTCCTCGCCGTCCTCGAGCAGCGCCTCGCGCACGATCCGCCGCGGGTCGTACTGCCGCGGGTCGAAGGCCTTCCAGTCGATGTCGTCGAACTCGGGCCCCATCTGCTCGCGCAGCTGGCCCCGGGCGCTGTCGGCCATGGCCCGGACCTGCCGGATCAGGACGCGGAGCTTTGCGGCGTACTCCGGCAGGCGTTCGGGACCGAGCACGACCACGCCGATCACGATCAGGAGGATGAACTCCCAGCCGTTGATGTCGAGGATGTTCACGCGTGGGCCTTTGCGTCGCCGGGCACGGCGATCAGTCCGTCGCCGCTTGCAGGGTCATCCTGACAGTTCGCTCGCTCGTTCCGCGACGAACGGTCAGGGTCACCGTCTCGCCGACCGAGCGGGCCCGGATCGCCACGACGAGCTGGTCGGGGTCGGAGATGACGCGACCGTTGAACTTCAGGATGACGTCACCGGGCTTGAGACCGGCCTTGTCGGCCGGGCCGCCCTGGGTGATCGGGGGGCGACCACCCTTGGCCGAGGTGGCGATCCGGACCCCCTGGCCCTCGTAGGCGGTGTCGAGGATGACCCCGATGACCGGGTGCGAGGCCTTGCCGGTGGTCATCAGCTGGTCCGCCGTCTTGCGGGCCTGGTCGCTGGGGATCGCGAAACCCACGCCGATGCTGCCGGACTGACCGGAGTCGAGCGGGCTCGAGCCCGGGATCCGGGCGATCGCCGAGTTGACCCCGATGACACGGCCGGACATGTCCAGCAGCGGGCCGCCGGAGTTGCCGGGGTTGATCGCGGCGTCGGTCTGGATGGCGTTGATGAACGCCGGGGCGTCGTCGGCCCCACCCGGGGTCACCGGACGGTTCAGCGCGCTGACGATGCCGCTGGTGACCGTGCTCTCCAGGCCCAGCGGGGCGCCGACGGCGACGACCGGGTCACCGACGACGACCGAGGCCGAGCTGCCCAGCGGCAGCACGGGCAGGCCGGTCCGCTGCACCCGCACGACAGCGAGGTCGTATGACGCGTCGCGGCCGACGATGGTGGCCGGCAGCTGGGAGCCGTCGGAGAACTCGACCCGGATGCTGCCGGAGCCCGCAGCCGAGGACACCACGTGGTTGTTGGTCAGGATGAAGCCGTCGCTCTTGATCACGAAGCCCGACCCGGTCCCCTGGCCGTCGGCGCCCTTGACCTTGAGGGTGACGACCGACGGGAGCGCCTTGGCGGCGATGCTGGCGATCGAGCCCTCGGGCCGGCTGGTCGTCCCGGGCTGGGGCACCGGCAGCACCCCGCCTGAGGTGACGCCTGAGCTGCGAGTGGCGATGAACGCACCGGCCGTCCCGCCCAGCAACGCGGCCAGGAGCACCGCGGCGGCGAGCACGGCGACGGTGCCGGCGCTCCACCGCGAGGACCGGGGACCCGGAGCCGAACCCCCGGGCGGGATGGTGCCGCCACCAGCCGGCGGGTGAGCGCCACCCTGGGGCAGCGGTGCGGTGACGTCTGCGGAGTGGGCGTGAGGCCACGCGGAGAAGGCCACCGGCGCCGTGGCCCACGGTGACGGGTCCGCAGCGGGGGCGCTGGCCCACGGCTGCCCGGCTCCCGGGGGAGGCATCGCACCCGGCGCCGTGGCCCACGGGGACGGGTCCGGGGCCGGGCCGGCACCGGGCGCGCCCGGGTGGGGCGCAGTGGGCAGGTGCGTGTAGGGCTCACCGGAGGGCGGCGGGAACCCGGCGGCACCGGGCGTCGGCGACTGTCGTGTGACGTCGACCGGCTCGGTCTGCTCCCCGGAGGGGTCCCGCTGCTGCTCAGTCATGGAGTGATTCTGCCCAATGGGCGCGGCGGACCGTCATCGAGGTCTGCGGCCCGGGCACGGAGCGGCCCCGGCCGGGGCGCAGGACGGCGACCGTCCGGGCGAAGGTCGTGGAGGATGCCGGGGCGGCCCAGCTCGGCGTCGGGGCCACCGGCTGCTCCGGCCCCGCCGCGGGGGTCGACACCCCGATGCTCCAGGCGGCAGCCGCCGACGCACCCACCGCCAGTCCGGCGAGCATGGCGGCACGGACCGGCGAGCGGTGCAGGGCCGGG
>NZ_DASVZH010000306.1:0-31470 GCF_036391795.1 Oryzihumus sp.
CCGTGACCGCACGCTCGTAGCCGACGACGGCCAGGCGCAGGCCGCCGCCGGCGCTGGAACAGGCCAGTACCTCGTCGACCCAGTGGCCCTCGAGCGCCGCACGGGCGTGCCGGTAGCCGTCCAGCACGTCGGTGCCCACCGTGGTGGGCACCGACGTGCCGGCCCGCAGCACACCCTCGACGGTGTCGACGAGCACGGCCTTGGTGAACGTCGACCCGAAGTCGACGCAGAGGACCTGCGCCACGGCGGCGGTGCGCTGCCGGTCAGGCGGTCTTGTCGAGCGCCGCCGCGAGGTCGGCGATGAGGTCGTCGGCGTCCTCGATCCCCACCGAGAGGCGGATGAGGTCGGCCGGGACCTCCAGCTCGGTGCCGGCGACGCTGGCGTGGGTCATCCGGCCGGGGTGCTCGATGAGCGACTCGACACCGCCGAGGGACTCCCCCAGCGTCCACACCGAGGTCGCGCCGCAGACGTCGACCGCCCGCTGCTCGCCACCGGTCACCTGGAAGCTGACCATGCCGCCGAACCGGCGCATCTGCTTCGCCGCGACCGCGTGCCCGGGATGGCCCTCGAGGCCCGGGTAGTGCACCGCGGTCACGTCGTCACGGCCCTCCAGGAACGCGACGACCTTCTCGGCGTTGTCGCAGTGCCGGTCCATGCGCACCGCCAGGGTCTTCAGCCCCCGCAGCACCAGCCAGGCGTCGAACGGCCCGGCGACGGCGCCCATCGAGTTCTGGTGGAAGGCGATCCGGTCGGCGGCGTCCTCGAAGCCGGGCACGGTCACGGACTCGGCGACGACGACCGCGCCGCCGACGACGTCGCTGTGCCCGCCGCAGTACTTCGTCGTGGAGTGCATGACGATGTCGGCGCCGAGCGAGAGCGGCTGCTGCAGGTAGGGCGTGGCGAAGGTGTTGTCGACCGCGAGCAGCGCACCGGCCTCGTGGGCCACCTCGGCCAGCGCCGCGATGTCGGCGATGCCCAGCAACGGGTTGGTCGGGGTCTCGACCCACACGATCTTCGTCTGGCCGGGGCGGATCGCCGCCCGCACGGCCTCGACGTCGTGGATCGAGGTGATGGTGTGCTCCACGCCCCACGGGCGGGCGACCTTGTTGAACAGGCGGTAGGTGCCGCCGTAGGCGTCGCTCGGCACGACCACGTGGTCGCCGGGGGTGAGCAGCGAGCGGATGACCGTGTCCTGGCCGGCCAGGCCGGAGGCGAACGCGAAGCCGCGGGCACCACCCTCCAGGGCGGCCAGGCACTCCTCCAGCGCGGTGCGGGTCGGGTTGGCGGAGCGGCTGTACTCGTAGCCGCCGCGCAGGCCGCCGACGCCGTCCTGCTTGTAGGTGGAGACCTGGTAGATCGCCGGCACGACCGCGCCGGTCCGGGGGTCGGGCTCCTGCCCCGCATGGATGGCGCGGGTGGAGAAGCCGGTGTCGCTGTGCTCGGTCATGCGGGCCAGCCTAACGGCCACCGTGCCTGTCCCCAGAAGCCGCTCAGAGCCGCTTCTTCCACTCCGTGACGTAGCCGACCACGGCAAACCCCAGGGCCCGGTTGACGCGCAGCATCGGCTCGTTGCTGGCGGCGTTGAAGGTGGTCACGGTCCTCACCTGGGGCATCCCGCCGCGCAGGGCCCGCAGGTTGGCCGCCTTGAGCGCCAGGCCCAGGCCATGCCCCCGGTGCTCCCGCAGGACGAGCGTGTCCTGCTGGTAGGCCCGGTCCGGGGTCGACTCCGGCACCGCCAGGTCGGTGTAGCCCACCAGGCGTCCTGAGGAGACCTCCCGCGCAACCGACAGGAGGAAGCGTCGCCCCATCGCGGTCATCCGCGCGTAGTAGCGGCGCACCCGCTCGGCGTCCCAGTCCTCCTCCTCGTACTCCGTGTCCCCCAGCGGGGCGTCGGTGCTCATCCGCCGCGACAGGTGGGCCCGGTCCTCGAGCCACTCCTCCGGCACCGTGTCCAAGGTCGTCTCCACGCGGTATGCCGGGTCGACCGGAGCGTCCTCGTCGCGCCACTGCGCGAGGGTGAGGTCCGAGCGCAGGCCGCGCTGCGCCACGGCATACCCGTGCTTGAGGGCGAAGGCGGTCGCCGGGCCGCCCGACTCCTCCGGGGAGACCGACCAGTCCTGGACCAGCGACCGGCCGAGCCCGCGGATGACCTCCTCGGCCCGGGCCAGCAGGGCGCTGCCGACGCCGCGGTGCTGGTGGTCGGGGTGGACCGAGAGCCAGCAGTTGGCGGAGTCGAGGTTGTCGCGGGTCGCGGCGATGACCTGCACCGCGCCGACGACCTGGCCGTCCCCCGCCACCGCCGCGACCGCGCGGCGGATCCGCTCGGGCGCCCGCTGGAGCTCGCGGATCTCCTCCGCCGACCACGGCGTGGCCCGGTCACCCCACAGCGCCCGCTCGGCGGCGGCGTGCACCTCGATCCAGTCGCGGAACACGCTGTCCTGCAACGGGTCCAGCGGGTCGACGTCGATGAGCTCGGTCATGGGGCCAGCCAACCGCCGCGGCGCGCTCCACTCAACCCGGTTTCGCGTCGACCGGTCAGGCCGCCGGTGAGATGTCGAACTCCTCCGCTGCCAGCAGCGGGCGCAGGGCCGCCTCCACCTCGGCGGTGGCGAAGCCGCGGCGCACGACGTCGTCCCCGAGGGCGTTGCCGAGGGCGGCCATGACCATCGACTGGTCCAGCGACAGGTAGCAGTCGGCGAGCCGGCCGGAGCGCACCGCGACCGCGTCGAGGAACCCGCCCGGGCCGTAGGCACCGAGGTCCTCCTCGAGGTGGCGCAGGTTGGCCACCACCGCCTCGGGCTCGTAGCGCAGCGCGAGGAACGCCGCGTGCGGGGTGACGACCCCGTCACCCCACGTCCCGGCCTCCGCGCGGGTCCGCTCCAGGTCGGAGGGATAGCCGCCGAAGGTGAGCCCGATCGGCTCGACACCCCACTCGCTGTAGCCGCCGCCGGGGATGCTCGCCGGCGAGAAGCCCCACGCGCCGTAGCCCGTCTCGTCCATCCCGAACTCGCGCTGGGCCCGGACGGCGAGCCGGTGGTTGGCCCCGAAGGAGCCCGGCGACCAGACGTCCTCGGGCACCAGCAGGTCGGGCATGAGCTCCTCGAACATCGACCCGCCCCAAGTGGCGACGACCCGCAGGCCGCGGTGCTCCCGGGTGCGCCGGTGCATCGCGGCGTAGTGCTCCGGCGGCACCTGCCCGTGCACGATGCCGACGTAGCTGGCGATGCGAGGCTCGGACATCAGCGGGCCGTACCAGTGCGGGGTGTAGAACACGTCGGGGCCGCGGCCGTGGTGGTTGCCCACGACGTGCTCGGCCTCGCCCGGGGGCTCGTCCCAGAAGCCGCCGCACAGCAGCCCACCCGGTAGGCCGTGTGCCTGGGCTGCCGGGTCGTGGAAGGAGCCGAAGTCCATCGACCGCGCGAGCGCGCCGGCGGTGTCGGCGACGGCGGGCTCGGCGTGCGCCGCGACGAGCAGGCCGGCGGCCAGCCAGCCGTTGTCGACGCTGGACAGGAACGGGTGGATCACGTCACCACCGGGGAAGGCGCGCATCACCTCCCCGGTGGTGATGGCGTACCAGTTGTAGAACATGCCGCTGGGCTCGTGCCGGCGCACGCTGGTGAGGGTCTCGACCGCCCGGACGATCCGGTCGCGGCACTCGTCCGCCCCGACGATGCCGAGCTCGCGTGCGGCGACGGTGCTCCACAGGTAGCCGCCGATGTTGGTCGGCGAGGTGTTGAGGCTGCGCGAGGCCGGGTCCAGGTCGCCGTCGATGCGGTCGGCCGGCAGCCCTGTGCCCTCGTCGGTCATGGCGGCCAGCGAGTGCCAGGTGTCTGCCGCCCACCGCCTCAGGGTCGCGTCCCGGGCGTCGTCGCGGGCGTCGGTCACGTGGGTCCTCGGTTGCGTCGTGGGGGGGTCAGGCGGGGCTGTCCTTGCCACGGACCGCGGTGGTGCGGTCCCAGTGGCAGCCGCACGAGCCGCGCAGCACGACCTGGCTGGGCAGGGGGTCGGGGTCGGGCCGGTCGGCCAGCGCGGGGTCGTTGACGAGACGGTGCAGGTGGGTGGCGGCGAGCCGGCCGAGCTCGTGCATCGGCTGGCGCACCGTGCTCAGCCCCATGTAGCGGGCGGTCATGATGTCGTCCCAGCCGGTCAGCGCCAGGTCGTGCGGCACCCGCACGCCCTGCGCGTTGAGCATCACCATCAGGCCCAGCGCCAGCTCGTCGTTGGCACACATGACCGCGTCCACGCGGGACCCCAGCCGCCGCAGCTCGGCGGCGACGTCCGCGGCATACCGCTCGTCCAGGAAGGCCGGGATCGGGGGCGCGGCCTCGGTCATCCCGCGCTCCTCCAGGGCAGCCCGGAACCCGGCGTAGCGCCGGCGGATGTCCGGGGAGCCCTGTGGGTCGCCGACGAACACCAGCCGCTGCCGGCCGTGGTCGAGCAGGTGGCGCGCCAGCTCCGTTGCGGCGTGGACGTTCTCGGCCGTGACCGTCGGGCAGCCGCGGACCGGCTCACGGGCCAGGAGCACCGTGGGGATCTTGCGCCGGATCGTCGCCACGGCCGCGTCGGGCAGGGTCGACTGGGCGATGACCAGGCCGTCGACCCGGCCGCTGAGGTCACGGACGGTGCGGCGCATGTCGCTGCGGTTGGCCGTGACGACCACGACGACGCTCTGGCCGTAGTGGGCGGCGGCGGACTCGTAGCCCATGAGCACCGCCGAGTAGTAGGGACCGCTGAGCTCGGGCAGCACCAGGCCGTGCGCCTCGTGCCGGTTGGCCAGCAGGGCCCGGCCCGCCCGCAGCGGCACGTAGTCGAGCTCGGCCGCAGCGCGCAACACCTTGCTGCGGGTCTCGGCCGACGCCGGTCGCGAGCCCTGGAGCACGCGCGACACGGTGGCGATGGACACCCCGGCCCGCTCGGCCACGGTGTAGATCGTGACCGGCTCGCCGTCCCTGTACGCCATGCCTTCTCCTCCTGCGAAGCGAGGCCACCGTGCCTCCCCCTTCGCGGGCAGTCCAGCATGGTCGTCAAGGGTCATGGCACCAGGGTGTCGGCGAAGGGGTTGGGCACGGCGGCAAGCAGGGTCCGCGTGTAGTCGTCTGCGGGATCGCGGATGACCTGCAGGGCGGGGCCCTGCTCCACCACGCGGCCGCCGTTGAGCACGAGCACCTCGTCGGCGATCATGCGCGCGCTGAGCAGGTCGTGGGTGATGTAGAGGACCCCCACGCCCGACTCGTGCACCAGGGACTGCAGCAGCTCCAGCACCTCGGCGCGGATCGACACGTCCAGGCTGGACACCGGCTCGTCGGCCACGATCAGCCGGGGGTCCGCGGCCAGGGCACGGGCGATGACCACGCGCTGGCGCTGGCCGCCGGACAGCTCGTAGGGGTAGCGCCCCAGGAACCGGTTGGACGGGGTCAGCGCGACCCGCTCGAGCAGGTGGCCGGCCTCCTCGCGTGCCTGCGCCGCGCTCATGCCACGGAAGTTGCGCAGCGGCCTGGTCAGGGCGTACTCGAGCGTCTTGGTCGGGTTGAGCGAGGAGTAGGGGTCCTGGAAGACCATCTGCACCTGGCGGCGGTAGTCGCGAAGTCCCTTGCCGCGCAGGGACTCCACCGCGACCTCGGGTCCGTCCTCGGGCTGGAAGCGGATCCGGCCGGCCGTGGGGCGCTCGACCGCGGTGATCATCCGGGCCAGGGTCGTCTTGCCGCTGCCGCTCTGGCCGACCAGCGCGGTCACCTCCCCCGGGCGCAGCCCGAACGAGACGTCGGTGACCGCCTCGACCCGGGTGCGCCGCAGGCCGTGTCGCCGCTCGAAGACGCGGCTGACGCCCTCGACCCGCAGGAACGGCTCGCGGTCCAGGACGCGCGCGGTCTCCTCCTGCGTCTTGACGAACTCCGGCCCGGCGAACCCGACGGTGCGCGGCGGCAGCTCGAGCCCGTCGGGGTTGCCGGTGCGCTGCAGCCGGGCCACGTGGCAGGCGGCCAGGCCGCCGTCGATCGGCGTCAGCTCGGGTGCCTGCTCGCCGCACAGCGTGATCCGCTCGGGGCAGCGGGCGGCGAACGAGCAGCCGTGCTGCACCTGGGTCAGGTCCGGCGGACGCCCCGGCACGTAGGTGATCCGGATGGTCTCCTCGCGCGGGTCGGCGTAGGAACCGAGCAGGCCCTTGGAGTAGGGGTGGAGCGGGTCGCGCAGCAGCCCCTGGGCGGCGTGCGACTCGACCAGCCGCCCGGCATACATCACCAGGATCCGGTCGGACAGGTCGACCACCGTGCCGATGTCGTGGCTGATGAACAGGACCGCGAACTGCTGCTCCTGCTGCAGCCGGCGGATGTTGTCCAGGATCGAGCGCTGCACCACGACGTCCAGGCCGGTGGTCGGCTCGTCGAGCAGGACGAAGCGGGGCCGGTTGGCCAGGGCCAGTGCGAGGTTGACCCGCTGCTTCATGCCGCCGGACAGCTCGTGCGGGTGGGCGCTGATGAAGCGCGGGTCGATCATGACCATCTCGAACAGCTCGCGCACCCGCTCGGTCACCGCGGTGCCGCGCAGGTCGGTGTGCGCCTCGATCGCGTCGCGGAACTGCCCCTCGATGCGCACCACGGGGTTGAGCGAGTTCATGCTGCTCTGGAACACCGTGGCGATGTCGCGCCAGCGGTGGGCGCGCAGCTGGTCCTCGGGCAGGGCGGTGATGTCCTGGCCGTCGAAGCGGATGCTGCCGCCGCTGATCCGGCCGGGCCGCTCGGTCAGCCGCAGCAGGGCGGTGCCCAGCGTGGACTTGCCGCTGCCCGACTCCCCGATGAGGCCGACGAACTCGCCCTCGCCGACGTCGAAGCTGACCCGGTCGACCGCGGTGAGCGGCCGGTGAAGCCTGGGCTCGTAGCGGACCGACAGGTCGCGAACCTCGAGCAGGGCCATGGTCACTCCTCCCTCAGGTGGGGGTTGCTCAGGAGGTCGACGCCGAAGTTGATGAACGTCAGCGAGGTGATCAGCAGCGCCAGGGTCAGGCCCGGCACGAGCACCCAGATCCACAGGCCCTGCGCGACGGCGCCCTGGGCGTTGGCCTGGTAGAGCATCGTGCCCCAGGAGATCGAGGACGGGTCGCCCAGGCCGAGGAAGGACAGTCCCGCCTCGGCCCCGATGGCGCCGGTCGCGGCGCCGACGAAGCCGGCCGCCACGAGGGAGGTCATGCTCGGCATGATCTCCCGGAAGACGATGCGGAACGTGCTCTCCCCGGAGAACTTCGCCGCGGTGACGAAGTCCCGGTTGCGCAGCGTGATGATCTGCGAGCGCTTGGCGCGCGCGTGCCCGGCCCAGGAGGTGATGCCGATGACGAACACCAGCAGCGGCAGGCCGCGCACGTCGGAGTAGGCGACCAGCACGATCATCAGCGGCAGCACCGGGACGACCAGGGCGACGTTGGTGACGAAGGAAAGCAGGTCGTCCACGACCGTGCCCTCCTTGTAGCCGGACACCAGGCCCACCACGAGCGCGATGGCGGTGGCGAACAGGCCACCGAAGAGCCCGACGAGCAGCGAGGTCCGGCTGCCGTAGACGAGCTGGGAGAAGATGTCGCCGCCCTGGGTCGTGGTGCCCAGCGGGTGCGCCGCCGACGGGGGCAGCAGCGCCTCGAAGTCGGTGCGGGCGCCGTCGTAGGGCGCGATCACCGGCGCCAGCACGGCGACCAGGACGAAGAACCCCAGCAGCACGATGCCGACGCGGGCCTTGCGGTTGCCCCAGACCAGGGCGTACCACCGTGGTGGCGTGGTCGAGGCCTCCTCGACCGGGGCCGCGACCGGCAGGTCGGCCCGGTCGGTGGGCTGGACGACTCCGGTGCTCATTGGCCCGCCTTCCTGGCGCGCGGGTCGAGCACGCCGTAGAGCAGGTCGGCGACCAGGTTGGCCACGAGGACGCCGACGATGATGAACAGCAGCAACGCCTGCAGCAGCGGGAAGTCGCGGTTGCCGACCGCCTCGCCCATGAGCCGGCCCATCCCGGGGTAGTCGAAGATCGTCTCCACGAGGATCGAGCCGCCGAGCACGCCGCCGAGGGCGATGGCGAAGCCGGTGACGCTGGGCAGCAGGGCGTTGCGGGCGGCGTACCGCAGGGCGACCACCCGGTCGGGCAGGCCCTTGGCGCGGGCCAGCCGGATGTAGTCCTCCCCGAGGTTCATCACCATGGTGTTGCGCATGCCGAGGATCCAGCCGATCGGTGCGGTGACCAGCAGCGAGGCGGCGGGCAGCAGGGAGTGCAGGGCCGCGTCGCCGAGGAAGCCGAGGTTCCACCCCGGCATCGAGTCCTCGTAGCCGCCGGAGGTCGGGAACCAGCCGAGGGTGTAGCCGAAGGCGAACAGCAGCAGCAGCGCGATCCAGAAGCCGGGCAGCGTTCCGACGAACGTCGAGCCGAGGGTGACCAGGCTGTCGAAGCGGGTGTTGCGCCGCCAGGCCGCGTAGGCGCCCAGGGTCACGCCGATGACGAAGGCGAGGACCTGGGTCACCCCGACGAGGACGAGCGTCCAGGGCAGCGCCTTGCCGATCACCTCGGTGACCGGGTAGGGGAAGTAGGTGTAGGAGATGCCGAACTTCCCGTGCGAGAGCGCCTTGAGGTAGTCGACGTACTGCTGGAACAGGTTGCCGTCCGGGGCGCCCAGCATCGCCCGCATCGCCTTGACGGCGGCGGGGTCGAGCTGGGCGTCCTTGCCGGCGAGCTTGCGCACCATCACCTCCGCCGGGTCCCCCGGCTGGAGCCGGGGGATGACGAAGTTCAGGGTGACGGCTGCCCACAGCGTGGCCAGGAAGAAGCCGATCCGTCTGGCGAAGTAGCGCATGGGTGTCCCCTCCTTCCTGGCCGCGCCGGGACCGTCAGCCCTGCGCCGGGCGCAGGTGGGTCAGGATCAGCAGCCGGTTGTCGGTCGGGTGCGCGTAGGGGTCCTGCTCACTGGGCCAGCCGACCGCCTTGTCGGTGCGGTAGATGATCCGCGTGGGCGCGTAGAGCAGCGAGGTCACCGGCAGCTTGGTCATCATCGTGTCGACGATCTGGGCGACGTAGGCCTTCTCCTGGACCGGGTCGGTGGTGGCGCCGAGCGCGGCGACCTCCTTGTCCGTGGCCGGGTCCGACCAGCGCTCGACGTTGGGCAGGATCGTGTCCGGCTTCGGGATCTGGTTCGTGGCCAGCTTGGAGCCGAGGTTGGTGGCCACCGTGCAGCCGCCGTTGAGGTACTCGAACATCATCTGGAAGTCGCCGGACTTCTTCTGTGCGTCGACCGAGTCCGGCGCCGAGGCGACGACCTGGGTCTTGATGCCGACCGCGTTGTAGTCGCGGGCGATCACGTCGGCCATGGCCTGGTAGTCGATGAAGCCGGCCTGGACGCTGAACGTCAGGTTGATCGGCGAGCCGTCGGGGTTGGTGCGCATGCCGTCGGCGCCCTTCTTGTAGCCCGCGGCGTCGAGCATCTGGTTGGCCTGGGCCGGGTCGTACGGCGTGACCGTGTCCTTGCCCTGGTAGGCGGCGGGCAGCAGCTTGGCGGCCGTGGGCAGCTTGAGCCCGGTCTGGCTCGCAGGCTTCATGATCCCGTAGGTGGCCTTGTCGGACATCTCCTGGCGGTTGAGCGCCGGCGCCATCGCCGCCCGGAACTTCACGTCCGAGAACGGCTTCTGCTTGAGGTTCTGCGTCAGCACCGTGGTGCCGTTGGGCGCGTAGTAGAAGTGGTTGTGCTTGGGGTCGGCGGCGACGAACGCGCGCTGCGGGTTGGGGATCTCGCCCCAGTAGGCGTCGAGCTGGCCGCTGCGCAGCTTCAGGGAGGCCTGCGAGGCGTCGTACTGCCCCTCGAGGACGAGCTGCTTGACGTGGATCTTGTCGGCCTGCCAGTAGTCGGCGCGGCGCTCGAGCACGAGCCGGCGGCCGTTGTAGGACTTGACCTTCATCGGGCCGGTGCCGGCGGGGTTCTTGTCGATGAACTTGGTCGGGTCACCGGCCGGACCGTAGAGGTGCTCGGGCACGATCGGCGCGCTGATGATGTTGTCGAACTTCGCCGCGGCGGGGCCGGTGAACTCCATGACGACCTGGTTGCCCTGGGCGGTCACGGACTTGGCCGGGGCACCGAAGGTGTCGTTCCACAGGCCGGCCTTGTCCACGGCCGGGTACTGCTTGCCCAGGTTGTAAGTGAACGCCACGTCCTTGGCGGTCAGCGGTTGGCCGTCGCTGAACTTCACCCCGTCGCGGATGGTGAAGGTCAGCTTCGTCGCGCCATCCCACTTGTAGGCCGTGGCGAGCCAGGGCGTCACGTCGCAGCTGAGCCCGTTGCGCACCATGAGCGGCTCGTAGAGCCAGGTGTTCGTCAGCGGCGTCGGCGCGAACGGGTTGTAGTTGACCAGCCCGCCGATCGTCGTCGGCGCGTCGGCCGGGAACGTCAGGCTGGCGATCATCCCGTCGCTGCCCGACCCGCCGGCACTGGCGCCGACCTTGCCGGAACAGGCACTCAGGCCGGCGGCCGCACAGGCCGCGGCAACGATCGCGATGGTGGTCCTACGAAGCATTGAGCACTCCCCTGCTGGGTGAAATTTCGGCCAACGTAGAGCGCCGTCGCGGAGGAGGTCAATGGTTACGTTCATGAAACTACTTTCACACTTCGCCCTCAGCCAACTGCTGGATGTTTGTCCGGTTTTCCCGGGTTTTCATGCTCAGTCGGGCTAGGAAGCGACCCCCTGAGGGTGATAGACAGTCCACGTGTCTTTCACTCTTGCCAGCGCCGGCACCCGTCCCCTCAACTGTGTAACCAGCAGGTCAGGCATGACCGCACAGCTCACCTCGGACGCGGCTCTCCAGCGCCTCGACGCCGGTGACCTGAGCCTGCTGCTCCACCCCGCGAGCGAGCTCGAGGCCGGCCTGGCCAACCTCTGGCTGCGCCGCCTCGAGGGCGGGTCCGCCACGTGGACCCCGCTGCTCGGCCCGGCCGCGCCGGGCCGGGTGCGCTGGACCGCGGAGGGGCCGGTGGTCACCGGTGAGTGGCAGGGCCTGCGGTATGCCGTGCGGCTGCGGCTCGCCGACGAGGCCACCGCGTGGTTCTGGCACGTCGACGTCACCAACACCTCCGGTGCGGCGGTGACCGTCGACGTGGTCTGCGCCCACGACGTCGCCCTCACGCCGTACGGCGCGGTGCGGGTCAACGAGTTCTACGTCAGCCAGTACCTCGACGTGACCCCGGTCGCCACGACCGGCGCGGGCACGGCGCTCGCGGTGCGGCAGAACATGCCCGGCCCGCGCGTGCCGTGGGCGCTGCTGGGCTCCCTCCGGCACGGGCACGGCTGGGCCACCGACGCCCTGCAGCTGGCCGGCCGGGCCGGCGACGGCACCCGCACCCTGGCCGGGCTCGACCTCGCCGAGCTGCCGTCGCAGCGGCTGCAGCACGAGCACACCCTTGCCGTGCTCCAGGACGAGCCGGCCGAGCTGGCCCCCGGCGCAGTGCTGCGCACCGGCTTCTTCGGCCTCGCGGTGCCGCACCACCCGGGCGCCACCTCCTCGCAGGACGCCGACCTCGCGGCGCTCGCCCTGCGCCAGCCCGAGGCCGTGCCGTCACCGCTGGCGCCGGACCCCGACGACGAGGAGGACGCCACCGCGCAGAGCCCGTCGCTGTTCACCGGGCCGGCGCTGCCCGCGCGCGACCTCACCGAGGACGAGCTGGCGTCGCTGGCCGGCGACCTGACCGACGTCGAGCGCGACGGCGAGGTGGTGCTCAGCGCCTTCGCCGGCGACGGCACACACCTGGTCACCGCGGCCAAGGAGCGCGCGGTGCTGCGACCGCACGGCCACATCCTGCGCACCGGCAACGCCCTGGTCCCCGACTCGGGCACCCTGACCAGCACCTGCTGGATGACCGGTGGCTTCCACTCCCAGGTCACCCAGGGACACGTCAGCCGCGGGACCGTGGTGTCCACCCGGCGCACCTACATGGGCCTCCTGAGGGCTCAGGGCCTGCGCGTGTTCGTGGCGGACGGCACCGGCTGGCAGCTGCTGGACCTGCCCAGCGCCTGGGCGGTCTCCCCCGGGTCCTGCCGCTGGTGGTACGCCACGGACGACCTCGTGCTCGAGGTCGCCGCCACAGCGCCCACCGGCACCCACGAGCTGGGGCTCGCCGTGCGCGTGCTGCACGGCGAGCCCCGCCGCCTCCTCGTCTCGCTGCACAGCGCCCTCGGCGAGGACGACGGCCAGGCGCCGGCGACGCCGCCCGTCGACGGCCACGCCTCCGGCGCCACGCTCGGCGAGCCGGGTGCGAGCCTCACCCTCGGCTGGCCCACCGGGTCGGTCGAGCAGGTGGACCGCGACGGGATGCTGTTCGCCGACGGCGCCTCGCGGGGCCTGCCGTTCGTCACCCTCGTCACCGCCCCGGTGTCGGCCTGGGGGCTCACCCTGACCGCCGACGTGGTGCCCGCCGACGCGGTGGTCGAGCCCTCGGTGCGCGCCGCCGGGGACGACCTGTGGGACGGCATCCGGGCCGGCCTCGGGCTGGAGGCGCCGCAGGGGTCGGCCCGGGCACAGGAGGTGGCCCGCCTCGACCGGGTCCTGCCCTGGTTCGCCCACGACGCGTTCGTCCACTACCTGTCACCGCGCGGGCTGGAGCAGTTCACCGGCGGCGGCTGGGGCACCCGCGACGTCTGCCAGGGCCCGGTGGGCCTGCTGCTCAGCCTCGGCCGGACCGACGCCCTGCGAGAGGTCCTGCTGCTGGTGCTGCGCGCCCAGAACGAGCGCGGCGACTGGCCGCAGGCCTTCGACTTCCTGCCGCCGATCCCCCGGAACGGGCAGGCCGGGTCGCACGGGGACGTGGTCTTCTGGCCGCTGCTGGCCCTCGGGGAGTACCTCCTGGCCAGCGGCGACGACAGCCTGCTCACCGCCGAGGTGCCCTTCGTCGGCGACGACGGCCCCACCCAGCCCGCACCGGCGCTGGCGCACGCCCGCCGCGCCCTGGCGCGGATCCGGGAGTGCACCGTCCCGGGGAGCCCGCTGCCGGCATACGGCCACGGCGACTGGAACGACTCGCTCCAGCCGGCGGACCCGCAGCTGGCGGCGCGGCTGGTGTCCACCTGGACGGCCACCCTCCAGGTGCACGCCCTGCGCACGCTCGCGGCCGGCCTGCGCGAGGCGGCGCCCAACCTGGCGGTCGCCGCCGAGCTGGCCGACGACGCGGAGCGGCTGGCCGAGGACACCGCGGTCGCGATGCACGAGGTCCTCCTCGCCGACGGGCTGCTGGCCGGCTACGGCCTGGTGCACGACGACGGCCGGGTCGAGCACCTGGTCCACCCCACCGACGAGCGGACCGGACTCACCTACGGCGTGCTGCCGTGGATCCACGCGATCTCGGCCGACCTGCTCACGCCCGAGGAGGCCGACCACCACCTCGCGACGATCCGCGAGCACCTGCTCGGCCCCGACGGCGCGCGGCTGTTCGACAAGCCGGCCGCCTACCGCGGCGGGCCGATGGAGGTGTTCCAGCGGGCCGAGGGCAGCACGTTCTGGGGCCGCGAGATCGGCCTGATGTACACCCACGCCCACCTGCGCTACGCCGAGGCGCTGGCCCGCCGCGGCGACGCCGAGCGGCTGTTCGAGGCGTTCTGCCTGGCCAACCCGGTGGGCATCACCGAGCGGGTGCCGCAGGCCCGGCCGCGGCAGGCGACGACCTACTACTCCTCCTCTGACGGGGTCTTCGCCGACCGCTACGAGGCGGCCGAGCGCTACCCCGAGCTGATGGCCGGCGAGGTCGCGCTCGAGGGCGGCTGGCGGGTCTACTCCTCCGGCCCGGGCCTGTTCCTGCGGCTGCTGCAGGAGTGCGTGCTCGGCCTGCGCCGCCGCGGCGACCGGCTCGAGGTCGACCCCGTGCTGCCGCTCGACCTCGACGGCCTCACCGCGCGGATCCCGTTGGGAGACAGCGTGGTCCGCGTCGAGTACGCCGTGCGCGGGCGCACCAGCGGCCCCTCCCGGGTGGCCCTCAACGGCACCGAGCTGCTCACGAGCGAGCTCACCAACCCCTACCGCCCCGCCGGCGTCAGCGTGGACCTGCCCGCGCTGCGCGCCGCGCTGACCGGCACCGACGACGTCCTCACCGTGGAGATCTCCTGACCATGCCCAGCGACACCACCCCTGCCTCCCCCGCCGAGGGGCGCCCCTGGCTCGACACCGACCGGCCGGTCGAGGAGCGCATCGACGCCCTCCTGGCGGTCATGACCCTGGCCGAGAAGGTCGGCCAGCTGCACCAGACCGCCAACATCGACCCGGCCGCCGACGCCGAGCTCATCCGCAGCGGCGCCATCAGCTCCAGCCTCTACGCCAGCGGCGCCACCGGTGGCAACGTCAAGGACGAGGGCCTGCTGTCTTCGGCCATCGACACCGCCCAGGCGATCGCGGTCGAGGAGAGCCGCCTCGGCATCCCGCTGCTGTTCGGCCGCGACGTCATCCACGGCCACCGCACGGTGTTCCCCATCCCGCTCGGCCTGGCCTCCGGCTGGGACGAGTCCCTGGTAGAACGCGCCTGCGAGGTGGCCGCCGACGAGGCCCACCTCGACGGCGTGGCGTGGACCTTCGCCCCGATGGTGGACATCTCCGAGGAGCCGCGCTGGGGACGGGTCGCCGAGTCCTTCGGCGAGCAGCCGGTCCTGTCCGGCCGGCTCGGCGCGGCCGCGGTGCGCGGGTTCCAGGGCGACCGGGTCGGCGACACGGGTCGCCTGGCTGCCTGCGCCAAGCACTTCGTGGGCTACGGCCTGGCCGCCGGTGGCCGCGACTACGACACCGTCTCGGTGGGCGAGAACACGCTGCGCAACCTCCACCTGCGCCCGTTCAAGGACGCGGTCGACGCCGGCGTGTGCACGGTCATGGCCTCCTTCAACGACGTCGACGGCGTGCCGATGCACTCCAACCGGCGCCTGCTGCGCGAGGTCCTCAAGGACGAGTGGGGCTTCGACGGCGTGGTCGTGGGCGACTGGGGCGGCGTCGGGCAACTGATGAACCACGGCGTCGCCGCCGACCTGCGCGAGGCCGCGATCTACGGCATCGAGGCCGGGATCGACCTGGAGATGGTCTCCGGTGCGTATGCCGCCCACCTCGCCGAGCTGGTCGAGTCCGGTGAGGTCGACCTCGCGCTCGTCGAGGACTCGGCGCGCCGGGTGCTGCGCCTGAAGTTCCGCCTCGGGCTGTTCGAGCGGCCCTACACCGGCACGCCCGAGCGCTCCAACGCCCCGACCGAGGCGACCCGAGCCCTGGCCCGCGAGGCCGCGCACGGCTCGATGGTGCTCCTGTCCAACAACGGCGTGCTGCCCCTGCCGGCCGAACCCGGCAAGCTCCTGCTCACCGGCCCCTTCGTCGAGGAGGGCGAGGCGCTGCTGGGCACCTGGGTGCTCGACGGCAAGGGCGAGGACGTCGTCTCCCCCGAGGCCGCCTTCCGCGAGCGCCTGGGCGACACGCTGCTCGTGCAGGACAACCGGTTCAGCGAGCGTGGCGTGCAGCTGGTGCGCGAGGCGGACGTCACCGTGGCCGTCGTCGGCGAGCACCCGTGGCGCTCCGGCGAGGCCAACTCGGTCACCCGGATCGGCCTGCCCACCGGGCAGCTCGAGGTGCTGCACGAGCTGGCCGGCATCGGCAAGCCGCTCGTCGTGGTCGTCTACACCGGCCGCCCGCTCGAGCTCGGCCCGGTGCTCGACCTCGCCGACGCCGTGATCCTGGCCTGGCACCCCGGCGTCGAGGCCGGCAACGCCCTGGCCGACGTCGTGTTCGGCGACGTCGCCCCCTTCGGCCGCCTGCCGATGACCTTCCCGCGCACCACGGGGCACATCCCCACCTCGACCCACCAGCGCCCGACCAGCCGGCTGCTCTCCCCCGAGGAGGACAAGACCGGCGGGCGCTACCTCGACGCCCTCGTGCAGCCGCGCCTGCCCTTCGGCCACGGCCTGAGCTACACCACGTTCGGCTACGGTGAGGTCGCCCTCAGCGCCGCCGAGCTGTCCCGCGCGGGCGGGTCGCTCGAGGTCACGGTGGAGGTCACCAACACCGGTGATCGTGCCGGCCGCGAGGTCGTCCAGCTGTACTTCCGCGACCCGGTCGCCCAGGTCACCCGGCCCAACATCGAGCTGCTCGACTGGGCGCGGCTGGACCTCGAGCCCGGTCAGGCCGGCACCGCCCGGTTCACCGTCACCGCCGACCAGCTCGGCTACTTCGGCCGGGACCTGACCCGGCGCGTCGACACCGGCGAGGTCGTGCTCATGGTCGGCCCGGATGCCACCCGCGGCGAGCGGGTCAGCATCACCGTCACCGACTGAACCGGCGCGCTCCCCCAGCCACCCGGCATACCCCTCTGCCAGAAGGAAACCCATGATCGAGATCCAGCGTCGCCAGATCCTGGTCGACGGCGTCCCGCGCATCGTCATGGCGGGCGAGATCCACTACTTCCGCGTCCCGCGCGAGGAGTGGCCGCAGCGCATCGCGCTGCTGAAGGAGGCCGGCTGCACCGCGGTCGCGTCCTACATCCCGTGGCTGGTCCACGAGCTGCCCGACGGCCGGATCGACGTCACCGGCGAGACCCGGCCGGAGCGGGACGTCGCGGCGTTCATCGACCTGTGCGCGCGGGAGGGGCTGTGGTTCATCGCCCGCCCCGGGCCGTTCATCATGGCCGAGCTGAAGAACGAGGGCCTGCCGTTCCGGCTCTACGACGAGCACCCCGAGATCGTGCCCGTCGGCTGGGACGGCGTGCCGGCGCCGACCCGCACGGTGGACTACCTGGCCCCGGCCTACCTGGCCGAGTGCCGCCGATGGTTCGACGCGGTGCTGCCGCCGATCGCGCAGCGCCTGCAGCCCAACGGCGGCAACGTCATCGCCGTCCAGCTCGACAACGAGGTCGGCATGCTGGCGTGGGTCAGCAACACCCCCGACCTGACCGACCACCTCCTGCACGACCTGCGCCGGTGGGTGCGCGAACAGCACGGTGACGCCGCCACCGACCGCTACCCGGTCGACCTCGACGACGACGGGGCGTGGGCGGCCGCCGTCCGCTCCCCCGAGGAGAAGTGGGCCGGCGCGCTGCGCCTGGACCTCGGCACGTTCATGCGTGACCGGTTCGCCCGCTACGTGCAGGCGCTGCGCGAGATGGCCGAGGCCAACGGGGTGCAGGGCGTGCCGTTCGTCATCAACATCCACGGCACCGCCGGGGGCGACGGTGCGCCGTTCCCCATCGGGATCAGCCAGCTCGTCCAGACGTATGCGCGGGTGCCCGGGATGCTCTCCGGCTCCGACCACTACATGGGCGACATGACGCTGAGCACCACCACGGACCTCTACGTGCTCAACGCGTTCATGGCCGCGGTGCACGACGAGGACCAGCCGATCACCTCGATGGAGTTCGAGGCCGGCACGGGCGACTACGGCGGCGGCACCGAGATGCTCTACGACCCGGCCACCGTCGACCTCAAGACCCGCCTGTCGCTGGCACAGGGCAACCGGCTCATCAACTACTACCTCTTCGCCGGCGGCATCAACGGCCCGCTCGACCAGCCGGTCGGGGACGGCAACGACCGGATCAGCTTCACCGGTGAGCGTCACGGCACGGCGGCGCCGGTGGGGCCGGAGGGCCAGAGGGGCCTGACCTTCGAGGCGACCGCGCGCGCGGTGCACGCGGCCAACGCCCTGGAGCCGTGGCTGGCCCGGATGGACGAGGAGCACGACGCCGTCCAGCTCGGCTTCGTCCTCGACTCCTACATGACCGAGTACCACCACCCCGGCAGCGCGGTGATGCGTGACGTCGTCGAGGACCTGTCGGCGCACCGCGGTGCAGGTCAGCGCAAGGCGCTGGGCCGCTCCCTCCTGCTCGACGGCTACCGCTTCGGTGCCGTCGACCTGCAGCACGACGACCCGCGCCCCGGCGGCGTGGTCGCCCTCGCGGTCGGCCGGCACCTGGCGCCGGAGGTGCAGCGTCGCCTCGTGGCCCACGTCGAGGGCGGGGGCGGCCTGCTCCTGCTCGGCCCGCTGCCGCGCCTGGACCTCGAGGGCCGGCCGTGCACGGTGCTGGCCGACGCCCTGGGGGTGCGCCCCGGTGAGGTCGTCCGCGAGACCCCGCACACCTTCCCCTCGGTGGTCACCCACGGGTGGGCCGCTCCGTGGGCGGAGACCCGGGTCGGCTGGTGGCAGGAGCTGCACCCGGTGCGCGGTGACGTCGTCCTCACCGACACCACCGGTCGGGTCTGCGGCGTGGACGTGACACTCGGCCAGGGTCGCGCGGTGGTCCTCTCCGCCGAGGTGCTGCCCTCGACCCACCTGTTCGGCCGGGCCCTGCGCCGGCTGGGCGCCCACCCGGGTCTGCGGGTCGAGTCCAGCGTGCCGGGCGTCTACGCCACGACGACCGCCGACACCGACGGGCACCGGCTGGTGCACCTGCTCAACATCACCGGCTACACCCCGACCGTGCGGCTGGCCCTCGACGGCCATGACCTGCACGACGGCCAGGACCTCGTCCTCCCGCCGCGCAGCGGGTTCATGCTTCCGCTGGGCCTGGACCTGCCGTGGGCGCGGATCGAGTGGGCCAACGCCGAGATCCGTTCAGCCGGCGAGGGGTCGGTCGCGTTCGGTCCCGGCCTGGGCCACCTGGGCGACCCCACCGCCACCGTGGTCGTGCTGCGCACGGGGCGTGACGTCCCGGAGACGGAGTCCTACGCCGTGGAGCGCGACGGCGCCCTGGTGCGGGTCACGTCCCGCCCGGGCGCCGGCCCCCTGGAGGTCGTCCCCGCCTGACCCGGTCACACCCGACCGAACGCACCACGTCCGTCGTTTCCGGCCCCACCAGGGCTCGAAACGGCGGATGTGGTGCGTTCGGTGGGTGCTGTCAGTGGGTGGCCGGGCCGCCGGGGACGGTCAGGCGCGGCAGGAACACGTGCACCACGGGCCCGATGGCCACCGCGAAGAGCACCGTGCCGAGGCCGAGGTTGCCGCCGAGCAGCCAGCCGACGAGGACGACGGCCACCTCGATCGCGGTGCGGACGACGCGCACCGAGCCGCCGGTGCGCCGGACCAGCCCGGTCATCAGCCCGTCGCGCGGTCCGGGCCCCAGACGTGCCCCGATGTATGCCGCGGTGGCCACGCCGTTGAGCAGGATCCCTCCCAGCAGGAGCAGCACGCGGGTCGGGAGCGCATGGGCCACGGGCAGCCACGCGATGAACGCGTCGAGGCTGAAGCCGATGACGAAGACGTTGCTGACCGTGCCCAGGCCCGGGCGCTCGCGCAGCGGCAGCCACGCCAGCAGCACCACGGCGCCGACGATCACCGACCACTGGCCGATGGTCAGCCCGAGCTGGTGGACCAGTCCCTGGTGCAGGACGTCCCACGGCAGGATGCCCAGGTGCGCCTGCACGACCATGGCCTCGCCGAGGGCGAAGGTGACCAGGCCCGCATACAGCTGGACGAGCCGGCGGGTGAGGCGACGGGGCGCGGGCCTGTGCACGTGGCGGACGCTAGCAAGCGTCGTGCCCCGCCGCCGGGGAGTCTCAGGACACGACGCCGGCGCCGAACTCCTCGAGGCCGATCAGCGGCTTGATGACGTCCTGGACCTCGCCGCGCACGAAGTGGCGGCGGATCACGTCGTCGGCCAGCACGTTGCCGATCGAGCCGAGCACCATGGCCTGGTCGAGCGAGAGGTAGCGCCGGGCGATCGTGCCGGACCGCACCGCGACCGCGTCGAAGAAGCCACCCCGGCCGTAGGCCCCGAGGTCGCGCTCGATCCGGGTCAGGTTGGCCACCGCCTCGGCCGGCTCGTGCATCATCGCCAGGAAGGAGGCGTGCGGGGTGACGACGCCGTCACCGAACGCCGGGTGCGGGTTGGTGCCCTCGCGGCAGCCCTCGAAGCCGATGTCGACGTTGGTGCCCTGCAGGTCGGCCGGGTAGCCGTCGGGGTTGAGCCCGATCAGGTCGACGCCGTAGACGTCGTAGCCGCCGCCGGGCCGGCTCGCCGGGGAGAAGCCCCAGTAGCCGAACTGCGCGTCGTCCAGGCCGAACTCGCGGTGCGCCCGCACGGTCAGCGGGTGGTTGACGCCCCACGACCGCGGCGCCCACGTGGCCTCGGGCACGAACATGTCGGGCATGAGCGCCTCGAACATCGAGCCGCCCCAGCCCGGCACGATGCGCATCCCGCGGTAGGTGTAGGCGCCCTCGAAGACGTCCAGGCCCAGGTAGGTGCGGTGCTGGCCGACCGGCTTCTGCTCCTGCCACGACCAGTCGCAGGAGTCGGGGAAGGTCCGCCACGTCGCGTAGTACAGCTCCCGCGGCGCCTGCCCCCGGGCGATCGCGATGTAGCTGGCGATCCGCGTCTCGGAGACGGTCGTGTCGTAGTGGTGGCCGGTGTAGAAGACGTCCGGCCCGACGCCGAGGTAGTTGCCGCGCACGCTGCCCGGCTGCTCGGTCTCCCAGAACCCACCTCGCATCAGGCCACCCGTGCGGGCGTCCTTGTCGTAGTAGGAGCCGAAGTTCATCGCGCCCAGGAGCTGCTGGGCCCTGCCGGCCAGGGTGGGCTCGGCGCTGCGCACGACCATCAGCGCGGCGGCCAGCCAGCCGTTGTCCACGCTGGACAGGAACGGGTGCACGGTGCTGCCGTCGTCGGGCCAGGTGGTCAGCACCGCGCCGTCGGTCACGTCGTACCAGTTGTAGAACTGCCCGCTGGCGTCGTTGCGCTTCAGCGTCCCGAGCGTGGTCAGCGTCTGGGCGAGCCGGCGGCGGCACTCGGCCGCGCCGATGATGCCGAGCTCGCGCGCGACGACGGCACTCCACAGGTAGCCACCGATGTTGGTCGGCGAGGTGTAGCGGCTGCCGGTGGAGGTCAGCGCTCCGTCGATGTTGTCCGAGACCAGCCCGGTGCCGGGGTCGGTCATAGCGGCCATCGAGGTCCACGTGTCCCTGGCCCAGCGCAGCAGCGTGGCCGACGGTATGCCGCCGTCCCCGGCGGCCGCTGCCGTCCCGCCGGAGGCGGTGGTGGCGGCGACCGGGGCCGCGGCGGCGGGGCGGGCACCGGTGAGGGCGGCGACGGCGAGCGCAGCCCCTCCCCCGGCGAGCAGCTGGCGACGGGTGGGTGTGCGGTTGCTCATGTCAGATCCCCTGGGTGTCAACGGTTCCGGACTGGATGCGTCACTTGATGCCGGTGCTGGCGATGCCCTCGATGAAGCGGCGCTGGAAGGCGAGGAAGACGACGAGCACCGGCACGACGATGACGGTGGCGCCGGCCAGCAGCAGGCCGTACTGGGTGTTGTTCTGCCCGGTGGAGTAGAGCGCGAGCGCCACCGGGAGCGTGTAGTGGTCCTCGGACTGGGCGACGACCAGCGGCCAGAGGAAGTTGTTCCAGCTGCCGAGGAAGGTCAGGATCCCCAGCGTGGCCAGGGCCGGCCCGCACAGCGGCAGGATGATCTGCCGGAAGATCCGCAGCTCGCTGGCCCCGTCGACCCGGCCGGCGTCGAGCAGGTCGTCCGGCAGGTCGAGGATGAACTGGCGCATGAGGAACACCCCGAACGGCGCCACGAGGAAGGGCAGGATCAGCCCCGGGTAGCTGTCGACGAGGCCGAGGTTGGCCACGAGGACGAACAGCGGCACGAAGGTGACCATCCCGGGCACCATGAGCGTGCCCATCACGAGGGCGAAGACGGCCTTCTTGCCGCGGAACTCCAGCTTGGCCAGGGCGTAGCCGAGCATCGAGCAGAACACGAGGTTGCCGAGCGTGACGACCCCGGCGACGAGGACCGAGTTCAGGAAGAACCGCGGGAAGCTCAGCTGGCTGAACAACCGGGTGTAGTTGTCCAGGGTCGCGGTCTCGGGCCACCACGTCGGCGGGACGCGCCGCAGCTCGCCCTCGCCCTTGAAGCTGCCGAGCAGCATCCACACGAACGGCCCGACGACGGCGACGAGGCCGAGGGTCAGCACGGCATACAGCCACCAGCGACTGCGGGTTCGGTTGTCGTTCAACGGGATCGCACCAGCCTCAGGTGTTGGACCGCAGGGCGCGGAACTGCAGTGCGGTGAGCGCGACGATGACCACGAACATCACGTAGCTCATCGCCGACGCGAAGCCGTAGTTGCCGAAGCCGAACTGCTTGTAGGTGTACATGGACATCGAGACGGTGGAGTTCAGCGGGCCGCCGTCGGTCATGACGAACGGCTCCTCGAAGAACTGCAGGTAGCCGATGCCGGTGGTGACGCTGACGAACAGGATCGTCGGGCGCAGCATCGGCAGGGTGATGTGGCGGAACCGCTGCCACGGGCCGGCGCCGTCGATCGCGGCCGCCTCGTGCAGCAGGGCGGGCACGGACTGCAGGCCGGCCAGGAAGATCACCATGGCGGTGCCGAAGTTGCGCCACGTCGCCATGACGATGAGCGAGGGCATCGCCCAGGTGGTCGAGCCGAGCCAGTCCGGGCCCTGGATGCCGACCCAGCCGAGCATGGTGTTGAGGACGCCGCTGTCGGGCTGGAGGATGAACCGCCAGACCACCGCGACGGCGACGATCGAGGTCACCACCGGCATGTAGTAGCCGACCCGGAAGAGCCCGCGGAAGCGCGTGATCCCCTTGTCCAGGGCCAGCGCCGCGAGGAGCGCGACCGTCAGGGTGAGCGGCACGCCGACGACCACGAAGTACGCCGTGTTGAACGCCGCCTGCCGGAAGGTCGGGTCCGCGAGCACCTTGGCGTAGTTGTCGAACCCGACCGGGTTCACCGAGAACGGGGAGTGCAGGTCCCGCTGCTTGATGTCCGTGAAGCTCATGTAGAGCGAGGACAGCACCGGCCACGCGGTGAAGACGGTGAAGAGCAGGCAGAACGGCAGGGCGAGGACCCAGGCGGCCCGCCCCTGCCGCGAGCGGCCCGAGGACCGCCCGCGGGAGGGGGACGGGGACGGTGACGCCCCGGGGGCGGGCGTCACCGTCCCGGGCCGCAGGGTGTCAGCTGCCCGTGCCAATGGAGTCAGCCTTGGCCTGGATGGTCTTCAGCGCTGCCGCCGGGTCGGAGCCGGTCTTCATGACCGTCTCCATCTGCGTGTCGAACGCGTCGGCGACCTGCTCCCACGTGGCGATCGCCGGCGGCGCCTGGGCGTCCTTGAGCTGCTCGCCGAAGGCCTTGAGCTTCTCGTCACCCGACAGGCTCGGGTCGGACCAGGCGCTCTGCACCGAGGGCAGGTCGGTCGAGAGCTTGTACCACTTCGTCTGGGTGGCGGGGTCGGACAGCCACTTGACGAACTTCCACGCGCTGTCGCGGTTCTTGGAGGCCTTGAACACGGCGAAGTCGGAGCCGCCGACGAAGGAGGTCGCGCTGACCTTCTTCGGCATGGGCATCACGCCGTACTTGTCCTTGAAGCCGGCGCCGCCGAGCTTCTCGACCGCGCCCATCTCCCACGGGCCGGAGATGAACATCGGGATCGAGCCGTTGACGAAGTCCTGCTCGAGCTGGCCGTCCGGCAGCTCCTTGGGCGACAGGCCCTCGGTGAAGTAGCTCTGGTAGTACTTCACCGCCTCCGCGAGCTGCGGGGTGTCGAAGGTGAACTTCTTCTGGTCGTCCGTGGCGATCTTGGCGCCGTTGGACCAGCCGAAGGGCATGATCGTCTGCCACGAGCCGGTCTTGCCCGCCTGCAGGTTGATGCCCCACTTGGTGTGGGCCTTCGACTGCAGGGCCTTGGCCATCGCCTTCAGGCCGTCCCAGTCCGTCGGCAGGGTGGTGATGCCGGCCTTGGCGGCGAGGTCCTTGCGGTAGTACACGAGGCGGGTCTCGACGTACCACGGCACGCCGTAGGAGGTGCCCTTCACCTCGGTGGTCTTCTGCGCGCCAGGGAAGAACGAGGCGGAGTCGATCGACTTCGGGGTCGGGTCCAGGGCGTCCTGGCCGGCGAACTCACCCATCCATGTGGTGCCCACCATCGCGGCGTCCGGCGTCTTGCCGGCCGTGATCGCGGTCGTGAACTTGTCGTGCGCCGCGTCCCACGGGATCGGCGTGACCTTGACCGTGACTCCGGGGTTCTGCGCCTCGAACTCCTTGGCCAGCGTCGGCAGGTTCTCGCCCTCGGTGCCCATCGCCCAGACGTTGATGGTGCCGGTGGCCTTGCCGGAGCTGATGTCCTTGGCGCTGCTCTGCCCGCTGGCGGTCTCGGTCGAGCGGCCGCACGCGCTCAGCGCGAGGGCCGCGGTCGCCATGGCGGCGACGGCGATCACGTGGGGGTGGCGTCTCATCGGGTGTTCCTCCTCGGCGGGGCGGTGCCCCGGGTGGTCGTCGGTGAGGTGGGGGTGGATGCGGCTGCCGTGGTGGCACGGTCCTTCGCCGTGCAGCCGCAGGAGGAGCGAAGGACGAGTTCGGTGGGAAGCACGATCGGCTCGGGGCGGGCCGGCATGCCGGTGATCCGCTCGTGCAGCCGGGTGGCCGCGGTCTGGCCGAGCTCGCGCATCGGCTGGCGCACGGTGGTCAGGCCGGGGGTGATGTAGCGGGCGGTCATCACGTCGTCCCAGCCCACGATGGCGATGTCGTCGGGCACGCGGACGCCGCTGCCCTCGAGCCGCTTCATCACTGCGAGGGCGAGCTCGTCGTTGGCACAGACCAGCCCGTCGACCTTGACCCGGCGGCGCAGGATCTCCTCGGCGACCTGCACGCCGGCGGCCTCGAGGAAGGGCACCCGCAGCGGGGGCCGCCGGACCGGGATGTCGGCGGCGGCGTGCGCGTGCCGGAAGCCGGTGTAGCGGGCCTGCACGTCGGAGGAGCTGTCGGGGTCACCGACGAAGACCAGGTGGGTGCGCCCGTGGGCGAACAGGTGGGCGGTCAGCGCCCGGGCGCTCTCGGTGCTCTCGGTCACCACGGCGTCGGTGCCCGGCACCTGCTGCCGGGCGACCAGGACCACCGGGGTGGTCCGCGCGAGCGACTGCACGACCGGGTCGGCGATCGTCGAGTACGACAGGGCCAGACCATCGACCCGTCCGGCGAGGTCGCGCACCGCCTGGGTCGGGTCGTCGCGCCGGCCGGTGACGACGAGGACCACGCTCTGGCCGAGCGCGGCCGCGGCCGACTCGTAGCCGGTGAGCAGCTCGGCGTAGTAGGGCCCCCGCAGCTCGGGCACGACCAGGCCGTGCGCCTCGTGCCGCTGCACCGCGAGGCTTCGCGCGGCCCGCAGCGGGACGTAGTCGAGCTCCTCCACCGCCTGCATGACCTTGCGACGGGTGCCCTCGGACGTGCTCGTCGTGCCCTGGAGGACGCGCGAGACCGTAGCGATCGAGACGCCGGCTCGTTGGGCGACCGAGTAGATGGTCGCCGCACGGCGCCCGGGCTCGGCTGAGCTCACGGAATCCTCCTTTCGCGGCCTTTGTCCGATGTAAGCGCTTTCATCCTGCCCGCCGTTGTCCGGCACCACAACCCCCTGGGACGGAATTTCCTGACATACGGCACCAATGTGCCGGTCCTGACCTCCTGTGTGGCGACGCCACACCCGCACCGGCCGGTATGCCGTGCTCCCGGGCCCCGCCCGGGAGCCCGGTCCCCGGGGTCCTCCGGAGGGCACCCCCGGAAGGTCCCGGGGCTTGCGTGGCGTGTGAGACTGAGGTCGTGCTCTTCGGTTCCGCCAAGCGACAGATGATCGAGGCCGACGAGGCCCTCCCGGGCCGGCCGGCCTACGCCTACCGCGTCCCCGAGACCCACGAGGTCCTCGGCACCCCCCTGCAGGGCCCGTGGCCCGAGGGCACGCAGGTGCTCTACGTGGCGATGGGCTGCTTCTGGGGCGCCGAGCGCATCTTCTGGCAGCTTCCCGGCGTGGTGACCACGGCGGCCGGCTACATGGGTGGCTTCACCCCGCACCCGACGTACGAGGAGGTGTGCACCGGCCGGACCGGGCACACCGAGGCGGTCCTGGTGGCATTCGACCCCTCCGCGATCAGCGCCGAGCTGCTGATGGCGACGTTCTGGGAGAACCACGACCCGACGCAGGGCAACCGCCAGGGCAACGACGTCGGCACGCAGTACCGCTCGGCGGTCTACTGGACCACACCGGACCAGGAGGGCGCGGTGCGTGGCACCCGCGAGGCGTTCCAGGGGGTCCTGCACGAGCACGGCCATGGCGAGATCACCACCGAGCTGCGGCCGGCGTCGGAGGCCGGGACCTTCTACTACGCCGAGGCCTACCACCAGCAGTACCTCCACAAGAACCCCGGCGGCTACTGCAACCACGGCCCCAACGGCATGTCCTGCCCGATCGGCATCGTGCGCCAGGACCAGCTCCCGGCCCAGAAGGACGTGCTGCCGCCGCGGTGAGCAGGGCGATGTCCGGGCCCCGGGTCCCGTGCCGGCGCACCCGGCCCCCGGGACTGCCGGAAATGTCCGGATCCCACCCCGCGCACGGTTCCGCATGACGGCGTGGCCCTTGCCACACCCTCCGGACTCGTCATCAGGCCGCGCGAGCGCGCGCCCGCGCGCGTGCGCGCGATACCCGATGCCCGCGCGGGTTTCCACTTTCGGATGTCCGTCCGTGGCTCCCTAAGGTGAATGGCCGCCTGCCGTACAGGGCTCTCGCCGACGAGGGCCCGGGAAGGATCGGCCAATTCCATGTGGGAGTTCATCTCCGAACACCGCGATGCGCTGGTGTTCGGGGCCTACCAGCACGTCAGCCTCGTCGTGCAGAGCGTCGCCATCGCGACCGTCCTGGCCCTTGTCATCGCGGTGCTCGTGCACCGCATCCCCCGGCTCTCGGGCCTGGTCAACGGGGTCAGCGCCATCGGGCTGACGATCCCGGCGCTCGCGCTGCTCGCTTTCCTGCTCGCAGTCCTGGGCCTGGGCGTGCTGCCGTCCGTCGTCGCCATCGTCTTCTACGCCTCCCTGCCCATCGTGCGCAACGCGGTGGTCGGCCTGCGTGGCGTCGACCCCACCCTCGTGGAGTCCGCCCGCGGCATGGGCATGAGCGGCCTGCGCACGCTGCTGCGCATCGAGCTGCCACTCGCCTGGCCCGTCGTGCTCGCCGGCATCCGCGTCTCGACCCAGATGTGCATGGGTATCGCCGCCGTGGCCGCCTACGTGCAGGGTCCCGGCCTCGGCTCGTTCATCTTCAACGGCCTGGCCCGCCTCGGTGGCGCCGGTGCCACCGAGTCCGCGGTCGCCGGAACCCTCGGCGTCGTCCTTCTTGCCCTTGTCCTCGACGGCCTGCTGGTCCTCCTCCAGCGCGTCACGACCCCTAGGGGGATCCGTGTCTGACCTGACCACCACCACCCAGACCCACCCGTCCACCGACGACGCCATCAGCGGTGTCGACATCGAGCTGGTCGGCGTCACCAAGCGCTACCCGGGCCAGAAGAAGGCCGCGGTCGAGGACGTCAACCTGCACATCCCCGCGGGCCAGATCCTCATGCTGGTCGGCCCGTCCGGCTGCGGCAAGACGACCACGCTGAAGATGATCAACCGGCTGATCGAGCCCACCTCGGGCCAGATCCTCATCGGCGGCGAGGACGCCCGCGCCAAGAACGCCGACGAGCTGCGCCGCCACATCGGCTACGTGATCCAGGGCGGCAGCCTGTTCCCCCACATGAACGTCGCCGCGAACATCGCGATGGTCCCCCAGATGCTGGGGTGGGACAGGAAGCGCATCACCGAGCGCGTGGACGAGCTGCTCGACCTCGTCGGCCTGGACCCGGCCCGCTATCGCGACCGCTTCCCGCGTGAGCTCTCCGGTGGCCAGCAGCAGCGCGTCGGCGTCGCCCGCGGCCTCGCGGCCGACCCGTCGGTGATCCTCATGGACGAGCCCTTCGGCGCCGTCGACCCGATCACCCGCCAGCGTCTGCAGGACGAGCTGCTCTCCATCCAGGAGGAGCTGCGCAAGACCATCGTCTGCGTCACCCACGACTTCGACGAGGCGGTCAAGCTCGGTGACCAGATCGCCATCCTGCGCGAGGGCGGCGAGATCGCCCAGATGGACACCCCCGCGAACATCCTCGCCGCCCCGGCGAACCGCTTCGTGGAGAACTTCATCGGCGCCGGCGCCACGCTCAAGCAGCTGACCCTCAGCCGGGTCGGCGAGATCGACCTCGAGCAGACCACCACCGCCACGGTGGGCGAGTCCGGCCCCGAGGTGCTCCAGCGGGCCCGCGTCAAGGGCGACCGTGCGGTCGTCGTGCTCGACCAGCGCCGCCGCCCGCTGCGCTGGGACTGGCTGCGCGACATCGAGGAGCAGCCGGTCATCTCCGACGTCAACGCCGACCTGGTGACCGTCGACCGGCGCGCCACGCTCAACGACGCGCTCGACACCATGCTCGTCTCCGGCCACGGCGGCGTCGTCGTCACCGGCCGCCGCGACGAGTACCAGGGCGTCGTGCGGATCGGCTCGCTCGTCTCGCTGCTGCAGGAGACCCGCGAGCAGGCCGAGCAGGCCATGGCCGAGGCCGCCGAGGCCGAGAAGCCGCAGGAGGAGGTGCTGCTCAAGTGAGCCCCACCCGTCGCCGGCTGATGATCCAGCCGGTCGCCATCCTCCTTGCCCTCGGCGCCTGGGCGCTCTGGCGCTCCAGCGCCACCCTGGACAGCATCGAGGCCCGCCAGCTCGACTGGACCGAGATCGGCCACCTGGCCGTCCAGCACCTGCAGGTGACCGTGGTCGCCACGCTGGTCGTGCTGGTCGTCGCGATCCCGCTCGGCATCCTGCTGAGCCGCCCGCGCTTCCGCCGCGCCTCCACCCTCGTGGTGGGCGTGGCCAACGCCGGCCAGGCCGCCCCGGCCATCGGCCTGATCGTGCTGCTGGCCATGTGGATCGGCTTCGGCTTCCAGACCGCCGTGATCGCCCTGGCGCTCTACGCCCTGCTGCCGGTGCTGCAGAACACCATCGTGGGGCTGACGCAGGTCGACCCCACGCTGGTCGAGGCCGGCCGGGGGATCGGCATGTCCAGCCTGGCCGTGCTGTTCAAGGTCGAGCTGCCGCTCGCCGTGCCCGTCATGGCGGCCGGCATCCGCACCGCCCTCGTGCTGCTGGTCGGCACCGCCACGCTCGCGACGTTCATCAACGCGGGCGGGCTCGGCGGCCTGATCGTCACCGGCATCACCCTTTTCCGCTACCCGATCCTCATCAGTGGCGCCGTGCTGGTTGCGTTGCTCGCGCTCGCGGTCGACTGGGCCGGCCACGTCATCGAGGAGATCGTCCGACCGAAGGGGCTCAGCTCATGACCGCCCGCACCAGCCGCCTCGCGCGCCTGTCGCGACGGGCCGGCATACCTGCTGTTGCTGCCGTCGCAGCCGGCGCCCTCCTGTCCGGCTGCGGGCTGCAGACCAGCGGCGGGTTCCTGCCCTCCGCCAAGCTCGCCGGGCCGGAGAAGGACGTCAAGCGCATGGACGGCCTGAACATCGCCGTCGGGTCGAAGAACTTCAGCGAGCAGATCCTGCTGGGCAAGATCGCCGGCATCCTGCTGCAGGCCAACGGCGCCAAGGTCAAGGACCTGACCAACATCCCGGGCTCCAACAGCGCCCGGCAGGCCCAGCTGTCCGGCCAGATCGACCTGGAGTGGGAGTACACCGGCACCGCCTGGATCTCCTACCTCGGGCACGAGAACGGCATCCCGGACCGGAACGAGCAGTACACCAAGGTCCGCGACCAGGACCTCAAGGAGAACAAGCTCGCCTGGCTCAAGCCCGCGCCGATGAACAACACCTACGGGTTCGCCACGACGCAGGCCACGGCCAAGAGGCTCGGCATCACCAAGCTCTCCGACCTGGGCAAGGTGCCGGCGAAGGACCGCACGTTCTGCGTGGAGTCGGAGTTCGCCAGCCGCAACGACGGCTTCGAGCCGATGCTCAAGCGGTATGGCGTGCCGCTGGGTTCGGGGGTGCCGCGCGGCAACGTCAAGACCCTCGACACCGGCGCCATCTACGAGGCGACCGCCCAGGGCCAGTGCAACTTCGGTGAGGTCTACACGACCGACGGCCGGATCCAGTCGCTGAACCTGAAGGTCATGCAGGACGACCGCAAGTTCTTCCCGGCGTACAACGTCGCCGTGGTCGTCCGCCAGCCGGTGCTGAGCAAGAACCCGGAGATCGAGAAGCTGTTCACCCCGGTGGCGGCCAAGCTCGACGACACCACGCTCCGGCACCTCAACGCCAGGATCGACGTCAACGGTGAGGACCCGTCCAAGGTCGCCATGGACTGGCTCGTCCAGGAGGGCTTCGTCAAGCGCGCCTGACGCCGACCCCGTCCCACCGGGCCACGCAACCGCCCGTTTCCGGCCCTCACGGCCCGGAAACGGGCGGTTTGCTGCGTTCGGTGCCGGTTTCGGCTTGGGGCGTTGTACTCAGGCGCCCGGGGTGGTCCGGCTGCCACGCTCGCGTCATGACCCGTGCCACGAGCCGACCGATCTTCGCCGAGCGCGTCGCCGCCGCGACCGCCGCCGACCGCGACCGGTTCATCGACGCCGTCCGGGCGGGCAGCCTGCTCGTCGTGGTGCTGGGGCACTGGCTCATGGCCACCGTCACCATCCACGACGGCCGGGTGGAGGGCGGCAACGCGCTCACCGCGGTCCCCGCGCTGCAGCCGGCCACGTGGGTGCTCCAGGTCATGCCGCTGTTCTTCATCGCCGGCGGCTTCTCCAACCTGACCGTCTGGCGCGGCCTGCGCCGCCGGGGCGTCGGCTACCCGGCGTACCTGCAGGGTCGCCTGGTCCGGCTGCTGCGCCCCACGCTGGTGTTCGTGCTGTTCTGGCAGCTCGCCCTGCCGGTCGCCGCCGCGCTCGGGCTGCCCACGGACCGGCTCGACCTCATCGGCCTGCTGCTGGGCCAGCCGCTGTGGTTCCTCGGCGTCTACGTCGCCACGACCGCGCTCGCGCCGTCCATGCTGCGCTGGCACGAGCGCTCGCCGCTCCCGCCCCTGCTCGTCCTGGCCGTGGGCGCCGTGGTGGTGGACTGGTTCCGGTTCTGGCGGGGGATGGAGAACGTCGGCTACCTCAACCTCGCGCTCGTCTGGCTCTTCGCCCAGCAGCTGGGCTTCTGGTACGCCGAGGGCCGTTTCACCACCTGGCGGCGGGTCGCCCTCTGGGCCGTCGTCGGCGGGTGCGTGGTCGCGCTGACCCTGCTCACCGCCCTCGGCCCCTACCCGGTCAGCGTGGTCGGGCTGCCCGGCGAGACCTCCAACATGACCCCGCCGACGGTGTGCCTGCTCGTCCTCGCCGTGGGTCAGCTCGCGGCCGCCCTGCTGCTGCGCCCCCTGCTGTCATCGGCGCTGCAGCGGCCCCGGGCGTGGGCTGGCGTCGTGCGGTTCGGCGCCATGGCCATGACGGTCTACCTCTGGCACCTGTCGGTCCTGGTGCTGGCCTACTTCGCGCTCATCTCGGCCGGGGTCACCCCGCCGGGCGCCGGGACCGGGCTGTGGTGGGCGACGCGGCCGTTCTGGCTGCTCGGCCTGGCTGCGGTGACCACCACCCTTGCCACGGCCCTGGCGCCGCTGGAGCGCGGGCGGGCACCGCGGCGGCCGGCCCCGGAGCCGGCGGCCGGCGCGCCCG
>NZ_DASVZH010000307.1:0-3877 GCF_036391795.1 Oryzihumus sp.
CGCCAGCGACGAGGCCCTGGCCGAGCTGCGCGCCCGCTCCGGCACCCACCTGGACCCGGCAGTGGTGGCTGCCCTGGAACGGGCCCTGGCTCGGCAGCCGTGGCAGCCGATCGGGGTCGGCCACGAGGACCTCGAGCACCAGGCCGCCACCTACGACCATGACGACCCGGCCGAGAGCGACGCGCTCGCCGCACGCGCCGACCGCGCGATGGTCCGCCTCACCTCGACGCACCGGGTGACGCCGTGAGGGCTCGCGCGCTGGACGTGGAGCGGGTGCTCGCCCTGGCCGGGGCCGCCCTGGTGCTCGTGGCAGTCGGGCAGTCAGTCCATGAGTGGGGACCTGGCGGCATCCCCAGCCCAGTCGTGGTGGGGGCGTTCGTCGTGGCCATCGCCGCCGGCGAGCTGCTGCGCATCGGCCTGCCCGGCAGCCGCGAGTCGGCGCCGATCGCCTCGGCCGCGGCGTTCGCCTTTGCCATCACCACGGAGGCGCCCCGCGGTGAGCCTGCGGAGTTCGCCGCAGGCCTGGTCGTCGCCGCGACCGCCCTCGCGATGGCCCTCGGAGTCGCCCCGCACCTGGTGAGGGGGCAGGTGGTGCGCCTGCCCGACCTGACCACCCGGCTGTTCAGCGTGGCGGTGGCCGCGGTGCTCTTCCGCGAGGTGCCCCTATGGGAGGGGCAGACGCTGGTCCAGGTGGCCCTCGACAGCACGGTGCCGCGGTGGCTGGTTGCTGTCGCCATGCTCCTGGTGACCCTCGTCGCGCTGCTCGTCGAAGCGGTCCTCGCTGCGGTGGTCCGTGCTACGCGGGACCACGCACGGTTCCCCCGGGTGCTCAGCGACGAGCTGCGTGCCGCGTCCGGGCTGGCCACGGCCCTGGCGACCACCGGAGCCCTGATCGCCCTGGCCGAGCGCCCTCTGGGCGTCGCCGCGATCCCGCTGTTCCTCTTCCCCCTGGTCCTGACCCAGTTCGCGGTGCGCCGCTATGCCTCGGTGCGCGCGACCTACCGCCAGACGATCCGCTCGCTGTCCCGGCTGACCGAGCTGGCCGGCTACACCGAGCCCGGTCACGCGTTGCGGGTGGCCACCGTGTCGCTCGCGATGGGTCGCGACCTGGGCATGTCCGAGCGCGACTCCGTGGACCTGGAGTATGCCGCGCTGCTGCACGACATCGGCCAGGTCGCCCTGCGCGAGCCGATCCCCGGGGGAGCGACCGTCATGGCGGCGCCGGCCGACCAGCGCCGCATCGCCGACGACGGTGCCGAGATCGTCCGGCAGACCGGCGTGCTCGACAACGTCGCGCGGATCATGGAGGCGCAGACCACGCCGTTCCGGCAGGTGCGCGAGTTCGGCGAGGACCTCCCGCTGGCCAGCCGGATCATCAAGGTGGTCAACGCCTTTGACGACCTCGTCGGCGACAGCCCGTCACGGGCCCGTCGGGAGGCGGCCGTCGAGCGGATCCACCTCGGCCTCGGCTACGAGTACGACCCGCGCGTCGTGGACTCCCTCACCCGGGTCCTCGGCCGCGGGGTCCTCTGACCCAGCCACAGCTGACCGCACGCAGCAAACGGCCCGAATCTGCCTGGTGGACAGGCTGATTCGGGCCGTTTGACTGCCTCCGGTCGGGGCGCCGACGCCCCGACCGTCAGTGCACGAGCTCGGGCAGGTCGCTCACCTTGGGGTCACCCGCGTCGGCGAAGTAGTCACCCTTGATCGTGGCGTCCTCGCCTTCGGGTGCCTTGACCGCTCGCAGCAGCAGCGTGATCACGGCGGCGACCACGATGTTGAGGACGAAGGCGGTGAAGGCGATGTAGCCCATCTGGCCGATGCCCTCGATCGTGGCCACGGACGTGCCGAAATGCTGGCCCGTGACGGGGTTGACCTGGTTGTAGGCCGTGATGGTGCCGTAGACCATCGCGACCGCCCAGCCGGCCAGGAGCGCCCACCGGTGGAACCAGCGGGTGTAGAGGCCGAACACGACGGCGGGGAACGTCTGCAGGATCCAGATCCCACCGAGCAGCTGGAAGTTGATCGCGTTCTGCTTGTCCATCGTCAGGACGAAGATCAGCGCGACGAACTTCACCAGCAGCGAGACCAGCTTGCTGACCTTCGCCTCCTGCTCGTGGCTGGCGTCGGGACGCAACCACTCGCGATACACGTTGCGGGTGAACAGGTTTGCCGCCGCGATGGACATGATCGCCGCAGGGACCAGTGCTCCGACGGCGATGGCCGCGAAGGCCACGCCGGCGAACCACGACGGGAACGAGTCCTCGAACAGCTGGGGGATGACCAGCTGCGCGTTGGGCTTGCCGTCCAGGCCGATCGGCTTGGTGCCGGCCGCGATCGCGACCCAGCCCAGCAGCGCCAGCAGGGCCAGCACGAAGCTGTAGGCCGGCAGGATCGAGGCGTTGCGCCGGATCGTGTTGCGGGACTTGGACGACAGCACGCCGGTGATCGAGTGGGGGTACATGAACAGCGCCAGCGCCGACCCCAGCGAGAGCGTGGCGTAGGCCCAGAACTGCTTGTCCGTCGGGATGAACGACCCCGTCGGCTTGCCGGTGACCGGGTTCGGCTTGGCCATCTTGGTCTGCGCCGCGTCGAAGATGTGTCCCCAGCCGCCGAACTTCGAGGGCAGGTAGATCACGGCGACGATGATGACCAGGTAGATCAGGGTGTCCTTGACGAACGCGATGATCGCCGGGGCGCGCAGGCCGCTGGAGTAGGTGTAGGCCGCCAGCACCGCGAACGCGATGAGCAGCGGCAGGTCCTTGGCCAGCGTGTTGCCGGAGCCGCCGAGGCCGATGACCTCGAGCACCGCCTGGATGCCGACCAGCTGCAGCGCGATGTAGGGCATCGTCGCGAGGATGCCGGTCAGCGCGACCGCGAGGGAGAGCCCGCGCGAGCCGTAGCGACCGCGGACGAAGTCGGCCGCCGTGACATAGCCGTGCCGGTGGCTGACCGACCACAGCCGGGACAGGAAGACGAAGATGATCGGGTAGAGCACGATCGTGTAGGGCACCGCGAAGAAGCCGGTGACCGCGCCGGTCGCGAACATCGCCGCCGGGACCGCGACGAACGTGTATGCCGTGTAGAGGTCGCCGCCCAGCAGGAACCAGGTGACCCACGTCCCGAAGCCGCGGCCGCCCAGACCCCACTCGTCCAGGCTCGCCATGTTCTTGGGGCGGCGCCAGCGGGTGGCCATGAAGCCCATGACCGTGACGGCCAGGAACACGATGATGAGCACGGTCAGGGCGACGCCGTTGATGCCGGTGCTGCTCCCCGAAGCAGTGGCCAGGGTGGGGTTCATCGCAGTGCCTCTTCGCGCTCGGATGCGGATCCGCCGTCCATCGGCCGGTGCGGCCGGGCCACCAGCACGATGCGGTAGGCGGCGTAGGTGCAGCCCGAGGTCAGGAAGACCCAGAGCAGCTGGTACCAGAAGAAGAACGGGAAGCCGCCCAGGTGCGGGCCGTCCTTCGCGTAGCTCGACACCCACACCAGGGCCACGATCGGCGCGGCCACGAGGATCCCGGCGAGGACCATGAGACCGGTCCGGGCCGGGGGTGCGGTGCGATGGATCTCGTCATGATCCATGAGACCTCCACGGCAGAGATGGACTGCGGCATGCAGCCGCGGGGGCACCGTACTCTTCCGGCTCCCCCGTTGGTGGGACGCGCGCGTCCGAAATGTGACCGTCCGATTTGTCCGAATGGCCCTATGCTGCAGCGGCAGCGATCTGACGCTGCCCTGACAGCGTGAGAGTGAGGGTTAGGTGGGGCGGGAACTCCCTTCTGTGACAAGGCTTTCCAAGCGCAAGGCCATTCTGGGTGCGGGGCTGGCGGGGGCGGTGGTGACGGGCTGCCTGACGGCCGTGGCGTCCCCGGGG
>NZ_DASVZH010000308.1:0-16443 GCF_036391795.1 Oryzihumus sp.
AGCGAGGACGTGTAGCCCTCCTCGCACATGACGATCACCCGCAGGTCGAACGCCGCGATCGGCAGGCGCGCCTCGTGCCGCGGGTCGAACCGCCACTCCAGGTGGTTGCGCTCCACCTGCACCGGGGCGAGTGAGGCGTCGACGACGCCGTCGCGCTCCCGCTGGAACTGCGGGCGGATGTCGACGATGACGGCCCGCCCGTGCAGGACCTCCTGGTAGGCCGTGCGGGCGCTGACCCGGCTGAGCCGGGAGCGGGAGTCCTCGAGCTGGTCGTCGATCCCGGCGTAGACCGGGGCGTCCCAGCCCCGGCCGGGGTGCTCGCCCGAGCGGCGCCGGCTCGCGAACAGCTCGGTCTGCCAGTGCAGCGCCGGGCTCTCCGGAGACGGCGCGGGTGGGGGCGTGGACGTCGTCACCAGTCCACCCCTGCCCGCTCGATCCCCTTGGCCCGCAAGCCATCTGGGGTCACGGCATACCGGGTCATCGCGGTCAGCCGTGGGGTGTAGAGGTGGATCGACAGCGCGGCGCCCACGCCGGCGTTGGCGACGTGGTGCACGTGCCTGGGGCCGAACGAGCGGCCGTCGCCGGCCTTGAGCGAGCGGGACTCGGCCCGTCTGCCGTGCCACGACTGCTCCAGCAGGTGGCCGCGGACGGTGAGGAACGCGCCGGCGGACTCGACGTGGTCGTGCCAGCCCGTGCCGGTGCCCTCGGGCCAGGTCAGCAGCCAGATCTGCAGGTGCGGCGTGGAGTCCAGCACGGTCCACTGCCGCTCCGTGGCGGTCAGGTCGACGTGGCGTTCGAGGTCGGGGTCGGAGGCGAAGAGCCGGGCGGTGCGCAGCAGCTGGTCGGGGGTGAACCGGTTCACGCCGGCGGTGCCGCCCCGGGTGGTCGAGGGTGCGAGGGTCATGTGGTGCTCCAGGTGGTCAGTGCGGTCGGGGTGTCGCAGGGCGCATTCGCGTGCGCTGACACAGGGCACTGGCGATCCGGTGCAGGTCGATGTGCCGTCGGCGGTATGCCGTGTGGCTGCGGGGGTGTGTCATGCGAGGTCTCCGTGGGGGTGGCCGCTGGGTGTGCGAGCGGCGGGGCTGCGGGCTGGTGGTCAGGCCTGGCAGCGGCACCGCATGGCGCAGCGGCACATGGCAACCATGTGCGTCGGCGTGCGCCATACGGTCGAAGACATGGCCCCAGTCCAGCACGGGGCTGCGACAGGCGGCAACGGAGAACCCCGCTCGTCCCATGATGCGGACGGGATGTCCGCCAAGTGGTCAGTCGTCGACGTGGTCAGTCGGCGAGCTCGCGCGCACGGTCGGCCCGGCGCCGCCTCACGTGCAGCACGACGAGGGCGACGACAACCAGCCCCACCGCGGCGAACGCCGCACCGCGCCCGACCTGTTGCTCGACCGTCTTGTACGAGTTCCCCGCCAGGTAGCCGAGCACCACGAAGCCGATCCCCCACACCACCCCGCCGAACGCGTTGAAGGCGAGGAAGCGCGGGTACGGCATACGGGCGGACCCGGCCAGGGCCGGCATGACGGCACGGAAGAACGCGGTGAACCGGCCGAGGAAGACCGCCCAGCCGCCGCGCCGGGCGAGGAAGTCCTGGGCGTCCTGGATGCGGTGCCGGTGCCGGTCCAGCCGGCCGTGGCCGAGCAGCTTCGGCCCGACGAGGTGCTTGCCGACCTCGTAGCCCACCGTGTCGCCCACGATCGCGGCGAGGACGACGACGGCGGCGATGGCGGGCAGGCTGACGTGGCCGCGGCTGGCGTCCACCCCGCCGAGGACCGCCGCGGTCTCGCCCGGGATGACGAAGCCGACGAACAGGGCGTCCTCGGCGAAGACGAGGGCGGCGACACCGAGGTAGACCCAGATGGTCGCGACGCTCAGCAGGCCCTCGACGATGCCGCTCATGCTCTCCACTCTCGTTGCCCGCGGACGGGGTCCACGGCATGCCGCCGCGGCTGCCCAGCCTAGGTGAGCCGGCCGGCCCGTCCGGCAGGGCCACCCGGTCGGGCGCACACTGGTCGGGTGATCTCGCTGGAGCTGGCCCAGAGGCTGCGGTCGGCGGGCCTGGCCTGGGAGCCGGAGCCCGGAGACCGGTTCGTCGTACCCGGGCGCGACATGGACGACGAGGTCTTCGTCGTGAGCACGATGCTCGTCGACGTGCACGAGTTCCCCACCGGCCGGGTCATCGGCTTCAACGGCACCACCGAGTGGGCGCTGGACAGCATCGAGCAGCACGAGGTCGTCTGGCTGCCGTGGGAGCACCAGCTGCGCGAGCGGCTCGGCGATCGGTTCACCCGGCTCGAGACCGGCGACGTCGGCTTCGTCGTGGTCACCGCGTGGGACGGCCGGGAGGAGCGGTCCGCGCACCTCGACGCCGAATGTGCTTATGCGCAGAGCCTTCTCGCACTGCTGAGCGGCTGACGCGGGCGGCCGGCGTCGACCGTGCGACCGGGGTCTGGTGGCCCACGACGGCTCTCCGGAGGGGTGTGGCGAATCGCCTCCACGGCGGCCCCTGCTGGATATCATCGACACGCCCGACGGCATCCGTGGCACCCACGCCCGGATCCCTGCAGTGACAGCGTTTCTGGAGACGGCGAGGGGGCGCGATGGGTCGGTCCGAGGCAGCCAGTGCGCCGGCTGCCGGCCAGGACGCGCGCTTCCGGCACTTCGCCGAGGACCTGCTGGTCGCCCGCCTCCCGGTGACCGTCTATGCCGCGTTCCCCGGCGCCGACGGGCGCTGGCTCTACGTGAGCGACCGGGTCGAGGAGCTGCTCGGCTTCACGGCGCAGCAGTTCCTCGACGACCGGGGGCTGTGGTTCCAGCGGGTCCACCCCGAGGACCGCGACCGGGTCATCCAGGCCGAGAACCGCAGCCTGGTCGCCGGCTTCCACTACGCCGCGGAGTACCGCATGGTCCGCGCCGACGGGCGGGTCGTCTGGGTTCTCGACGACACCGTGCTGGAGCACGTCGCGGGGGAGGGGCTGGTGCAGCACGGCCTGCTCTCCGACATCACCCGGCGCAAGCGCACCGAGATGCTCCTGGCCGCCCACACCGACCTGCTCGGCGAGCTCGCCGACGGTGAGCCGCTGCCGGAGATCCTCAGCCACCTCGCGCAGACCCTGGAGACGACCAGCGGGGCGGCGTTGTGCCACCTGGAGATCGACGCCGCCGACCAGCGCGAGGCCTTCGTCTCCCGCGCCGACGTCGCGGACTCCTCGCCGGTGCGTGCCTGGAAGGGCGAGGAGCTCCGGGTCCCGGTGCGGGACGGCCGGCGTGAGGTCGGCCGCCTCGTGCTGCGCTACCCGCCCGGCCGCACCCGCGGCCCGGCCGACGACGAGCTCGCGGCATCGGGCGCCCGGCTGGCCGCGACCGTGCTGGAGCGGGCGGCCCAGCAGGACCGCGTGGCGACCTCGCTCGCGCTGCAGGAGGCCACCCTGGAGTCCACGGTCGACGGGATCCTCGTGGTGGATGCCACGGGCCGCATCGCGGGTGCCAACCGCAAGTTCGCCGAGATGTGGCACCTCGACCCCCAGCTGCTCGCCTCCGGTGACGACGCCACGGTCATGTCCTCGGTCCTGCGCCAGCTGGTCTACCCCGACGCGTTCGTCGAGCGGGTCCAGGAGCTGTACTCCAACCCCACCGCCAGCACCTTCGACGAGCTGCACTTCCGTGACGGCCGGGTCTTCGAGCGCTACTCCCAGCCGCAGCGGCTCAACGGCGAGAGCGTCGGCCGCGTCTGGAGCTTCCGCGACGTCACGGCCAACCGCCGCCTCGAGCGGGAGGTGCGCGAGCAGACCGCCGTCCTCGAACGACTCTCACGCCAGCACGAGTCGATCCTCAACTCCGCCGGCGACGGCATCTACGGCCTCGACCAGCAGGGGCGGGTCACTTTCATCAACGACGCCGGCGCCCGGCTGCTGGGCCTGCCGCGCGAGGCGGTCCTGGGTCGCCCGGTCGACGACGTGATCCGCGCCGAGGAGGTCACCGGGGACGCCGGCGGGGAGGCGTCGGCTGCTTCGGCCGTGGGGTCAGCGGACCCCACGACGCGTCTGGTGACCGGACGCACCGTCCGCGCGGACGGCCGCGTCTTCGACTCCGAGCGGATCGTGGCGCCGATCGTCCAGGACGGCGGCGTGGTCGGGTCCGTGGTCATCTTCCGGGACATCAGCGAGCGGCGGGCGGTCGACACGATGAAGGACGAGTTCATCTCGGTGGTCAGCCACGAGCTGCGCACCCCGCTCACCTCGATCCGGGGAGCGCTGGGCCTGCTCGCCGGCGGCGCGGCCGGGGAGCTGCCCCCTCGCGCGCACCGGATGGTCGAGGTGGCCAGCGACAGCAGCGACCGGCTGATCCGCCTGATCAACGACATCCTCGACGTGGAGCGGATGGCCGCCGGCAAGCTGCGGCTCCGGCCCGAGCAGGTCGACGTGTTGCGGCTGGTCGCCACCGCGGTGGACGAGACGGCACCGCTGGCCCACGAGGCGGGTGTGCGGATCGAGGTCGGTGCCGTCTTCGGCTCGGTCTGGGCCGACCGGGACCGGGTGGTGCAGACGCTGACCAACCTGCTCGGCAACGCCGTGAAGTTCTCCCCGGTGGGGTCGGTGGTGCGGCTCACGGTCGTCGCGGGTGAGTGGCAGGTGCGCTTCGACATCGTCGACGAGGGGCCGGGCATCCCCACCGACCAGCTCGAGGCGATCTTCAACCGGTTCCAGCAGGTCGACGCCTCCGACACCCGCAGCAAGGGTGGTACCGGCCTGGGCCTGGCCATCTGCCGAGGCATCGTCGAGCAGCACGGCGGCGACATCTGGGCCACCAGCGCCGGGCCGGGCACCGGCGCCACGTTCTCCTTCACCCTGCCGACCGGCCCGGGCGGGACCCGACGGCGCAGCGCCGGTGACCGCAGAAGGGTGGCCAGCAGCGGGTCGGTGTCCACGGTGCTGGGGCAGCACCGCCCGGGGACGACGTCGTGAAGCGGGTGCTCGTCGTCGACGACGACGACATCATCCTCGAGGTCGCCCAGATGAGCCTGGAGGCGGTGGCCGGCTGGGACGTCATCACCGCCTCCAGCGGGGCCGAAGCGGTGACCACCGCCCGGGCCGAGGTGCCGGACGCGATCGTGATGGACGTGATGATGCCGGAGATGGACGGCCCGACCGCCTGCCGGCTGCTGGCTGCGGACGAGCGCACCCGCGGCATCCCGATCGTGCTGCTGACCGCCAAGGTGCAGCAGTCCGAGCAGCGGCAGTGGGCCAGCCTGCCGGTGGCCGGCGTGCTGGCCAAGCCGTTCGACCCGATGCGGCTGGCCGGTCAGGTGGCCGAGCTCGTCGGCTGGAGCCTGACGTGAACGAGGGGGCCGGGTCCGGGAGGCCAGAGCCGGTGACCGACGCCGAGGCGACCGGGCTGGGCGCCGGCTGGGACGACCTCAAGCTCCGGGCCCGGGCCAACAACCTGGCCAAGGTCCCCGACATCGAGGTCGCCGTGACCGCGCTGCTCCGGGACGACCTCGGCGAGCCGGCCCGGGAGCGGGCCGCGTTCCAGGCCCACAAGATCGCCGGCTCCGCGGGCACCTTCGGCCTGCCGCTGGCCTCCGACCTCGCGCGCCGGCTGGAGCGGCTGTTCGCCGCGCCCGGGCCGGGGCCCGAGCGCGGCGAGGAGGCCCGCGCGCTGGTGGCCCACCTGCGGGGCGAGCTCACCTGACGGTGAGGCACGGCGGTGAGGCACGGTGGCGAAGCACCGCGGTGAGGCACACGGCATACCGGCGAGGTATGCCGCGTGCCCACCTCAGCGGACGCGGCCGAAGTAGACCGAGCTGGTCCAGATCGGCACGAGGCTGACCCGGCGGCCGGGCCTGGGCGCGTGCCAGATCATGTTGTGGCCGGCGTAGATGGCCACGTGGTAGATGCCGCTCCGGTTGTGGAAGAAGACCAGGTCGCCGACGCGCGCCTGGGAGCGGCGGATGTGCAGGGTGGCGCGGTACTGCTGGGTGGTGGTGCGGGGGAGGCGCTTGCCGACCCGGGCGTAGGACCACAGGGTCAGGCCGGAGCAGTCGAACTTGCGGGGGCCGACGGCGCCCCACTGGTAGGGCGCGCCCTTGCGGGAGGCCGCCTGGGCCTCGGCGCGCAGGCCGATCGACGCGACGGCGGCGGATGCGGGTGTCGCCGAGGCGACGGGGCCGATGACGCCGGCTGCGGCGAGCAGGACCGAACAGGTTGCGGGCAGGACGAATCGGGCGAGGCGAGGGTGGAACATGGGAGGGATTCCTTCGGAACCGCCTGCGAAAGATGACCTGTCGGGTTCGGACGCCGAAAGTTGCCCGGCCAGCCGTGGCTGGCTTCACCCCAAGAGACGTGTCGCGCCTCGTCGTGCTGGGTCTTCCGCTCCTGTCACAGACTGCAGTGGCTCGACTGTGTTATCCGGCGGGTGACAGGACTCGGCGACCGCACGGACCGCCCCACCCGTTCTGGTGGGGGTCTTGGGCCTCGTCCGGGAGAGCGACGTCGCGGTCCCGGAGGCGGACCCTCACCCTGGCGGGATGACGTCCTCGAGGCACTGTCGAGAGTAGGAGCCCACTTCGGGGCGACCGGGCGCTGTCGGCGCCAAATGGCCCGAACGGACTACTCGGTGACTAGTCACCGGTCGACGGTGCGCGAACCGCGGTCACCGGCCAGCAGCTCACGGACGGGATCCAGACGATCCCCCCAAACACGTCCTTCCGGCTGGTCCGTCACAAGCCGCTCCCAGGGCTGTTGCGTCGGCGGCGCACCCAGTGCAGCAGTGCCTCCGGGATGCTGAGCACGACTGCTGCTCCCGCGAGCAGGCAGATCAACGCCAGCATCAGACCCACCGGGACCAGAACGACCACACCCGCAAGCGCCACCGAGACCACCTTGCTTCCGCCAGGGCGCCACTCTGCGGTGCCGGCTCGCGCCGGGTCGTCCTCCCCGGCGGGTGATGTTCTCGCCGCGATGCTCAGGGTGGGGATGGTTGAGGCGTCGCCTCGGCCGGTGACGGCGGTGACTCCGGCGCCAGCCGGCCGCGGACCGGCAGGTCGGCTGCGAGGTCCCAGACGGGGAGAGGCCCCGTGGGATGGTTCCTGGTGCGCCGTCAGGGACTCGAACCCCGAACCCGCTGATTAAGAGTCAGCTGCTCTGCCCATTGAGCTAACGGCGCGCGGGGAGGAAGGTATCAGCAACCGGGCCGCATCGGCGAAGCGCGAGGTCGCAGGCCTGCGGTGGTCATGACGGGGGCCGGCCGAGCGGTCAATCCCTCGGTCCCGCAACGCGAAACGGCCCCGTCCCGGGGACGAGGCCGCTTCGATGCTTCCTGGTGCGCCGTCAGGGACTCGAACCCCGAACCCGCTGATTAAGAGTCAGCTGCTCTGCCAATTGAGCTAACGGCGCAACGAGGAAGAAGTTATCAGCAGGTGCCCCGAACGACGAAATCCGGGTCCTGCCGTTGCCGGTTCACCCCCGGCGGCGATCCCAGAGCAGCGCGCCGGCCCCCACGACGACCAGCAGCAACGCCCCGGAGAGCGCGGGCAGGTGCTCGCTGACCCAGGAGGGCCCGTCCCCCGGCAGGGACGCCGGCGCGGCAGCCGGGGAGGGCGCCGCCCCGGACGACGCCGACGGTGCCGGCGCGCTCGCGGAGGCCCTGCCGTCCGGGAGGTTGAGGGTGAAGCGGGACTGTCCGTCGACCGGGTGCCCGTCGTCGCTGACGACGCGGAACGCCACGCGGTACTCACCGGATGAGAGCCCGCTCCCCAGGGGTGCGGTGACGTGGGTGCCGTTGACCGTCGCCGGCCCGGCAGTGGCGTCCTCGCCGGACGGGCCGGTGATGACGATCGTGGCGAAGCGTGCGGAGACCGGCTCGTCGAAGGTGAGGTCGACCTGGCGCGGCGCCGACGTCAGCGTCGCACCGTCGGCCGGGCTGACCGTGAGCAGCGTGGCGTGCGCGGAGGCGGACGGGGCGAGCGCCAGGGTGCCGCCGGCGAGGGCGGCGGTCGCGGCGAGCAGCCCGAGGGTGCGCCGCGCGCTGGAGCGGAGGGACATGAAGGTGTGCCTTTCACGGGCCCTGCCGGGGCCCGGGTCACGAAGGGGTGGGACGGGTCACACCCGTGCCGGTGGCCCCCGTCGCGAAACACCCTGCAGGACAACGAGGTCAGCTCGTATGCGCGGTCGCGTCCACCCGGTCCAGGGCCCCTGCGTCAGCGGGTCGGGCAGCCGCGGCTCGGCCGCCGGCCGGGCCAGGAGCAACCGGGCCAGCGATGCCCTCAGCCAGGCCGCACCCCGCCTCCGCGCGGACCACCCGGCTCGCACCGCCTCGACGGTGGCCAGCGACCGGTCCGCCACGGCGACGAGGCCGGCGACGGCCAGGCCGGCACCGGTGTGGGCTGCGGCCATCGCCCAGCCGGAGGGCGCCGGACCCGGCATCGCCATCCCCGCGTGGTCGTGGCCGGGCAGCAGCCAGCCGAAGGCCAGGTGCAGGCCCGCCTGGCTCACGGCGAGCGCGAGGACGGCCCGGCCGAAGGACCAGCGCCGTCCGCTCGCGGCGCCGACCGCCAGGGCGGTGAGGGTGGTCAGGGCCAGCAGACCGCAGACCGAGGCCGGTGTGAGGCCGCCAGTGGTCGACCCGGTCACCCACCCGCCACCGGCCAGGTGGGCCAGCATGGACAGCGCGACGCACGCACCGCTCAGGGTGAGGGCACGTGCCTGGCGCAACGGGCCGGCATACATCGCCTCCATGCTCGCAGACCGCGCAGGTGAGGCCCTCGGCCGTACGGCCTACCGGTCGGCTTTCGAGCGGCGGGCGATGCGCCGGTCGGTGACGAGGATCAGGGTGAGCAGCACCGCGGCGGCGACGGCCGCGAGGCTGAAGCAGATCATCGCGATGGAGGGGTAGCCCAGGATCCGCGAGCGGGTCGGCACCAGCATCATCAGGGCCGCACCCACGACCATCGCCGCGACGATCACGCCGGCGGTGACCCGGTTGGCCAGGCGCTGCATGACGTGGAGGAACTGCACCTCGTCGATCGCCTCGACCTTGACCGTGAAGCTGCCCTCGGCCAGCGCGTCCATGACCCGGTTGGCGCGGGCGGGCAGCTGGGTGGCGAACTCGCGGGCCTCCATGGCCGCAGCCATGGCCCCGCCCAGCGTGGGCTTCATCCCGCTGCGCAGGATCTCGGCGGTGTTGGCGCGGATCGTCTCCGCCGGCGCGAAGTCCGGGTCGAGGTGCTGGGTCACCTGGTCGAGGTTGAGCAGCGCCTTGCCGACCATGGCCATCTCGGCGGGAGGCCGCAGCCCGTGGGTGCCGGAGAGCCGGCTGAGCTCGACGAGCACCGCGCCGGCCGCCAGGTCGCTGCCGAGGGCCACGGTGCGGCTGACCAGCTCGGAGACCTGCTCCCCGAACGCGTCGGCGTCGAAGCCCTCACCACGGTGCCCCATGCTCGCCAGCACCGCTGCGGCGTCGTCGCCGTTGCCGTCGCTGATCGCGAGCAGCAGCTTGACCAGCTGGCCCTGGACGCGGGCGGGGACCGTCGCCACCATGCCGAGGTCGATGAGGGCCAGGCGGTTGTCCGGCGTGAGCAGCACGTTGCCGGGGTGCGGGTCCGCGTGCAGGAACCCGTCGACGAGGATCATCTGCAGGTAGGCCTTGAACAGCTCCTCGACGAGCACCCTGCCGTCGAGGTCGAGCCGGCCGAGCGGTCCGACGGCGGTGACCTTGCGGCCCGGGATGAAGTCCATCGTCAGGACGCTGCGCGTGGTGTAGTCGGGCACCGGTGCCGGGACCAGCAGGTGCGGGAAGGGCGCGGTCAGCTCGGCCATCCGGGTCAGGTTGGTGGCCTCGCGCTGGTAGTCGAGCTCGCCGGCCAGGGAGCGCCGGAACTGCTCCAGCAGCTGGCTGAAGCCGTAGCGCCGGCCGAGCTCGGTGTGCGCGTCGGCGAGCTCCGCCAGCTCGGTCAGTGCCGCCATGTCGTCGCGGACGACCTCGCGCACGCCGGGCCGCTGCACCTTGACCACGACCTGCCGGCCGCTGGGCAGCTCGGCGCGGTGCACCTGCCCGAGCGAGGCGGCGGCCAGGGGCGTGCGGTCGAACGAGGCGAACCCGTGGCGCAGCGAGACGCCCAGCTCCTCGGTGACCACCCGTTCGACGTCCTCGAACGGGATCGGCTCGACGTCGTCCTGCAGCCGGCTCAGCGCGTCGGTCCACGGCTCGGGCAGCAGGTCGACGCGGGTGGAGAGCAGCTGGCCGAGCTTGACCCAGGTCGGGCCCATGTCCTCGAGGTCGCGGGCGAGCTGCTCGGCGCTCGCCGCCGCGTCCTCGGAGGGCTCGGTCGCCTCGAGGAACTCGTCCATGCCGACCCCGGAGACCAGGTCCGAGCGCCCGTAGCGCACGAGCAGCCTGGCCAGGGCGGCGTAGCGGGTGGCGTGCTGCGGGCGGAGGGCGAACGTCATGGGGGCATCCTGCCGTGCCGTGACCGTCCCGGTGGCACGGACGGTCGCGAAGGCCGTGCGCGGCGTCGGTCCGGGCGAGCCGTGCCGGGCCAGCTGCAGCCTTCTGGGTGACCGAACCCGCCTGTGCCACAGGGGGATCGGCGCGTCGTCCACGATGTGGTCGCGGAGGTTACCCCCGCGTAACCCTCGTCACACCAGGGTCGTTTCCCGGGTATGCGCCGGACCCTGCTGCTGCTGTCCCTGACCCTGACCGCCCTCGGGTGCGCGACCGCCCCGGCCTCGGCCCTGCCAGCACCGGACGCGGAGGCGGCACCCGCGCCGGTCGCGCTCGTCGGGCCGTATGCCGCGCCGCCGTTCGCCTCGCAGTGCCACTTCCTGCGCTACGGCGAGGGGGAGCAGCCTCCGCTGGGCGTCGCGGGCCGGGACCCGTTGTGCGTGGAGTACGCCAAGCGCGACATCACCGTCGACAACGGCGGCGCCGTCCGGTTCCTGCTCGCCGAGCCGTCGCGGTTCGCCGTCGCCGGGCAGGCGTGCCGCTACTGGCAGGTCGACCACTGGAGCGTGCAGGTCGACCGGGCCGACACGGCCCTGGTGACCTGGGACGGCTCGTACTGGTTCGACCGCACCCAAGGGAGCGCCGGCGCTCGGCTGCGCCACCTCGCCGTCGACGGTCGGCCGGTCGGGATCGCCACCGCGGCCGCCGCGGTGCGCCCGGTCTCGCCCGCGCTCGCCGACCAGCTCATGCGGTATGCCGGTGGGCCCAGTGGCGGGGGACTGGCCCTGACCCCGCCGCCGGCCACCCTCGCATGCCCGCGGGTGGCGTCGTGAGCCCCCGGCTGAGCCGACGGCAGCTGCTCCAGGGGATGGTCGCTGCGATCGCCCTGCTCGAGGCCGGGGCGGCGCCGGCCGCCCGCGCGGCCGGTCTGGGTGACCTCGTGCCCACGGGGGTGGCGCTGCTGCCGCCGGGCGTGGCCCCGACCCTGGAGGCCTTCGCCGACACGCTGATCCCGGGGGAGAAGCGCAGCCTCGGCGACCGGGTGGTGGCCGGTGCTGCGCCCGGCGCCGGAGCCGTCCAGGCCGGCGCGCTGGCGCTGCTGACGATGCCCGAGGCCGGGATGGAGCTGCTGCTGCCGGAGCTGTCGACCCTGCTCAACACGGAGGCCAGCGCGTGGACGGCCACGCACGCGATCCCGCCCGACCCCACCGTCCCCCCGCTGGTGGGGCTGCCGTTCGAGGCCCGCACCGGGCTCGTCGCGAGCCTGCTCGACCCCTCGCACGCCGACCAGCAGGTGTGGATCCTGTTGGCGCTCATGACGTTCATCGCCTTCCACACCGCCGGTTTCGAGCACACGCAACAGGCGGTGGCCTCCCACCACCCCGGCCTGGCGCGGCTGCGCTTCCCGGCGCCGGACGCGGACGGGCTCTACCGCTTCCCGACCTTCTCCTATGCGCGGCGGCTCGCGGACAGCCACCCGGCCACCACGCCGAGCGGGAGCCCTGCGTGACCGTCGAGCGCCGCGACGTCGTCGTCATCGGCAGCGGCTTCGGTGGTGCCATCCCGGCCTACCACCTCGCGGCCGGCGGCGCCGACGTCGTCGTCCTCGAGCGCGGCCCGCGGATGGCCACCGAGGACTTCACCCACGACCTGCGCCTGGGGACCTACACCCGGTTCGTCGACCTGGTCCAGGGCGACGGGATGACCGTGGTCGCCGGCAACTGCGTCGGTGGCTCGAGCGTGGTGTACTTCGCGGCCTCGCTGCGCGCGCCCGGGTTCGTCTTCGAGCGGACCCGCGGCACCGGCATACGGCAGTGGCCGCGGGCGCTGACCCGCTCGGCGCTGGACCCCTGGTACGACCGGGCCGAGGAGACGCTGCCGGTCGCGCAGCAGGACTGGGACGACGTGCCGTACGCCGGCGGGGTGTTCGCGGCGGCGTGCCACCGCGCCGGGCGCACCTGCAACCCGGTGCCCGTGGCGGTCGACCTGGCCCGGTGCACCAACTGCAACTGGATGTTGGGTGGCTGCCGGTTCGGGGCCAAGCGCTCGATGCTGCTCAACTACCTTCCCGCTGCGGAGGCGCACGGGGCCGAGGTGCGCCCGCTGCACGAGGTGCAGACCATCGCCCCGGCGACCACGCCCGGCTACCGCTACCGGGTGAGCTGGACCGCGGTCGACCCCGCCGACCCCCGGGTGCCCGCCGGCGCCGGGTCGATCGAGGCGCGCGTCGTGGTGCTGGCCGCGGGCGCCCTGGGCACGCCGGTGGTCCTGCAGCGCTCGGCCGCGCTGCTCGGCGGGGTGCCCACGGCGGTCGGGCGCTACTTCAGTGGCAACGGCGACCGGGTCAGCGTCGCCGTGATGGACGAGGACCGGGTGCGCGACCTGCTCGGCCTCGAGCGCGCGCCCGGCGTGGCCTACGACGCCCTGCACATCGGCAAGCCGATCGGCTCGATGTCCTTCGACGGCCTGGACGCCGGGGCGCCGGAGTTCGACCGCTTCTCGCTGCAGCAGATCTACTTCCCGACGATCACCAACATCCTCGGCCAGACCGGCGGCGACCCGAGCTGGTACGGCGTGGGCAAGAAGGCCATGACCGACCACTGGCGCTCGTGGCTGACCCTGCTGGCGATGACCGAGGACGACAACGAGGGCACGTTCGGCCCGCCGCCGCCGACCGGCAGCTTCACCCGAGTCGCGTCCTCGCTGTCCAAGGGGCAGATCACCTACCGGCCCACCGCGCGGACCCGGCGCGGCTGGGCAGCGGCCGATGCCGAGGTCCGCGCGGTGGTGGAGAAGGACGGGCTCTCGCGCTGGCAGCCGTGGACCTCCGACGCCGGCGCCCTGTCCGCGCACCCCCTCGGCTCCTGCCGGCTCGGGGACGACCCGGCGAGCTCGGCGCTGGGCAGCAACCACGAGCTGCGCGGCCACCCCGGCCTGTTCGTCACCGACGGCTCGGCCGTGCCGACCTCCCTGTGCGTCAACCCGTCGCTGACCATCGCCGCGCTTGCCGAGCGCGCCGCGCCGGCCATCGTGGCCAGTGCGGCCGAGGCGGGTGCACGGGTGCGCTACGGCGCGCCGGCCCCGGGCGGGGAGACGTCCGGGCGCCGGGCGGTGCTGCCGCTGCTGCGCCCGTGACCGACCTGTATGCCGCGCGATGGCGGGGTCAGCCCGGGCGCCTGGAGGTCTGGTACGCCACCCTCACCGACCCCGCGACCGGGCTGGGGCTCTGGCTTCACCACGAGATGGTGGCCGGACGTGACGGGACGGTGCGCTGGCACGGCTGGGCCGCCGCCTTCCCGGCCGATGGGCCGCCGGTGCTCGCCCGGTTCGGCCCGGCGCCGTGCAACGACACCTCCCGCGGCAGGATCGTCGGGCTGCCCGGTGTCTGCGCCGCGCCGGAGCGGCTCGCCGGGAGCACAGGGGAGCTGGCGTGGGACCTGCGGGTGGCGGACGGCGGGGAGCCGCTGTTCACCTTCCCCCGCTGGGCCTGGGAGCGGGAGCTGCTGCCCGCTGCGCAGGTCGTGCCGGCGCCCACGGCCTCCTTCTCGGGCAGGGTCCGCGTGGGCGGGCAGGAGCTCACCGTCGTCGGGGCGCCCGGCGCGGTCGCCCGGATCTATGGCCACGGCAACGCCGAGAGGTGGGGGTGGCTGCACGCCGACCTCGGGGGCCGGGACGTGCTCGAGGTGGTGGCAGCGGTGTCCACCCGCCCCGGCCTGCGCTCGCTCAAGCCGCTGCCGCTGCTGCAGCTGAGGGTGGGTGGGCGCACCTGGCCGCGGCGCCCGCTGCTCGCCGCGCCGCTGCTGACCGCCGACCTGCGGCTGCCGCACTGGTCGGTGTCCGGGACGCTCGGTCGTCGCCGGGTCCGGGTGGCCGTCGAGCAGGACCCGCGGGAGTCGGTGACCGTGCCGTACGACGACCCGTCCGGGCCGGGCCCGGTGTGCACCAACAGTGAGCGGGCCACGGCGGACGTGCTGCTGGAGCGGTGGTCCGGCCGCTGGTCGGTGGAACGGCACTGGCACCTGGACCGGCGGGCCCACGCCGAGCTGGGTAGCCGACAGGCGTGACCGTGACCGTGATCGTTCGGGCCTGACGGTTCGTGCCCGACGGTTCGTGCCTGACGGCTTCGGGGCTGACGGCTTTGGCCCGACGGCTCCGGTCGGAGGCTCAGGCGCCGAGCGCCAGCCAGGTGCGGGAGTCGACGACGCCGGTGGCCGGCAGGTGGTGCGCGCGCTGCGCGGCAACCACCGCTGCCCGGGTGAGCGGGCCGAAGTCGCCGTCTGCCGTGAGCCGCAGCGCCTTCTGCAGTGCGGCGACGGCCGGCCCTCGGGACCCGACCCGCAGGACGGTGCCGATGAACGGGTGCAGCGGGGACGGGGTGGTGGCCCTGACCAGGGCCGACCACGTGGCGGCGTCGACGACTGCGGTGGCCGGCAGGTGGTGGGCCTTCTTCCAGGCCACCAGGGCGGCTGCGGTCGCCGGTCCGAAGTCCCCGTCGGCCTTGGCGTGGACCACCTTCTGCACCGCGACGACCGCGGGCCCTTGGGAGCCCACCCGCAGCACCGTGTGGACCCACGGCAGCAGCGGGCTGACGTTCGGCGCCGGCTTGGGGGTGGGCTTCGGTGCCGGCTTGGGGACGGGCTTCGGGACGGGCTTGGGCGCGGGAGCCGGTGCGGGTGCCGGCTTGGGGACGGGCTTCGGTGCGGGAGCCGGGACCGGCTTGGGCGCCGGGATGGGCGCGCCGACCGCGACGAGGAGCGCCTTCCAGGTCGCGAGGTCCACCACGCCCGTGCCGGGGACCTGCCGGGCCTGCTGCCAGGCGACCAGCGCGGCCTGGGTGTGCGGGCCGAAGTCGCCGTCGTTGTCGACCTTGAGGACCTGCTGCAGCGCCTGGACCGCGGCCACCGGCTGTCCGGCCACGCCGCGCCCGAGCAGCGTGCCGTAGTGGGCCACGAGGGTCGCCTTGAGGGCGGCCGGCGAGAGCAGCGGGAACCGGCTCGGGGCGGGCACGGTCGTGGGCGGGGGAGCCGGCGCACCCGCCGCGAGCAGGGCGAGGTCGGCGCTGGTGCCGTTGAACAGGCTCATGTCCAGGGGGGCACTGAAGCCCGGCATGGACGACTGGTTGCTGTACTGCCAGAACGTGTAGCGCGTCCAGCCGCCGGGCAGCGGTGACGGGGGCACGCTCGAGTAGCTGGCCACCCACAGCAGGTAGCGGTCCTTGAAGGCGGTGCTGTTACCCGTCGCGCTCTGCCAGAACGCCGGGTAGGTGTAGATGACCGGGCGCCGGCCGGTCTGCTTCTCGACCTCGGTCAGCCACGCCTGCGCCCAGGCCACGAGCTGGGCGGGCTTGAGGCCGCCGCTGGACTCGAGGTCGAGCACCGGCGGCAGGTCGCCCTTGCGGTTCATCGCCCCGACGGTGCGGGCGAAGTAGTCGGCCTGGGTCACCGCCGTGCGCAGGTCCGCCCCGGGCGCGGCGAAGTGGTAGGCGCCGCGCATCATGCCCTGGCTTCCGAGGGCGGCCCAGTCCCGGGCGAACCACGGGTTCGTGTAGGTGGTGCCCTCGGTGGCCTTGACGAAGGCGAAGGCCGCACCGCCGGTGGAGTGCGCCTGGCCCCAGTCGATCGTGTAGCCGGTCACGTGCTGGTAGCTCGAGACGTCGGGGCCGTAGACGGAGGCACCGGCCGGTGCGGCGGCGAGGACAAGCAGCGCCACCGCGCCGGTCAGCGCCCGGCGGGCACGGTGCGCCCGGGGGCTGAGCGTGTAACGGATGTGACGCATGATGCGGAGATTAAGCCAAAGAGGCCCGTCGGCGTGGGCGTTCAGGGCAGAGTTGACCCGAATGGAGGAGGTCCTTTGCCAACCCACCGCACCGTCGCCGTCCGAGGGCTGCTGGCCCTGGCCGCCGCGACCGCACTCGCCGGCTGCGGCCCGGACTCGGTTGTGCCACGCGCGGCCGCGCCCACGACGTCCACGTCCGTGCCGTCGTCGGCGGCACCGTCC
>NZ_DASVZH010000309.1:0-3800 GCF_036391795.1 Oryzihumus sp.
GGCGGGCGCGGCGGGCACGGGCGCGGCGGACGGGCGTGCGGGTCGGCGACGCGGGCGGCCGAGCACGGCGAACACCACCCAGGGCACCGCGACGGCGAGTACCAGCGCGACGTAGGGCCACGCGCCGAGGGCGTCCCGGAAGGCCGCGGCGCGCTGCACCTCGGCCGCGGTGAACCCCTGGCGCACGTCGGGGTGGACAGGCACGTCCGCCCCGAGGGGGTGCCAGGGCGTCAGGACCGCAATACCGGCCGCGAGCAGCAGGACCCCGAGCAGGGTCCCCACGGCGAGCCCGCGGCGGTCCCGCTCCTCGTGGGTCGTGGCGGTGCCGGTCACCCCTGAGCCCGTCAGCTGCGGGCCGGTCAGGTCCGGGTCAGTCATGTCCGGGTCAGTCATGTCCGGGCCAGTCACGTCCGGGCCAGTCACGTCCGAGCCAGCTCGCGCAGGGACGACTGCCAGTCCCGGGTGAACTGCTGCTGGGTCGTGCCGAGCACGGTCCGGAAGGCGGAGGCCGCCGCGGCGTCGGGGTCCTGGCCACCGGCGGTCGCCCGGGCCACCGCGCGGTAGAAGGCGACCAGCCGCGCCTGTCCCCAGGTGTCGGCGATGCGCGAGCACGCCAGCCAGGCCGCCGCGTAGCTCGGCGCGATGGTGCTGCGCGTCGGGTCGAAGTCGGCCGCCGTCGGCAGGCGGGTCGGGCCCTTGCCCTGGCGGACCCGGGTGAGCAGCTCGGACGCGACCCGCTGACGCGGTAGGCCCAGGCCGGAGTAGCCGACATAGTCGGCCGTCCCCTCGGACAGCCAGATCGGGACCTGACCTGTGGTGGACGACCGGATCGCCACGTGGGTCAGCTCGTGGGTGATCACGACCCGGCGGCCCAGAGCCGCCAGTCGGCTCCACGCCGCAGGGTTGACCACCACCCGGTCGGCGTGCGCGGGCTCACCCCGGGTGATCGGCCCCTCGGTCACGGCCGCCACCTGGTCCAGCCCGGTGCGGTCGCGGTTGAGCAGCGCCGCGAACTCGGCGGACGTCGACGGCGTGACCAGGACGACCCGACGAGCCCACCCAGTGCCCCAGAAGGCGTTGACCCGGGCCACTCCGCCATCGGCCTGTATCCGGTAGGCGTCCATGCGGGCGGAGGGAGCGTTGCCGATGATGATCGAGCTGGTGCCGCGCAGCACCCGCATCCCGGGCAGGTCCCACACCTGCAGCTGGGTGCCACCGTCCCGGTCGTCGGCCAGGCGCCAGCCCCCGGACCGGTGCACGACGGTCAGGAAGTCGTCGTAGGTGCGGGACCCGCGGTCGTAGCCGGCGAGCGCCCACTCCCCCTGGACCTTGGCCACCCACGCCCCGGGGCCGAGCCGGTCCCCACCGGTGGGCGACAGCGCCGGCTGGTTGCCCGGGTCGGCGAACCGGAAGCGCGACAACGGCAGCCGCATGAGGTTGTCGAAGACCTGGGACTGCCGCTGGCCGAAGGCCGAGCGCGGGTCGTCGACCGTGGCCATCCAGCGAGCCTTGTTGCGGGTCGAGACCGCGGCGGCCCGCTGGTCCAGCAGGGAACGCAGCGCCTGCACACGAGCCGCGTCGGCGTCCACCGACGCCGGCGCCGCGGCGTTGGCGGTCAAGGAACGTGTCGTCGCCGGGCGCGCAGCCATGCCGGGCAGCTGCACCAGCCCGGTCGCGAACGCGCCGACTGCGCCGACGGCCGCCAGGAGGAGGACCGCCAGGGTCAGGTACGTCGCTGTCCTCCAGCGGGGTGCCCGGGTCACGGGCGCCACTCTAGGCGGCGTGGATGTGTGCGGTCAGACCGCCGCCCGTGCCCCCGTCCACGGCTCGCGTCGGGCTCGCAGCCGGGCCACGCGGTCGGGGCGGACCAGACCCGCAGCAACGAGCGCGTCGACCGCTCGCTGCTCCTGCCGGTCCAGCGGCATGTCGGCGGACAACGGGGCCGTGAGGGCCGTCACGACGCAGTCGGCGCACCGGCTGTCCCGGACGGGACACGTGTCACAGTCGACGATCATCGCTGGCCTCCTCCCTGCTCTCGTCGGCGAGCCCGAGGGTCGGACCTGCCCGTGCCCAGCACGGTAGGAGCGTGGTCTGACAGGGCCTGCTCTCCACGGCCCGTGGCCAGCCTCCACGCCCCGCGACCTGCTCTCCCCGCCCGTCACCTGCCCGCGCACCCCTGGCGACCGGCGAGGCACGGCGGCGGCCGGCCCGGGTCGCCGGCACGGCCCCGCCCCGCCCTCAAGGCGTCGGGGAGAGCACCCCCGGCAGAACAGCATCGGCGGAACAGCAGCGCCGGAACGGCATCGGCAGAACGGCATCGGGGGTTGCCGGACGCCCGTCCCCGCGTGCCGCGCGACGGCCTGTCGGCGGCACGGCATACGGTCCATGCCATGCAGGGCGTCCAGGGCACACTCGACGAGCTCGGCACCCCCTTGGCGGGGGTGACGTTCGTCGTGGTCGACCTCGAGACCACCGGTGGCAGCCCCGCCGGGGCGCACATCACCGAGATCGGCGCGGTCAAGGTCCGCGGCGGCGAGGTGCTCGGGGAGTTCCAGACGCTGGTCAACCCGGGCGAGCCGATCCCGGCATTCATCTCGCTGCTCACCGGCATCACCGACCGCATGGTCGCCGACTCCCCACGCATCGACACGGCCGTCCCGTCGTTCCTCGAGTTCGCCCGCGGCAGTGTGCTCGTGGCCCACAACGCCCCGTTCGACGTGTCCTTCCTCAAGGCCGCGACGGCGCTGACCGGGCACGAGTGGCCGGGCTTCCGGGTCGTCGACACCGCCCACCTGGCCCGCCAGCTGGTCACCAAGGACGAGGCGCGCGACCGCAAGCTCGGCACGCTGGCGCGGCTGTTCGGCGCGGCCACCACGCCCGACCACCGGGCGTTGCACGACGCCCGCGCCACGGTCGACGTGCTCCACGGGCTGCTCTCCCGGGTCGGCAACCTCGGGGTGCTGACCCTGGAGGAGCTGAGCAGCTTCTCCTCACGGGTGTCCGCGGCGCAGCGGCGCAAGCGGCACCTCGCCGAGGGCCTGCCGCACTCCCCCGGGGTCTACCTGTTCAAGGACGGCAAGGGGCGGGTGCTCTACGTCGGCACCTCCCGCGACATCCGCACCCGGGTGCGCACCTACTTCACCGCCTCCGAGCAGCGCACCCGCATGGCCGAGATGGTCGGCATCGCCGAGAGCGTCACGCCGGTGGTGTGCCAGACGCCGCTGGAGGCCGAGGTGCGCGAGCTTCGGCTCATCGCCGAGCACAAGCCGCGCTACAACCGCCGCTCCCGCCACCCCGAGCGCGCCCCGTGGGTCAAGCTGACCGTGGAGCCGTTCCCGCGGTTGAGCATCGTGCGCGAGGTGCGCGATGACGGGGCCCGCTACGTCGGGCCCTTCTCCTCGCGTCACGCCGCCGAGGCGGCGATCGCCGCGGTCCACGAGGTGGTGCCGCTGCGCCAGTGCACCAAGCGGCTCAGCCTGCGGGCGACCTCCTCGGGCTGCGCGCTCTCCGAGATGGGCCGCTGCGGCGCCCCGTGCACCGGCGCCCAGGACGTCGAGTCCTACGCCCAGGTCGTCGAGCGCGTCGCCAGCGTCATCTGCGGTGACGCGCGCGAGGTGGTGGCCGCCCTGCACCGCCGCATGGATGTGCTGGCCAGCCAGGAGCGGTTCGAGGACGCCGGGGAGGTACGCGACCGGATGCTGCACCTGGTGCGGGCCGCCGCGCGGGCCCAGCGCATCGCGCCGCTGGCCCGCAGCGCCGAGGTCGTCGCCGCACGCCGCGCCGAGGCCGGCGGCTGGGAG
>NZ_DASVZH010000310.1:0-29648 GCF_036391795.1 Oryzihumus sp.
TCCGGGCCCATTTCCCCGGCGTACGGACGCAGCGGCTCGTCCAGCACACAGGACGCAGAAAGGCCGCCGGCATCCGCCGGCGGCCTTTCCTCATGTCGTGTCCGGTCAGCTCAGGACGGCCTCACGCAGGACGTCCAGACCGACGCCGCCGATGTCGAGGGCGCGGCGGTGGAACGCCTTGATGTCGAAGGCGTCTCCCTCACGCTCACGAACCTCGTCGCGCAGCTGCATCCACAGCCGCTCACCGATCTTGTAGGACGGGGCCTGGCCCGGCCAGCCCAGGTAGCGGTTGAGCTCGAAGCGGAGCATGCCCTCGGACTCGAAGGCGTGGGCGGTCAGGAAGGCCCACGCCTTGTCGTAGGTCCACGGGCCGCCGCCGACCTCCTCCGGGGCCTCGAAGCCGCAGTGGACGCCGATGTCGAGCACCACGCGGGCCGCTCGCAGGGACTGGCCACCGAGCATGCCCATGTAGTTGCCCGGGTCGTCCATGTAGCCGAGCTCGGCCATGAGCCGCTCGGCGTACAGGGCCCAGCCCTCGCCGTGACCGGAGGTCCAGGAGAACAGGCGGCGCCAGCGGTTGAGCAGCTCGGAGCGGAACACCGTCTGCGCGACCTGGAGGTGATGGCCCGGCACGCCCTCGTGGTAGACGGTCGTCAGCTCGTTCCACGTGCCGAACTCGGTCTCCCCCTTGGGGATCGACCACCACATGCGGCCCGGGCGGCTGAAGTCCTCGCTGGGCCCGGTGTAGTAGATGCCACCGGTCTGGGTGGGGGCGATGAGGCACTCGATGGTGCGCACCGGCTCGGGGATGTCGAAGTGCACGTCGGCGAGGTTGCGGATCGCCTCGTCGGCCCGCTCCTGCATCCAGGCCTTGAGGGCGTCGGTGCCGTGCAGCTGGTAGGCCGGGTCGGCCTTGAGGTGGGCGATCGCCTCGAGGACGGTCGAGCCGGGCTTGATCTGCTCGGCGACCTTCTGCATCTCGGCGGTGATGCGGGCCAGCTCGGCCTTGCCCCACTCATAGGTCTCGGCCAGGTCCACCTCGGCGCCGAGGAAGTAGCGCGACAGCAGGGCGTAGCGCTCCTGCCCGCAGGCGTCGGACTCCGGGGCGCGGTCCAGCAGCGTCTCGCCGAGCCACTGCCCGAGCGCGGCGTAGGCGTCGGCGGCGGCCTGCACGGAGGTCCGCAGCTCAGCCGCCACGGACTCCCCGAGCGCCTCCTCGCCGGCCTTGGCACCGGCCACGAGCGTGGAGAAGTAGCCGTCGTCGGCGGTGTGGTCCTCACACTGCTTGATGCACTCGCGCACCTGCCGCTGCGGCGTGATGTTGCCCGCTTCGGCGGCCTTGGTCAGCGACTGCTTCCACAGCTCGAGCGCTGCCGGCACCTTGGCCATGCGGCGGGCGATGACGGCCCACTGCTCCTGGGTGTCGGTGGGCATCAGGTCGAACGCATCCCGGATCTCCTGCATCGGGGAGGCAATGACGTTCAGGGCCATCTCGTCGAGGCCGGCGGCGTGCATCTCGTCGGCGAGGCCGAGGCGCTCACGCATCGCCGCGATGGTCACCCGGTCGATGTCGTCGGCCGGTACTGCCTCGGCCAGCGCGGCCAGCGTCTTCTGGCGCAGCTGGGCGTGCGCCTCGTGGCCCGCGGGGGAGAAGTCGTCGATGTCCTCGTCGTGCTCGGGGATGCCCAGGTAGGTCGCCGTCAGCGGGCTGAGCTCGACGAACGCGTCGAGGTAGCCGTTGGCGATGCGGTCGACGTCGGTCGTGGGTCGCGCCGTGGGCGCGGAAGCGTCAGTGGTCACGCGCTCGAACGTATCGCGGGTGGCCGCCGATATCGACGGGTTTCGCCCACGCCGCGGCCACGGTGCCGCGGCGTCTGCTCACTCCAGCCAGGACGCCGTGGTCCGGGTGCGCAGTCGCCACAGCGCCAGCGCCTCGCGCCGGCCCGGTGAGGACCATCCCTGCACGAAGGCAGCCATCCGCTCACAGGAGGCCACCATCTGGTCCTGCCGGTCGGCCCAGGACGGGCGCGCGCCGTAGCCCGCGAACAGGGCGTCCAGGTCGTCGACCCGGTCCGGGTGGTGCATCCGCACGATCCACTCCGCCCACGCCAGGTCCCGCAGCGGGTCGCCGACGTCGACCATCTCCCAGTCGATCAGGGCGGTCACCTCGCCGCTGGCCGGGTCAAGAAGCAGGTTCTGCGGGCCGAAGTCGCCGTGGCAGCGCACCACCCCCGGCGAGGGTGCCTCGTCATCGCCCGGCAACCCGGTGCGCGGGAGCGTGGCCACGACAGCGGCCAGCGCCCCACAAGCGCGCAAGACCATGGAGCCGTGGCCGGCGTCGAGCAGGTCCTGGCCGGGGGTCCCCGGCGTCAGCGCGGTGACCGTCTCCGTCGCCGTGCCGGACACCAGCACGGGCACTGGCACGAGGGTACGGAAAGAGCGCAGCGCCGCCTGCTCCCGTGCGGCCCGGCGTGCGGCATCAGGGCCTTGGTACGCCTTGGTGACCACCGTGCCGTCGCTCTCGGTCAGGTTGGTGTAGCCGTGGCGCACGAGGGCTTCCCTCCAGAGCTGACGCGAACCGGGGAGCGCCCGGACGACCGGCCGGTCAGCGCGGCCAGGCCGAGGCGCGCCAGGCGCCCCGGCCATGCACGTGCGGCGCGCGCACGAGGCGTTCCCGGGAGGCCCACACCGAGGTGTGGCGGGGGGCGGGCTCGTCGGCTGCCGACCCTGCGGCGGCGGCCAGCACCGCGACGAGCGCGGCCACCTCCTCCGGGGTCGCGTTGCCGCGGGCCACCGAGATCGGGATGACCTGTGCGGTCGCCTCGGCGGGCGTCTGCTCGCTCACAGCGGGATGTTCCCGTGCTTCTTGGGCGGCAGCGTCTCGCGCTTGTTCTTCAATGTCCGCAGCGCCTTGATGACGTAGGAGCGCGTGTAGGACGGCGGGATCACCGAGTCCACATAGCCGCGCTCCGCCGCGACATACGGGTTGGCGAGCGTGTCCTCGTACTCGGTGATGAAGCGCTGGCGGGCCTCGGCGAGGTCCTCCCCGCGCTCGGCGGCGGCCGCGAGCTCCTTGCGGTAGAGGATGTTGACCGCACCCTGGGCGCCCATCACGGCGATCTGCGCGGTCGGCCACGCGAGGTTGATGTCGGCGCCGAGGTGCTTGGACCCCATGACGTCGTAGGCGCCGCCGTAGGCCTTGCGGGTGATGATCGTGACCTTGGGGACGGTGGCCTCGGCGTAGGCGTAGATGAGCTTGGCGCCACGGCGGATGATGCCGTTCCACTCCTGGTCGGTGCCGGGCAGGAAGCCGGGCACGTCCACGAACGTCAGCACCGGGACGTTGAACGCGTCGCAGGTGCGCACGAAGCGCGCGGCCTTCTCGGAGGCGTCGATGTCGAGGGTGCCGGCGAACTGCATCGGCTGGTTGGCCACGACACCCACGGACCGGCCCTCCACCCGACCGAAGCCGCAGATGATGTTGGGCGCGAACAGCGGCTGCACCTCGCAGAAGTCGCCGTCGTCGACGACGTGCTCGATGACCGTGTGCATGTCGTAAGGCTGGTTGGCCGAGTCGGGGATGAACGTGTCGAGGAAGGTGTCCTCCTCGGTGACCGCCAGGTCCACGTCGACGTCGAACGCCGGCGCGTCCTCCATGTTGTTCGACGGCAGGTAGGACAGCAGCGACTTGACGTAGTCGATGGCGTCGTCCTCGTCGTGGCCCATGTAGTGCGCGACACCGGACTTGGTGTTGTGCGAACGGGCGCCGCCGAGGTCCTCGAACGCGACGTCCTCGCCGGTGACCGTCTTGATGACGTCGGGACCGGTGATGAACATGTGCGAGGTCTGGTCGACCATGACGGTGAAGTCGGTGATGGCGGGGGAGTAGACCGCGCCGCCGGCACACGGGCCCATGATCAGCGAGATCTGCGGGATGACTCCCGAGGCGTGCACGTTGCGCTGGAAGATCTCGCCGTAGAGGCCGAGGGAGACCACGCCCTCCTGGATGCGGGCGCCACCGGAGTCGTTGATGCCGATGACCGGGCAGCCGGTCTTCATCGCCAGGTCCATGACCTTGACGATCTTCTCGCCGAACACCTCGCCGAGGGAGCCACCGAAGACGGTGAAGTCCTGGGCGAAGACGCAGACGGGCCGGCCGTCGACCGTGCCGTAGCCGGTGACGACGCCGTCACCGTAGGGCCGGTTCTTCTGCTGGCCGAAGTTGATGGAACGGTGGCGGGCCAGCTCGTCGAGCTCGACGAACGACCCTTCGTCCAGGAGCTGCTCGATGCGCTCCCGGGCGGTCTTCTTGCCCTTCGCGTGCTGCTTCTCGACCGCCCGCGCCGACCCGGCGTGGACCGCCTCGTCGTTGCGCCGGTGCAGGTCGGCCAGCTTGCCCGCGGTGGTGTGGATGTCGATCGCCGGTGCGTCGACGGCATCCGGACTCTGAACAGCATCAGCCATGTCGGGCAGCCTAGCCTTAGCCGCGTGAGAGAGCCGATGGACGTCCATGCCTTGCAGGAGGCGTTGCTCACGCCGGAGGGCCCGTGGAGCGCCCTGGACGTGCTCGACACGGTCGACTCGACCAACCTGGAGGCCCTGCGCGACCCCCGTCCCTGGCGGGTCGTCGTGGCCGACCACCAGAGCGCCGGACGCGGCCGGCTCACCCGCCAGTGGGAGGCTCCGGCCCGGGCGTCCGTGGCCGTCTCGGTGGTGCTGCCCGTGGGCGGCAGCTCGGACCCGGGCTGGTTGCCGCTGGTCACCGGTATGGCGATGGGCCGGGCCCTCGCAGACGTCGCCGGGGTGCGCCCCGGGCTGAAGTGGCCCAACGACCTGCTCGTGGAGGACCGCAAGGTCTGTGGCGTGCTGTGCGAGCTGACCGGCAGCGGCACCGTGGTGGTGGCCGGCGCCGGCGCCAACGTGGACCAGGACCAGCATGAGCTGCCGGTGCCGACAGCGACCTCGCTGCGCCTGGCCGGCGCTGCCGGCGTCCGCCGGGAGGACGTGGTCATCGCCTTCCTCGGCCACCTGGCCGCGCTACACGGCGAGTGGGTGCTCGGGGGAGCGGCGCTGGGGCGGGTGCGGGCGGCATACCGCCAGGAGTGCGTCACGATCGGGCAGGAGGTCGACGTCCACCAGCCCGGCGGCGCCCTGCTGCGCGGCGCCGCCATCGCGGTCGACGACAGCGGCCGGCTCGTCCTGGAGACGGCGCGGGGACGGGTGGTCCACGCGGCCGGGGACGTCGTCCATGTGCGTCGGGTCACACGAGCACAGCAGGACAGGGCATGATCGGGCGTGTGCCCCGAAACCTGACGCTGTGACGCGTGCCCCGCATCGGTCGCCATCGTGCCCGCCCCGGAGCTGACGTGACCGGGGGGTTCACGCCTGCCGCCGACGAGGTCGAGGCGCGGCTGCTGGGACAGTCGCGCACGCTGCGGCGCCGCGACGTCAGCGGCGCGGCCGGGCTGTCGCTGCGCAGCGCGCGCAAGTTCTGGCACGCGCTCGGCTTCGCCAACGTCGAGGACGACGAGGACCGGGTGTTCACCCAGGCCGACATCCAGGCGCTGCGCTCGGTCGCGGACCTGGTGCGCGAGGGGGTCTTCGACGAGACGACCGCCCTGGCCATGACCCGGGCGTTCGCCCGCACCACCGACCGGCTGGCGGTGTGGCAGACCCAGCTGATGGCCGAGGCGCTGGGCGACCTCGGTGCCGGTGACGCCCCCGGCGCCGGACGGCACGACACCACCCGGGCGGTCCCGGACCTGGAGACCGCCCGCAAGGCCGCGGCCAAGCTCGCCGACGTGGCTGACGACCTCGAGCCGCTGCTGGTCTACGCGTGGCGCCGCCACCTCGTCGCCGCGATCGAGCGCATGGTCGCCGACGCCGACCCCGAGCAGGACAACCTCGGCATCGTGCGCAACGTCGGCTTCGCCGACCTGGTGTCGTTCACCCGTCTGGTCCGCCGGCTCTCCGAGCGCGAGCTCGCGCTGGTGGTGCAGCGCTTCGAGGAGCTGGCCTCCGACATCGTTACCGCCCACGGCGGGCGCGTGATCAAGACCGTCGGCGACGAGGTGCTCTACGTGACGGTCACCCCGGCCGCCGCGGCGGCGATCGCGCTGGACCTGGTCGAGGCGATGGCCGAGGACGAGGTGCTGCCGGACGTGCGGGTCGGTATGGCGACCGGCCGGGTGGTGCCTCGCCTCGGGGACGTCTTCGGCACCACGGTCAACCGGGCCTCCCGCCTGACGGCGGTGGCCCGACCCGGGTCGGTGCTGGTGGACGACGGGCTGGCCTCCAAGCTGGCCAGCCTGTCGGGGTTCGAGATGACGGCGCTGCGCCGGCGCTCGCTGCGGGGGATCGGGCCGGTGACGCCCTGGCTCCTGAGCCGCACCGGCGAGGTCCGCCGTCGAGGTCAGGCAGCAGACACCAAGGAGGATCAGTGAGCACGCAGGAGCAGCCCGGGGACCGCCGGCTGGTGACCATCACCCGCCACGGGGCGGGCGGCCACGTGGCCGAGCTCGCGCTCGACCGTCCGGAGGCCATGAACGCGGTCTCCACCGCCATGGCCCGGGACCTGGCCGCCGCTACGGCCGAGCTGGCCGCCGACGAGGACGTGCGCGCCGTGGTCCTGACGAGCACCAGCCCCAAGGCGTTCTGCGTCGGCGCGGACCTCAAGGAGCGCAACTCCTTCAGCGACGCCGACCTGATGCAGCAGCGGCCGGTGGCCCGCGCGGCATACACCGGGGTGCTCAACCTGCCGGTGCCCTCGATTGCTGTGGTCGAGGGCTTCGCCCTCGGCGGCGGGCTGGAGATCGCCCTGTCCTGCGACCTCATCGTGGCGGGTGAGGCGGCGGTCGTGGGGCTGCCGGAGGTGTCGGTCGGGGTGATCCCCGGAGGCGGCGGCACCCAGCTGCTGACCCGGCGGATCGGCTGGTCGCGCGCGGCGGGCATGGTGTTCACGGCGCGGCGGATAGCGGCCGCGGAGGCGGCGGCCCTCGGGGTCGTCGACGAGGTCGTCGGAGTCGGCGAGGCGCGGGACTGGGCCCTGCGGCTGGCCTCGGAGATCGCGGCGAACTCCCCGGTCGGACTGCGCAACGCCAAGAAGGCGATGCGCCTCGGCATGGACGTCGACCTGGCCACCGGACTCGAGGTGGAGGACGCCTGCTGGCGCGCCACGGCCTTCTCGGGGGACCGCAAGGAGGGCGTGGCAGCTTTTTCCGAGAAGCGTCGTCCGGCGTGGCCCGGTCGCTGACGGTACCTCTGGTCTCTACGATGCCCGATATGACCCGCGTGCTGCTGGCCGAAGACGACCCCGCCATCTCCGAACCCCTCGCCCGCGCCCTGCGCCGCGAGGGCTATGACGTCGACGTGCGCGGGGATGGTCGTGCGGCCCTCGACGGGGCCGCCGAAGGCCCCGACCTCGTCGTGCTCGACCTGGGACTGCCCCACATCGACGGTCTCGAGGTGTGCCGGCGCATCCGCGCCGACGGGCGCACCGTGCCGGTGCTCATCCTGACGGCCCGCGCCGACGAGGTGGACACCGTCGTCGGCCTCGACGCCGGCGCCGACGACTACGTGACCAAGCCGTTCCGGCTGGCCGAGCTGCTGGCCCGGGTGCGGGCGCTGCTGCGCCGCCACCCGCTGGACTCCGCGCCGACCAACGAGCTCGTGCGCATCGACCCCGAGGGGCGCCGCGCCTGGTTCAACGACGAGGAGCTGCAGCTCACGGCCAAGGAGTTCGACCTCCTGCGCGTGCTCGTGCGCGAGCAGGGCAAGGTCGTCTCGCGCGAGCAGCTCATGCGCGAGATCTGGGAGACGGCGTGGTTCGGGTCCACCAAGACCCTGGACATGCACATCTCGGTGCTGCGCAAGAAGCTCGGCGACGACGCGGCCCAGCCGCAGTACATCTCCACCGTGCGCGGCGTGGGCTTCCGCTTCGAGCGCGGCGACCGGAGCTGAGGACCAGCCATGCGTGAGCGGCTCGTCCGCTCCACCGTCATCGCCGTCGTCCTGTCGGTCGTCATCGTCGGCGTCCCCCTCTTCCTCGGGGCCATGTGGATGCTGGCGGACGAGGGTTCCCGGCTGCGCACGTGGCTGGTCGGTGCCCAGAGCATGACCCAGCTGGCCCAGCTGCTGGGCATCATCACGGCTCTGTCGGTGCTCGCGGTCGTCGTCGGGGTGCTCGTGGCCTCGACGCAGGCCCGCAAGTTCTCCGAGCCGATGACCGAGCTGGCCGACCGCGCCGAGCGGCTGGGCGCCGGGGAGTCCCGGTTCCAGCCGCTCGTCAGCGGGATCGCCGAGATCGACCGGGTCTCGGAGGTGCTCTCCCGCAGCGCGCAGCAGCTCAAGCGGTCACTGGCCTCCGAGCGTGACTTCGCCTCCGACGCCTCGCACCAGCTGCGCACCCCGCTGACCGCGCTGCTGATGCGGCTCGAGGAGATCTCGGTGACCGACGACCTCGCGGTGGTGCAGGAGGAGGCCAACATCGCCATCGCCCAGGTCGAGCGGCTCACCCGCGTCGTCGACGACCTGCTGGCGCGCAGCCGTTCGGGTCACGACGCGCCCCGGCCCAGCGTCTCCCTCGACTCGGTCATCGCGGCGCTGCAGCGGGAGTGGCAGCCCGCGTTCGAGCAGGCCCGCCGCTCGGTGCGCGTGCACGGCCAGCGGGGTCTGTCGGTCCAGGCGACGCCGGTCGCCCTGTCCCAGGTGCTCTCGACCCTGCTGGAGAACTCCCTGGCGCACGGTCGCGGCACCGTGGACGTGCACGCCCGCCGCAGCGGCCCCTCGGTCGTGGTGGAGGTCAGCGACCAGGGCGAGGGCGTGCCCGCGGCCATCGCGCCGCACATCTTCGAGCGGTCGGTCACGACGACCGGCACGGGGCTGGGCCTGGCGCTGGCCCGGGACCTGGCCGAGGCCAACGGCGGCCGGCTGGAGCTGGTCCAGACGCAGCCGGCGATCTTCGCGCTGTTCCTGTCCGAGGACCAGAACCTCAACTGACGAGGTGCGCGAACGACGGTCCTTGAGGCCCCCGTGGCGGGACGGTGCCCGGTGCCGGCCACCCGGCATACCGGGGGCGGCTGGGCCTCAGACCTGGATCGTGGACTCGAGCGGCGGGTTCTCGGAGAAGACGAACCGGCGGTAGGCCCAGAAGCGGAACAGCGTGCCCAGCACGAGGCCCACGCCGTTGGCGCTGATGTTGTCGGCCAGCGGGGAGGTCAGGTCGAGCACGTAGTGCGAGAAGCCCAGGCAGCCCAGGGCGATGCCCATGCCGACGACGTTGAACACGACGAACAACGCCAGCTCGTGGTGGACGGCGGTGCGGCGGCGGTGCCGGAAGGTCCAGTAGCGGTTGCCGGCCCATGCGGTGAGCGTGGCCAGGGTTACCGAGATGACCTTGGCCGTAAGGGGCTTGTCGTAGAGCGGGCCGTGGCCGCCGACGAAGCGCAGCGCGTTGAAGGTGCCGACGTCGACGACGAGGGCGACGGCGCCCACGACGCCGAACTTGAGCATCTCGCGGACGAGGACGTCCACGGCACCGCGCAGTCGCGCGATCGGCGAGGGCTGGTCGGTCGGCACCTGTCGAGCGTAACGGGCGCCGGGCAGCGGCACCGAATCCGCGCCCGGATAGGCTCGGGCCCGTGACCTCTCCGCAGCGTGCTCCTGGAGGCTTTCCCGTCGTCGGCATCATCGGCGGCGGCCAGCTGGCCCGGATGTGCCAGCCCCCTGCGGTCGGCCTCGCGGTCACGTTGAGCGTGCTCGCCGAGGCCCCCGACGCGTCCGCGGCGCTGGTCGTGCCGTCGGCGCCGGTGGGCGACTACACCGACGTGGAGACCGTGCGCGAGTGGGCGCGTACCTGCGACGTGGTCACCTTCGACCACGAGCACGTGCCGGCGCCTGTGCTCGCTGCGCTCGAGGCCGACGGGGTGCCGCTGCACCCCAGCCCGGCGGCCCTGGTGTTCGCCCAGGACAAGCTGGCCATGCGCCGGCGGCTCAGCGAGGTCGGCGTGGGCAGCCCGCGGTGGGCGGCGGTGCGCACCGCCGAGGAGCTCGCGGCGTTCGGCGACGAGGTCGGCTGGCCGGTTGTGGTGAAGACACCGCGCGGCGGGTACGACGGCAAGGGCGTCCGGGTCGTCGGCTCGGCCGCGGAGGCGGCGGACTGGCTGGAGGCCAGCGCCCGGGACGCGGCCGTCGGCGGCCCGCTCGCCGAGGGCCTGCTGGCCGAGGAGAAGGTCGAGTTCACCCGTGAGCTGGCGGTGCTCGTGGCGCGCAGCCCCTCCGGGCAGGCCGCGACCTGGCCCGTCGTGGAGACCGTCCAGGTCGACGGGATCTGCACCGAGGTGCTGGCGCCCGCGCCGGGGATGTCGGACGACCTGTCCGCCGAGCTGACCGAGGCGGCGCTGCGCGTGGCCGGGGCGCTGGAGGTCACCGGGGTCATGGCGGTGGAGATGTTCGAGGTGTCCCACCCGCACACCGGCGAGCCGGACTACGTCGTCAACGAGCTGGCGATGCGCCCGCACAACTCCGGGCACTGGAGCATCGACGGCGCGGTCACCAGCCAGTTCGAGAACCACCTGCGCGCGGTGCTCGACCTGCCGCTGGGGTCCACCGCCCCGCGCGCGCCGTGGACGGTCATGGCCAACGTGCTCGGCGGCGACTTCCCCGAGCTCTACCCGGCCTACCGGCACATCATGGCGCGTGACCCCGGAGCGCGAGTTCACCTGTACGGCAAGGGAGTTCGTCCCGGTCGCAAGATCGGGCACGTCAACGTCAGCGGCGACGACCTGGCCGACCTGCGGGAGCGGGCCGGGCACGCCGCGGACTACCTGAGGGGAGTGGTGACCGAATGAGCAGCGACGCCGTGGTGGGCCTGGTCATGGGCAGCGACAGCGACTGGCCGGTCATGGAGGAGGCGGCGAAGGCGCTGGAGGAGTTCGGCGTCGGCTACGAGGCCGACGTCGTCTCGGCGCACCGGATGCCGCAGGAGATGATCGCCTACGGCGAGAACGCGGCCCCTCGTGGCCTGCGGGTCATCATCGCCGGCGCCGGAGGCGCGGCCCACCTGCCGGGGATGCTCGCGGCTGTGACCCCGCTGCCGGTGATCGGCGTCCCGGTGCCGTTGAAGTACCTCGACGGGATGGACTCGCTGCTGTCCATCGTGCAGATGCCCGGCGGCGTGCCGGTGGCCACCGTCTCCGTGGGCGGGGCGCGCAACGCGGGGCTGCTCGCCGTCCGGATCCTCGCCTCAGGCGCCGATGCCGAGGCGGAGGAACTGCGGGCCAAAATGGCGGACTTCCAGCGCTCTCTGCGCGACGAGGCGCACGCCAAGGGGGAGCGGCTGCGCTCCCGTCGCAGCCAGCGCACCGGCTTCGGCTCGGCCTGACGCTATGGCAGCGCGCTCGCTCGTCCCGCGACGCGTCCGCTGACGATACGTCAGCGCGCTCGCTCGCCCTGCGAGGTGTCCGCGCAGCGGGGTCAGGTCACGAGCTCACGGTGGTCGAATGGCGTTGTCCGGTAGACCTGCCCGCTCGGTGAGGTCCAGGTGCACACCGCTTCGTCGTCCACGCTGACCCGCCATCGGGTGTGGTGCTTGAGGCGGTGGTGGTGGCGGCAGAGGGCGTGCAGGTTGCCCTCCGCCGTCGGGCCGTCGGGGAACCGGATCACGTGGTCGAGGTCGCAGCGCTGACTGGCCATCGAACACCCCGGGAACCGGCAGGTGCGGTCCCTGGCGCGCACCGCGCGGTCCGTCGCGGCCGACGGGCGATAGCGCTGTGTGGGGGAGTCGGCTGGCGCGCCCGACACAGTCGAGGAAGACGCCGTGCCCGACGAGACCGAGGAAGATGGCGCGCCCGACGAGACCGAGGAAGATGGCGCGCCCGACAAGACCAGGAAGATGGCTTGCCTGAGGCGGCCGGGTCAGCCGGCATGCCCGACATGGCCGAGCCAGCCGGCACGGCGCCCGGGCTGTCGCCTCCCGGGTCCTGTCCGGGAAGTCGCCGTCCGGTCCGGGAGTCGGTGAACAGGGACGTGAGCGTGGTGCCCGGCTCGCGCGCCAGGGACTGCGCCTGAACGAGCGGCAGCAGGCCGTGGCGCGGGACCTCGACCCCTAGCGGGACCGCTCCGGCGACGCCGGTGGCGGCAGGGATCGCCAGTTCGCGCAGCTGCGTGAGGTCGGGGCCACGCCGGCGTCGGGTCACCGCGGGGTCCGCCGCTGCGACAGCGGTATTCGCGACCTCCTCGGCCTCCCCGCCCTCCACGACCTCCAGCGGCACGGTGACCTGCAGGGTGGTCGAGACGGTGGCTGCGCCCATCAGTAGGTCCACCATGGCGTCCGCACGCGCCTGGGTCAGCGTGCGCCTGCGGCCATCGGACCGCGGGGTCTGGTGGACGTAGTCGTGGGCGAGGGCGTCGATGGCAGCCCACGCCTTCATGCTGTCCTCGACCGGGAGGTCGGCGCTCCAGTGGGTGATCCCCGGTGTCACGCCGGGGCCGATCGCGACGAACCGGTCGCGTCGCGCCTGCTCGCACCGCCTGTCGATCGACTGTGGGTCGATCCGCGCCGTGAGTCGGCGCAGCCTGGCCTTGAGCCTGGTGGAGTGCAGGTCCCGGGCATCGGGCACCTGCGGGCCGGGGGTATCGACAGCAGCGTCGGGAAACAGGTGCTCCTCGAGCGTCGGCACCAGGTGCGGGCGCACGAGCGAGGCCTGCGTGGCGATGATGCCCGCGCGGTAGGTGTCGAGGCCGCCCGCCCGCATCGCCGCCAGGGTGCGCGGCAGCCTCCGGGTGAGCTCACAGGCCAGGTCCACCCGGCTCTGGGCGCCCCGCCCGGTCATGGCCAGCAGTGGCGCGATCCGGTCGCCGAGGAACTCCCACTCGTCGACCGGGGCACCGGCGTCCCGCGCCAGGCCCTCGGGCGGAGTCCCGGCGACCGAGGCGGCTTGCTCGCGCTCGCGGGCGGCCAGGGACGCGATCGACTGGGCCTGGATCGCGCCCATGGCGTTGATGACCATCTGGGACGCCAGGACCATCGCCTCGGCCGAAGCCTCGTCCGCGGAGGCGACGGCTCCTGCGGTCAGGGCATCGAGCATCGCCGCCATGGTGCCGATCGGCATCCGGCGAACCTGCTCCACCCCGAGTTCGAACATGTGTCCACTCTAAGGGCCGGGTCGGACAGCCCTCCGCTTGTCCACAGCCAGACTCCAACCGCGCAGCCAGGACGGTCGGGCACAGCGCTCGGTCAGAGCGCGGGGTACTCCATCTTCGGGCAGGTGTCCATGACGACGTCGAGGCCGGCATCCAGGGCGCGTTGCGCGGCGGCCTCGTCGACCACGCCGAGCTGCAGCCACACGGCCTCGATGCCCAGTCGGCCCTTCTGCGCGATCGCCTCGTCGACGACAGCGCCCACCCGCGAGGAGTTCACGAAGCAGTCGACCGCCGCGACCTTCTCGCCGTCCGGGATGTCGGACAGACTGGCATAACCGGTCTCGCCGAAGACCTCCTCGGCACGCGGGTGCACAGGGATGATCCGGTGCCCGAGGGCCTCGCGCATCCAGCGCGAGACGCCGTATGCCGTGCGGCCGGCGTCCGTGGACAGTCCCACCACGGCCCAGGTCGCAGGGGTCCGCAGCACCGACCGGATCACCTCGCGGTCGTTGACGGCGACGGGGCTCATGCGACCACCGGGTGCGGGCGGCCGAGGGCGCGGTAGGTCCAGCCGGCGCCGCGCCACCGGGCGGGGTCGAGGGCGTTGCGGCCGTCGATGATGTGCGCGGAGGCGACCACCTGCTTGAGCGCGGCGGGGTCGATGTCGCGGTAGTCGCGCCACTCGGTCAGGTGCAGCACGACGTCGGCGCCGGCGCAGGCGGCCTCGATGGTGTCGGCGTAGCGCATGTCCGGGTGCACCCGGCGGGCCACCGGCAGGGCCTTGGGGTCGTGCACGGTGACCTCGGCGCCGGCCAGGTGCGCGGCCCGGGCCACGTCCAGGGCCGGGGAGTCGCGGATGTCGTCGCTGTTGGGCTTGAACGCCGCCCCCAGCACGGCGACCTTCTTGCCGATCAGGGTCCCGCCGCACTCGGCCCGGGCCAGGTCCACCATCCGGGAGCGGCGGCGCAGGTTGATCGCGTCGACCTCGCGCAGGAACGTCAGCGCCTGGTCGGCCCCCAGCTCCCCGGCCCGGGCCATGAACGCGCGGATGTCCTTGGGCAGGCACCCCCCGCCAAAGCCCAGGCCGGCGCCGAGGAACTTGTGCCCGATCCGGTCGTCGTGCCCGATCGCCTCGGCCAGCGCGACCACGTCCGCCCCGGCGGCCTCACACACCTCGGCCATGGCGTTGATGAAGGAGATCTTCGTGGCCAGGAACGCGTTCGCGGACACCTTGACCAGCTCGGCGGTGGCGAAGTCGGTGACCAGGCGCGGGGTCCCCGCGGCCAGCGGGCCGGCATACACCCCATCCAGCAGCGCCACGTCCGCCTGCGCCCCCTCGGCCTCCACGCCGTAGACGAACCGGTCCGGGGCCACCGTGTCCTCGATCGCGAACCCCTCCCGCAGGAACTCGGGGTTCCACGCCAGGCGCACCCCCGCCCCGGCCGGGGCCAACGCCCGCAGCCGCTCCAGCACCCGGGCCGCGGTGCCGACCGGCACGGTGGACTTGCCCACCACCAGGGCCGCACCGGACAGGTGCGGGGCCAGCGACTCGGCCGCGGCGAACACGAACGAGGTGTCCGCGGCGTTCTCCCCGCGCCGCTGCGGGGTGCCCACGCAGATGAAGTGCACCTGCGCCCCGGCCGCCGCCGCGTAGTCGGTGGTGAACCGCAACCGGCCGCTGCCCAGGGCCCGCTCCAGCAGCTCATCCAGGCCCGGCTCGAAGATCGGCGCCCGCCCCCCGGCCAGCGCCTCCACCTTGCCCGGGTCGACGTCGATCGCCACCACCTCATGCCCCAGGTCGGCCATGCAGGCCGCGTGGACCGCCCCCAGGTAGCCGGTGCCGATGACGGAGATACGAAGAGCCACGGGGCGAGAGTAGCCGGTGGTCGCGCCGGGTCGCGGCGCCGAGGTGGCCCGGCGGCGCACGCAGATCCGGTGACTAGAGTGACGTGCTGCACAGCCGTTACCCACCCCCACACCGCAGGGAGCAACGACATGCGATTCGGACTGTTCATCCCCCAGGGCTGGCGCATGGACCTGGTCGGCATCGAGCCGGACATGCACTGGGGGGTCATGGCCGGCCTTGCCCAGCGCACCGACGAGCTGACCCGTGAGTGGGAGTCGGTCTGGGTCTACGACCACTTCCACACCGTGCCCGAGCCCTCCGGCGAGGCCACGCACGAGGCGTGGACGCTCATGGCCGCGCTCGGCGCCGTGACCAACAAGGTCCGCCTGGGCCAGATGTGCACCTGCATGAGCTACCGCAACCCGGCCTACCTGGCCAAGGTCGCGGCCACCGTCGACATCATCACCGAGGGCCGGATCGACATGGGCATCGGCGCCGGGTGGTACGAGCACGAGTGGCGCGCCTACGGCTACGGCTTCCCGCGGGCGGGGGAGCGCCTGGCCATGCTCGAGGAGGGTGTGCAGGTCTTCCGCGACATGTGGACCAAGGGCTCGGCCACGCTCGACGGCAAGCACTACCAGGTCGACGGCGCGATCTGCGCCCCCCGGCCGCTGCAGGGCACCACGTTCCCGGGGTCGCCGCTCAACGGCATCCCGATGTGGATTGCCGGCGGCGGGGAGAAGAAGACGCTGCGCATCGCGGCGCAGTACGCCGACTACACCAACTTCGACGGCAGCCCCGAGGGCTTCGCGCACAAGAGCGAGGTGCTCAAGGGGCACTGTGACGACCTCGGGCGTGACTTCGGCTCGATCGTGCGCTCGGCCAACTACAACGTGGTCATCGGCGAGAACGAGAAGGAGGTCCAGGACCGCCTCGCGTGGCACAAGGACCACTTCATCCGCGCCGGCCTCCCCGAGGCACGGGCCGAGGAGCACGTGGCCAACCTCGCAACCCAGCCGGCCGTCGGCACGCCCGACCAGATCATCGAGACCCTGCGTGGCCTTGAGGCGCAGGGCATGACGTACGCCATCACCTACTTCCAGGAGGCGGCCTACGACACCTCGGGCATCGACCTGTTCGAGAACTACGTCATCCCCGAGCTGCTGACCAAGGGCGACTGACCCCGCAAGGGCGCTGGGGCGGTCAGCCAGAGGCTGGCCGCCCAGCCGTGCGACGGCCACTCGGTGAGGTGCGTCATGCGTGGCGACCACCCGGCATACCCGCGGGTAGCATCGCCGCCGTGACCGGAAACCCTTCATTCGACCTGTTCAAGATCTCCGAGGACCACGAGGCGCTGCGCGAGGCGATCCGGTCCATCGCGGAGGACAAGATCGCCCCGTATGCGGCGGCGGTCGACGAGGAGGCGCGCTACCCCCAGGAGGCGCACGACGCCCTGGTGGCCTCGGACTTCTTCGCGCCGCACATCCCCGAGGAGTACGACGGGGTCGGCGCCGACGCCCTCGCGACCTGCATCGTCATCGAGGAGGTCGCCCGCGCCGACGCCTCCGCGTCACTGATCCCGGCGGTCAACAAGCTCGGCACCATGCCGCTGATCCTGGGTGCTTCCGAGGAGGTCAAGGCGAAGTACCTGCCGCCGGTCGCGCGGGGCGAGTCGACCTTCTCCTACGGCCTGTCCGAGCGCGAGGCCGGCTCCGACACCGCTTCGATGAAGACGCGGGCGCGGCGCGACGGCGACGGCTGGGTGCTCAACGGCCAGAAGAGCTGGATCACCAACGCCGGCGTCTCCGAGTACTACACCGTCCTGGCCGTGACCGACCCCGAGGGCAAGCGTGGCTCCAACGTCACGGCGTTCGTCGTGGAGAAGTCCGACGAGGGCTTCGGCTTCGGCGAGAAGGAGCGCAAGCTCGGCATCAAGGGCAGCCCGACCCGCGAGCTGCACTTCGACAACGTGCGCATCCCGGGTGACCGCATCGTCGGCGGCGTCGGCGAGGGCCTGAAGATCGCGCTGCGCACCCTCGACCACACCCGCGTCACGATCGGCGCCCAGGCCGTCGGCATCGCCCAGGGCGCGCTCGACTTCGCGATCGGCTACGTCAAGGAGCGCAAGCAGTTCGGCACGCGGGTCGCCGACTTCCAGGGCATCCAGTTCATGCTCGCCGACATGGCGATGGAGCTCGAGGCCGCGCGGCAGATGGTCTACGTCGCCGCCGCCAAGTCCGAGCGCGGCGACAAGGACCTGCCCTTCTTCGGCGCGGCCGCGAAGTGCTACGCCTCGGACGTGGCCATGAAGGTGACCACCGACGCGGTGCAGCTGCTCGGTGGCTCCGGCTACGTCAAGGACTTCCCGGTCGAGCGGATGATGCGCGACGCCAAGATCACCCAGATCTACGAGGGCACCAACCAGATCCAGCGCGTCGTGATGGCACGTCAGCTCCTGAAGTAGTCGTCGACCGGCGTTATCGCAGGTCAGCACCATCGTAGGGCGTCTGGCGGACATCCTGCCGCCGACATCCTGAGTGGTGGGGCGCCCGGGCAACCAGCATGTGACCGCACCGTCTGGAACGCGTTGTGTGACAGTTGTGTGACACCCGACGGTGGGCTCTGACGACTCTTGGCTCTGCCGGTTGTCCACCGGGGTCAAGGCCGCCCAACGTGGGGCGGCAGCCTTGACCTCTGCTGCCATCCCGGCGCCGCCCTTCCGCCAGTTTCGCGCCGGTGCCCTAGGGGCGACCTGCCTGACGTGGCGCCGCCGCAGGTGGGCGCTCTCAGACTCGGTGAACAACGCGAAGACATCGTGGACCGGCCGGTTGACCTGGACCGTGCGGCGTGCCCGCGGCATCGCGGGCTCCCCTTGGGCTGGGTAACTCGATCGTGACAGCCGCCCATGGGTATGTCATCAGATCAACGCGGGGCTGCGCACTGACCGCAGTGCTCGCCCGGGTCAGGGAGTCCACTGTGCTGCCAGGTAGGAGGCGCGACGCGACGGGGCTTGCCGGAGCCAGGTCGTGGCGGCCCCGGTCGTCCTCAGCGCAATGATGCTGTGCACCACCGGCCTAGGGTGTCGCACCCGACCCGCGGTGTCGGTGGTCGTGGGGTGGGCGTCGTCGTCCGTTAACCCGCCGCTGTTGCACTGGCGCGGTGAATGGTACGCGCTCAGTGATGGTCGGTGGAAGCGAGTTCGGGTTCCTGTCGGTGGATGGAGGGAAGGATTCGGTCCCGGTGCTGCTGCTCCACGCGACGGGGGAGACAAGCGAGAGCTGGATGCACTTCTTGTCTCGATGGGGTCGCCGGGGTGGGGTGGCGTACGCGCTCGACCTGCGCGGCCACGGTCGCAGCGTGTGGAGTGGGCCGTACGGGCTGGAGACGTTCGCCGAGGACGTTCTCGGGTTCCTGGACGCGATGGAGTTGCCCGTGGTGGATCTGGTCGGGCATTCCGTTGGCGGTCTGGTGGGCTGCCTGGTGGCGGCGCGGGCACCCGAGCGGGTGCGCAAGCTGGTCCTTGAGGACGTTGGTGTGCCGTACCCGCGGGAGCCGGTGGTGATGGGCAAGCCGACGGTGCCACTGGACTTCGACTGGGACATGGTCGACCGGGTACGCGCCCAGATCGACAACCCGGATTCACGGTGGGCGGCGTGGGTGGCGCAGATCCAGGCGGACACCCTCGTCGTGGCGGGAGGTCCGGCCAGCTGCGTGCCGCAGGAGTATGTGGGGGAGCTTGCCGGGACGATTCCGGGGGCACAGCTGGTCACGATCGCCGGTGGGCACACGGTCCACCACACGCGGCCGGAGAACTTCTCCGTCGAGGTGATCGCCCACCTGACCTCCGGGGACGCGTAGCAACCGGATCGGTGATAGCGCCCTGCAGTTGGTGTGTGGCGCCTCGCAGCTGGTGCGGGGCGCGTGCGGCGGCCGACGACACCGGTCGCCCGGGCCTTACTCGGACTCGACCGTGAGGAGGGAGTGCGTGGCGCCGTACAGGTTGCAGGTGACGCTGGCCAGCCCGTCCGCGATGGTGACGGACACCGGACCCAACGACCGGCTCATCACTTGGGCGGCCAACCCGTAACCCGGGCGCGTGATCGTCGCCAGCTCGCGGGCTCCCCGGGCCTTCGCCGCGCCGGCCATGGCCCGGATGAGGTCTGTCGCGTGACCGTGGCGGTGGTGGTCGTCTCGAACCAGGACGGCCACCTCGGCCCATCGCGCTCCACCGTCGTGGCGCAGGGCCAGGTTTCCCATGGCGAGGATCTCCCCATCGCCGGGCACGATGAACGTCTCGGTCTTGCGGATCAGCGTCTCGACCGCTCGGGGCGGCGGGAAGCCCAGGTATCGACCGTTCAGGACCTGCGTCGAACACCGCTCGTGCAGGGCCTCGATCGCGGGGATGTCCCGCTCGGAGGCCAGGTGCACCAGCCGACGGCACGGCGCGCTTGCGGTGTTCGGCCAGAGGGGGCGGTTCATGACCCGAGCCTTCCCGTGGCAGGTGAACCCGGGATGAGCCCGGTGTGAACCCCGCCAGGGTCGTCCGCCGCGTCGAGGGGGTAGCCCCAACGCTGCAGGGTCTCGTCCAGGACGGCCTCCATGTCCTGGACCTGGTCCGGGGACAGGTCGTGCTGCCACGAGCGGCCCCGGCCCGCGGCGACGTGGTGCTGGGTGAAGCCGGCCTCGAATCGTGGCGTCCAGTCCAGCTCGAGGAACTCCAGCACCGCCTTCATCTGGCCCCGCGGGTCCTGCAGGATGTCCTCGTGCCGGATGTCCAGCCAGTGCCCCTCGGGCGCCCGGGTGCGGGCCTGTTCCGCGGCTTCGATGAGCATGCGCCAGCCCAGCGCGGCCAGCACGACGAACGACCGTCCGGACTTCTCCCACAGGGAGTCATAGGGCTGCGGGAGTCGCCCCAGGAACCAGTGCTCGGGGCCCTGGTAGCCCTCCCACCAGCCCATCTGCAGCCACGAGCTGGCCACCGCCCGGCCGTCCCGGACGACGTTGACGAACCGGGCCTCGGGGTACGCCGCGGACAGCAGCCCCGAGCGCGGCCACCCGGTGACGTGGTGGACGAACGCCGGCTTCCGTTGCGCCGCCATGCGGTCGTCGAAGAACCCTCGGATCCGGGCCCGTAGCCAAGGGGTGGCGTCCGTGGCGAGCAGGTCCCGGCACGGACGCGGGAGGATGCCCGAGACCTGTCGCTCCAGCAGGGACCAGCCCTCGGACGGGGCCACCCGGAGCCGGCCGCGTTCGAGAAACCGGCGCCGGTGGCCGAACGCCCCCAGGGAAGGGTGCCGCTCTGCCGAGTGAGCGAACAAGGCGGAGTTCCAGCGCCCCTTGAGGTCGAGCGGGGCCAGCTTGTCGTCGACGTTGGACACGAAGCCCACCTGTGGGTGGCGGGCGATCATCTCCGTCAGCAGAGTCGAGCCGCACCGTCCGGTTCCAGTGACGAACGCAAGCATGGTCATCAGGTCCCTTGTGACGTTGTTACCTGAGCCCACGCTGCGCCGCCGACGTGATCGCCATGTCACACCCGGGCGACCAGTCCTCGCCCACGGGATGAACGACCCCGCGCAACCACCGGATTTCGCCACGAACCGAACCGGGGCCACACCCGCCCGAGAAACACCCGCGGCACCCGGGCGCAGCGGTGAAGGTGCAGGGAGACGCCCAGGCGCCTGACCATCACTTCGGCTATCGGAGCCAAGTGGGGTCGGCACGGTGAGCTCAACAGGGGGTGTCCTTGCTGGCTTGTCCGGGATGGCGCGGAATGTACGAGCCCGGCCAAGTGCAACGGCACACCTCGCCCGCGCGCCTGAAGTTACGTCACGGTGAACGCGTCACGCCAAACACATCTACTCGGTGGCGGCCGGGAGGTCGCCATCTACGTAGTACGTCCTGGTGGGCCATGTGTCCTGGCATTGCTGAGCCAGCACACTGGCGTGCTGTGTGTCGAGGCATTGGTGGGCCAGCACAGTCGTTTGCTGGCCCGATGTCGGAGGCGACACCTGAACCGGACAACGTCGCCACGGTGACTGACGTTGGGCGGCGCCTATCGGATGAGTCCTGAGATGAGGTTGACCGAACCGGCCACGATGACCACACCGAACAGGTACGACAGTAAGGCGTGCGATAGCGCAGTGCGCCGGATCCCGGTGTGGCGCAACGTCGTGTCGGACACCTGGTAGCACATGCCGATGGTGAACGCGACGTAGGCAAAGTCGCGGTAGCCGGGCCGTTCTTGCTCGTCCATGTCGCCGAAGCCGATGCCTGGGACTGTCGTCGTGAAGTGCAGGTGGGCGTAGCGCAGGGTGAAGACGGTGTTGGCTAAGGTCCACGAGAGCACGACGGTCAGAACGGCCGCGCCGATCAGGACCACTTGTAGTGCGCCTCGCTCTTGCCCCGCCAGGTGGATAGCGAGTCCAACCCCGAGCAGGCTGGCGACGCTGGCACTGACCAGCAGCACCGTGGACGAGGCTCGGGTGGGGTCCTCGCGCGTGGCTAGCCACCTGGCACGTGCACCGTCCGCTCGGCCGATGATCTGCCACGTGGTGATCAGGAACGCGAAGGCCACTGCGTCCCAGCCGCCGATCAACGCCAGGCTCCACGGTACGAAAAGCAGCAGAACGAAAGCGACGATCAGTCCGAAGGCAGCGACGGTGACGGCCCGCCGCATTTCCAGGGCGTGCCAGCCCAACCACCGGTGGTAGAGATTGTTCGCCGGCATCTCGCTCATCGTCGGAGTGTGCCGAACGCCAGCGGGCGTGTCACGTGCTCTCTGGTGAGCCGGCACGAACGCATCGAGCCCGTTCGTCGGTTAGTCCCGGGCGACCGGTCTTATGCGCCCGCCCGCCAGCAAGGGTAGGCACGGCATTGTGGCCTGCGACGTGTCAGGGCCAAGTGGTTGGTCAGCGACAGGCGACCGTCACCAGGGCCATCATTTAGCCAAGGCGAGCTCGTTGGCTTTGTCGCGAGCCAGCAGCGCGTCGAGCGCGGCGTACTCTGCCTCCTCAATGGCGGCGAGCGCGATGCTGATCGCGGTCTCGGCGTCGGCCTCGGCTATGTCGGCCTGGATGGCCGCGCGCTTGGCGTCGTGCTCCTCGCGCTTCGCCTCGAGGTGGGACCGCACCTGCTGAGCCTGCTCGTCCCATTGATGCTGGAGATCGCGCCACCAGGCGGAAACCTCGACCTTGGTCTGGTCGGCCTGGGAGCGCATGTGTTGGCTGCGCTGTTCGGCCGACTCCCGCGCTTTGGAGACCGCCTGCTCCAACTTGGCACGCTGTTCCGTCTGGGCGGCCTTGAACTGATCCTCGGCATCCTTGGCTTGAACCGACATGGCTGCAAGGGCATCTGACAGAGCCATCCCCGCACTCCTCTTGACTGAGGGCAAAACCACGCCCGTGGTTTGACCCCACAAACGCTAAAAAGGGGCCGATGGCGTTCAAAGGGACGAAAGTCCCCATCGGGGGCCCTCTGGTTTGCTGGGGCCGGAGCGGATCCGCAATCTTCGTGAACGACGACGTCCTGTCGATGGTGGTTTACTGCCAAGAGAGCCTCGGTGGTGGCAGTCGCTGGCCGCCGGCGACCCGCCCGTCACAGCGTGTCGGCATCCACGCGCCGCAGAGACGCAGCCGGATGTCCAAGGGGTCGCCATGGCAGTCGCGAAGTGCCGAACTGGCCTTACCCTCCCGCGCTACGGCAGTCCTCCGCTGCCAGTTGCAAGCACCTGTTGGCTTCGGCGCACCGCCACCACAGGTTTGTCATGAGCCTGCCCACGCCAAGGCCGACGCGGCATCCGTGGCAGCGCGTCGACCCCCCTCTGCATCCGGTGCTGTTCGTGAACCCACAGTCGGGCAACGGTGCGGCGGGTCGCGCCGGGGTCGCCGACCGCGCGCGCAGCCGCGGGATCAACGTCGTCACACTGACCCCAGGCCAGTCCTTAACGACGCTGGTCGACGTGGCAGTGACAAGTGGCGCGGATGCATTGGGGATGGCGGGAGGTGACGGGTCCCTTGCGGCGGTTGCCGCCGCGGCTGCGTCACACGCCCTGCCCTTCATCTGCGTTCCGGCCGGAACGCGCAACCACTTTGCGGCGGACCTGGGAGTGGATCGTAGGGACGTGGCCGGTGCGCTGGACGCGTTCATCGAGGGAGTAGAACGGCGAATCGACGTGGGTGAGGTGAACGATCGAATGTTCCTCAACAACGTCTCGCTCGCCATCTACGGTGAGGCCGTGCGGCAATCGGCTTATCGCGATGCCAAAGTGCGAACGCTCCTCGAGACGGCGCAGAGGGTGCTCGGCCCGAGCCGGCGGGTGCCCGCGCTACACCTCGTCGACGATGAAGGGCGTGAGCATGTCCGACTGGCTCTGGTACTTGTGTCGAACAACCCCTACGCGCTGGAACGCCCTCCCGCTCGTGGCACCCGCCCCTCGCTCGACGGCGGCCAGTTGGGCGTGGTCATCATCGACACACCGGACAACGGTCCCCATCCACCGGGGCGGGCCTGGAGCACGGCGGACTTGGACGTCAGCGCCCCAGGCCCGGTGCCCGCGGGCATAGACGGAGAGGCGGTGGACCTGCAGCCGCCGCTGCACTTTGCCATTCGGCCCATGGCCCTGCGCGTACGCATCCCGGCCCGGCGCGCTCGCACGGGCCACCGGCCCTGATCGTCACCTCATTCAGGGACGGCGGTGTGGTGCGGCCCTGGTGACCATGGGCCTGTGCGGCACTGTCCGGGCTCCTGTTTGACGGGGTCGGCGCGCACAGTGGCATCGATGGCCCGGATGGTCGCCTTTGACGGGCGGTCGCGAACTGTTACCCGAGCGGTGCGGGGCTGGGCCGGCTCCCGGCCCACGAGAGTTTGCGGGAGAGTCCGCTCGTGGGAGCCCCGGGGTTCGTGGGCGCGTGGGATGCCGTCATACCTGGAGGACCGGCGAGACGGCGGTGCGGTGCTCACTTTGTGCGCCTGATGGAGCCCGGGCGCAGCCGCTGTCCGGGGTCGCGGTGGGGTCTCAACACCCACCCCATGCGCTCGGAAGGTAACGGCGTGGACCCTCCCGGCTCTCCTGCGCTTCGCCTACTTCTGTTGGCTGTGAATCTTGCGCAGTTCCTTGCTCCTGGACGCCGAGCTGCGACAGCAGTTGCTGTGGCACGCCATCAGACTGGCCTACTGGGTTGTTCCGAACCGAGCTGAACGCTGAGCCGATCCAGTGGGACCACGCGCGGTACTACCGAGCGCGCTACCTGGCGGCGCCCGCCCTGAATGCTCTGGTCCGCAAACTGGCCCGTTGGTGGGTCGGGTTGGCCAACGCGCTGGGCCCGCTACTGCCTGATGTCAAGGCGCGCTGGGAGGCTCCAGCGCTGAGGCACTGCCGCCTGGTTTCGAAAGCGCCGCGTCGGAGGTGACGCGCTCAACGCGCTCACCAGCTCCGCTGTTCACGGGAAGGAGCTGCTTGTGTCCGCAACTCTGACAAGGCGCTGCCCGCCATCCCGCTTTGGCGGGCAGCGTCCCGCCTCGGGCTAGCGAGGCGGGGCGGGGCTGCGTCGGATCGAGCTCAGCGCTGCTGCTGGCGGGTGGCCGCAGCCAGTCCCGCACGCCGGTCGGGGACTGGCTGCGGTCTGGTGCAGGGTTGCGCAGTGTTCCGTGGGCTTTGCCTTGGTTGTCCGGCGCAGTTCACCCCCACTGGTGAGGCTCATGATCGGCCACGAGTCCGTGGCCACAGGCTTCTCAGGGCAGGGGACTGCTATGCCAAGGACCGGGTCACACACGACAAGGCGGGGCCGGTTCAGGCTCCGCGGACCACTGATGGTGGGCCTCACGCTTACCCTCGCGGCGGCAGGCACGCCGACCGCGGTCGCGCACCTGGTCGACGCGGCCGCGCGTCGCGCCGCGCCGGGCGTGGTGAACCCGCTGGGTCGCGAGCTGGCGCCGGCGGGGCGGATCACCCCGGTGGGTAACTTCCCGACCGGGGGAGCGCTGACCCCGGACGGGCGGCAGTACTGGGCCGTGGACTCCGGCCACGGTCACGATGACGTGAAGGTGGTCGACGTGGCCACCGGCCGGGTGCAGCAGACGCTGCCGCTGCCGGGCGCCTATGGCGGTGTGGCATTCGCCCCGGACGGCCGGACCGCCTACGTCTCCGGCGAACCGAAGGGCTCCACCGTCCCTGGTGACTCTGCCGTCGCGCCGGCCGGGGACGCGGTGCACGTGTTCCGTCTCGCCCCCGGCACCGGGACCGCGACCGAGCAGGCCCCCATCACGTTGCCCAAGACTCAGGGCGGCACCGCGCAGCGCCGCGCCGGCGACCCGGCCCCCTTCCCTGGGCCCGGGCAGTCAAGGGCGCTGGGCTGGCCGGAGGGCCTGGCGGTCACCCCGAACGGGCGGACCCTGGCCGTCGCCCTCAACCAGGCGGACGAGGTCGTCCTGGTCGACCTGACCACCGGAACCAGTCGTCTGGTGCCGGTCGGGGCGTACCCGGTTGACGTGAAGGTGACCAACGACCGCGCGTATGTCAGCAATGAGTACTCCGGCACGATCAGCGAGGTTGACCTGCCCACCGGCAAGGTGGTCGGCACCGTCGGGGTCGGAGGTGCGCTGGGCAACCGCAACGCACACCCGCAGGGCCTGGCCCTCGACCCGGCCCGGCACCGGCTGTTCGTCGCGGTCGCCAACCGGGACCTGATCGCCCAGGTCAACATCGACACGGACACGGTCACCAGCACCGTCAGCGTGGCCCGCGGACAGAACCTGGGCAGCCAACCGGTCGCGCTGGCCCTGGACCCGGCCAGGGACCGGTTGTACGCCGCCGACGCCGGCGAGGACGCCGTCGCGGTCCTGTCTGTGGGCGCGGCGCGGCCCGCTCTGGCCGGTCGGGTTCCCACGGCCGCCTACCCCACTGACGCGGCCATCACCCGTGGACACCAGTTGGTGTGGCTCTCGGCTGAAGGGGACGGCCCCGGCGCGAACCCGGGGTACGGGTCGCACTGGGCCAACAGCGGCGCCGCCCCCTACGGCACGTACGTGCCGGACAAGCTGATCGGACAGGTGGGCGTGCTGCCCGCTCCGGGCCCGGCCCAGCTGGCCCGCGACAGCGCAGCCGCCGACCGGGCCGTCGTCCCTGCCAACGCCGAAGCAGCCCCGGCCGGCACCCCAATGGTGGGTCCCGACGGCGGACCCAGCCGGCAGATCAAGCACGTGTTCTACATCGTGCGGGAGAACCGCACCTACGACCAGGTCTTCGGCACCGACCCCCGCGGGGACGGCGACCCCAAGCTCGAACTGCTCGACGACAACGGGGTCGCCGGGCCGGCCGGCGGGGTCACCCCGAACGCGCACGCCCTGGCCCGGCAGTTCCCGCTGATGGACCACGTCCTGGCGGACAGCCAGGTCAGCATCGACGGGCACGTCATCACCTCCAGCGGGTACGCGACCAACTTCGTCGAGAAGGGCCTGCACCCGGCCTACTCCGGCCGCGGCCGGGTCACCGGGTACGGCCAGTACCCCGAGTCGTTCCCGCCGCGGGACTTCATCTTCGACCAGGCCGCCCGCCAGAGGGTGCCCTTCATCAACGACGGGGAGAACAGCGCCGGGGTGCGCCCGGAGTCCGACGACGGCCGGCCCACCTACCCGGCGGTGACCGCCGGCACGGACACCTCCTGGCCCGGCCGGTTCAGCTGCGACTTCACCCCCTGCCAGGTGCCCACCTCCTGGAACACCGACCACGGCACGATCGGCGCCGGCGGCACCGACACGACGGGGAGCCGGTTCGACTACTTCCAGGCGCAGCTGAACAAGGAAATCGCCGCGGGCTCGGTCCCGGCGTTCAACTACCTGACGCTGCCCAACGACCACACCAACGGCACCAAGCCCGGCTTCCCCACCCCGAAGGCGACCATCGCCGACAACGACTACGGCCTGGGCCAGGTGGTCGACCTGATCAGCCATTCGCCGATCTGGAAGGACAGCGCCATCTTCGTCGTCGAGGACGACACCCAGGACGGCGGCGACCACGTCGACGCGCACCGGATGCCGGCCTTCGCGATCAGTCCGTACGCCCGGCACGGCGCCGTCGTGCACACCCGCTACGACCAGGAGTCGGTGCTACGCACCATGGAGCTCATCCTCGGGCTCAAGCCGCTATCCCTATTCGACGCCAACGCCACCCCGATGTACGACGCATTCACCGACCAGGCGGACCTGACCCCCTACACCGCCCTCACCCCGCAGCAGGACCTGACCGAGCTCAACAAGGCCACCGCCCCAGACGCCAAGCTGTCCCAGGCAATGCCGTACGGGCAGGTCGACGCCGTCCCGCAGGAGATCTCCGATGAGGTCCTATGGCACAGCGTCTACGGGATGGCCTCCACCCCGCCCGGCCCGGGGCCGAACGCATCCGCAGCCGAGCACGCCCGAGCCGAGCACGCCATGACCGCCTACCGGCGGGGTTGGGCTCGGACGCCGACTGGCGGTGAGGGGTAACCCCGCCCTGCCCTCGAGACGCTGAGGCGCCCTCGGGCGTCCGAATCGGCCGCTCTCCCCAAGGGAGGGCGGGCCGATTCACGTCGGCGAAAGCACGTAGCGCCTGGATGTCCAGGCGGGTGCTTGGGCGGGAGGCGGACATGGGGGACTCCTCGACAGTCGGCCTGGCACGGGGGCAGCGGCCGGGATGGTTCGGGTCCGTGACGCGAACGCAGTCGGGTCAGTTCCGGGCGTGGTGGTCAGGGCGGTCAGTCCGGGCTGCTAAGAGCCGGGGGAATCGGGGCACGGGGGCGCCCAGTGCGAGCCGTCCCGCACTCTCGCCCAACGGCTTTGGTTCACGGTGGGGTGTTGGTGCGAGTGCGTTGCCTTGGAGTTCACGTGGTGCCGGGAGTCTCGCGGTGTACCCGGCCCGCTCGAGGCCGACGGAGTAGAAGAGGACAACCACGTGAGGAACAGGCAGCGCGCCGCCGCGGTGATGAGCGTCATCGCAGGAGCCGTCCTGGTCGGAGGCGGGGCGGCCTTCGGTATCGCCGGGACCTTTGACCACCCCGGCCCCCGCCCGGATGGGACCGCGTTAACCCCGGTGGGGTGGCAGGTGACCCCCGCGGGCAGCACCCACCCAGCCGGATCCTTCCCCGCGAACGCGGTCCTCTCACCTGACGAGCGGGCGTTGCTCGTGCCCGGGGTCATCCGCAACGCGCACGGCCGGCAGACCGTGGACGTCCTGGACAGCCGCTCAGGTGGGCTGCTGCAGGAAGTCGAGCTCAACCCCGACGACGCCACCAAACGCGAAGGGGTCGCGCCCGGTCTGGTGTTCAGCCATGACGGCCGGCGCGTCTACCTGGCCACCGCGAACAAGAACTCCGTGCTGGGCTTCGACTGGGACCCCGCCGCACGCCGGCTGACCCTGACGCGGACCCTCGCGCTGCCCGACGGCTCCTACCCCCAGACGGTGACGACCTCCCCGGACGACAAGACGGTCTACGCCGTGGGGCAGTACGCACGCAAGCTGTTCGCCGTCGATGTCGCCACGGGCACCACGACGTCCGCGCCGACGGGGGCGTACCCGTTCGGGGTGGCACTCAGCGGCGACGGCCACACGGCATACGTGTCCAACCAGGCGGACAAGACCGTGTCCGTCTTCGATGTCAACACGACCTCGCTGGTGCCCAAGGCGCCCATCGCGGTGGGGACGCACCCCAACCACCTGCTGGGCGACCCCGCCCGGCACCGCGTGTTCGTGAGCAACGGGGACAGCGACCAGATCTCGGTCATCGACACCCGCACGAACGCGGTCCAGCACACGATCGCGCTCAGCCCGTACCGCGCCGCCGGGGCCGGCACGTCCCCGCTCGGCATGGCGTTCACCCCGGACGGGCAGACCCTGTACGTCGCCAATGCGGGCAACAACGACGTCGCGGTCGTGGACACCGGCTCGAGCGGGGACTTCGGCCGGGTCAGGGGCCTCATCCCCACCGCCTGGTACCCAACCGGAGTGCAGGTGACCAAGGACGGGTCCCGGCTGCTCATCGCCGACGGCAAGGGGCTGGGCACCGGCCCGAACAAGGGCTCGGCGTCCCTAGCGGACCCGATGAACCACCCGTACATCGAGGACCTGGTCAAGGGCATGCTCCAGGTCGTACCCACGCCCGACCAGGCCCAGCTGCGCCGATACACCCACCAGGTCGAGCTCAACAACGACACCACCGGCGCCGGCACGGTCCGCGGCTACGGCGGCGGGGCGCCGGAGACGATCATCCCCCGACGCCCGGGCCAGGGCTCGCCCATCAAGCACGTGATCTATGTGGTCAAGGAGAACCGCACCTACGACCAGGTCCTCGGCGACCTCGGCAAGGGCAATGGCGACCCGTCGCTGGCCATCTTCGGCAAGGACGTGACGCCGAACCAGCACGCGCTGGCCAGCAAGTTCGCCACCCTGGACAACTTCTACGTCAACGGTGAGGTCAGCCAGGACGGCTGGGACTGGGCCACGCAGGGCAACTCCAACCCGTACAACCAGCTCGCCACCCATCAGGGCTATGACGGCAACGGCTCCGAGTACGACTCCTCCGGCTACCTCGACTCACCGGTGACGGCCGGCAGCGCCGACCCGAGCAAGGCGTTCCTGTGGGACCGGGCCGCCGCAGCCGGACAGAGCTTCCGGCACTACGGCATGCACTCC
>NZ_DASVZH010000311.1:0-6388 GCF_036391795.1 Oryzihumus sp.
GGTCGGCGGGACCGGGCTGCCGGGGGTGTGCGGCGCGGACGGCGCCGGGGCCGGGCCACCGCCGGCCGCGGGGATGTGCCGGGTGCCGATCCGCCGGCGGAAGACCCAGTAGGTCCACGCCTGGTAGGCCAGCACCAGCGGGGTGAAGACCGCGGCGACGATCGTCATGATCTTCAGCGTGTATGCCGTGCTGGACGCGTTGGTCACGGTCAGCGAGAACGCCGGGTTGGTCGAGCTCGGCATGACGTCGGGGTAGAGCGCGAGGAACAGGGAGGCCACGGCCGCGCCGATCGCGACGAACGTGCCGACGAACGCCCAGCCCTCGCGGTCGCGCCACGAGGCGAACAGGCCGGCCAGCAGGGCCACCGCGGCGGCGCCGGCGGCGACCCACGAGGCGGCCGAGCCGGTCTGGACGTCGAGGGTCACCAGCAGCGCGACCGCCAGTGCGGCGGCCACGAGGCCCACCCGCACCGACAGCTCCCGGGCCTGGCGCCGGATGTCGCCCTCGGTCTTGAGCGCCACGAAGATCGCGCCGTGGGTGAGGAACAGGGCCACCGTGGTCAGCCCGCCGAGCAGACCGACCGGGTTGAGCAGGGTGAACAGGTTGCCGGTGTACTCCTTGGCCGCGTTGATCGGCACGCCCCGCACGATGTTGGTCAGCGCGACGCCCCACAGCAGGGCGGGCACGACCGAGCCGACGACGATCGCCGCGTCCCACCGGCGGCGCCAAGTCGGGTCGTCGACCTTGCCCCGGTAGTCGAAACCGAGCGCCCGCACGATCAGCGCCACGAGGATGAGCAGCAGCGGCAGGTAGAACCCGCTGAACAGCGTGGCGTACCAGTGCGGGAAGGCCGCGAAGGTCGCCCCGCCGGCGGTCAGCAGCCACACCTCGTTGCCGTCCCAGACCGGGCCGATCGTGTTGAGCAGCACGCGCTTGCGGGTCTCGCCGTCCTCGCCGCGGCCCAGCACCGGCATGAGCATGCCGACGCCGAAGTCGAACCCCTCGAGGACGAAGTATCCGGTCCACAGCACCCCGATGAGGATGAACCAGACGGTGGTGAGCTCCATGGTCGTTGTTCTCCCGTTCCTGGTGGACGCTCAGTAGGCGAAGACGAGGGGGGCGTCCTCGTCCCGCTCGGACGGTGGCACCGGCGCCTCGACCGGCTCGGCGCCCTTGGCGATGTAGCGCAGCAGCAGCTTCAGCTCGACCACGGCGAGGCCGCCGTAGAGCAGGGTGAAGGCGATCAGCGAGGTCCAGACCTCACCGGCCGACACGCTGGGGGACACGCCGTGGGCGGTGGTCATGACGCCGAACACGATCCACGGCTGGCGGCCCATCTCGGTGAAGATCCAGCCGAAGCTGTTGGCGAACAACGGCATCAGCGGCACGGCATACACGGCCCACAGCCAGCGGCGGTGGACGGGCAGGCGTCCGCGGCGGGTGGACCACAGCACGGCCAGCGCGATGAGGGTGGCCAGGATGCCCAGGCCGATCATCAGCCGGAACGACCAGTACGTCACCGGGATCACCGGGGTGTAGCCGCTCTGGCTGAACGTCAGCGCGCTGCTGTTGGCCCCGTAGGTCTGCTCGTAGCTCGCGCGCAGCTGGTTGATGCCCTGGACCCGGCCGTCGAAGTGGCCGGTGGCCAGGAAGCTGAGCAGGCTCGGCACGGTGACGGCGAACTTCTCCTGGGTGCCGTCGAGCGAGCCGACCGTGAACAGCGAGAACGGCGCGTTGTGCGCGGACGTGGTGTAGAGCGCCTCGGCGGCGGCCATCTTCATCGGCTGGACCTCGGTCATGACCTTGCCCTGCAGGTCGCCGGAGACCATGACGCCGATCGCCGCGGCGAGGGTGACCCAGGCGCCGGCGCGGGTGGCGGTGCGGTACATCGGGCGCTCGGCGCCGGGGGTGCGCCGGCGCAGCACGTGCCACAGCCCGACGGCCATGACGAACGCACCACCGACCATGTACGACGCGATGATGGTGTGTGGGAAGGTCACGAGCTGCACCTTGTTGGTGAGCACCGCGAGGAAGTCGGTCAGCTCGGCGCGGTGGGTGGCCGGGTTGAGCCGGTAGCCCACCGGGTGCTGCATCCAGGAGTTGGCGGCGAGGATGAAGTAGGCCGACAGCAGGGTGCCGATGTGCACCAGCCCGATGCTCGCGGCGTGCAGCTTGCGGGGCAGCTTGTCCCAGCCGAAGATCCACAGCCCCAGGAAGGTCGACTCGAGGAAGAACGCGAGCAGCGCCTCGATCGCCAGCGGGGCGCCGAAGATGTCGCCGACGAAGCGGGAGTAGTCGCTCCAGTTCATGCCGAACTGGAACTCCTGGACGATGCCGGTGACCACGCCCATCGCGAAGTTGATCGTGAAGAGCTTGCCGAAGAACTTCGTCAGCCGCAGGTACTCGTCCCTGCCCGTGCGCAGCCACGCCACCTGCATCCCGAAGACGACGGCGGACAGGCCGATCGTCACCGGGACGAAGAAGAAGTGGTAGACGGTCGTGATGGCGAACTGCCATCTCGCGATGTCGACGGTTCCCAAGGCGCGCTCCCGCGGTCGGTCATGTACTACCGGACGTAGTAGATACTACGACGCGTAGTAGAGCCCCGCCGCAGCACCCACGACCACCGTGTCGGACATCGCCGGCGGCGTCGCTGGACCAAGGTCCTCAGGGGGAAGGGACCACCGTCATCGGTTCGCCCGAGCGGGTATGCCGCGGGGCCGGCCTGCGTGCGCAGGGCCGGCCCCGGGCGGGTCGAGCGTGGTGGGTCGAGCCTCCGACGCGGTGGCTCAGGCGTCGGGATAGCCCTGGGGGTTCTGCTGCTGCCAGCGCCACGTGTCGGCGCACATCTCGTCGATGGTGCGGGTGGCCCGCCAGCCGAGCTCCTCCTGCGCGCGGGAGGGGTCGGCGTAGGAGACGGCGATGTCACCGGCCCGGCGGCCGACGACCTCGTAGGGCAGCTCCCGGCCGACCGCGCGCTCGAAGGCGTGCAGCACCTCGAGCACGCTGGAGCCCTTGCCGGTGCCGAGGTTCCACGTGCTGACCGGCTCGTCGGTGCTGGTCAGCTTGTTCAGCGCAGCGACGTGGCCGGCGGCGAGGTCCTCGACGTGGATGTAGTCCCGCAGCCCGGTGCCGTCCGGGGTGTCGTAGTCGTCGCCGAAGACCTGCAGCTTGTCCCGGCGCCCGACCGCCACCTGGGCGATGTACGGCACGAGGTTGTTCGGGATCCCCTGCGGGTCCTCGCCGATGGTGCCGGAGGCGTGGGCGCCGACCGGGTTGAAGTAGCGCAGCAGGGCGATCCGCATCGTCGGGTCGGCCACCGCGATGTCGCGCAGGATCTGCTCCTGCATGACCTTGGTCCAGCCGTAGGGGTTGGTGGCCGAGGTCGCACGGTCCTCGGTGGCGGCCTCCTGGTCGGTGCCGTAGACCGTGGCCGACGAGCTGAAGACGAGCTTGTGCACGTCGTGGCGCCTCATCGCCCGCACGAGGGAGAACGTCGACACGAGGTTGTTCTCGTAGTACTCCAGTGGCTTCTCCACGCTCTCGCCGACCGCCTTGAGCCCGGCGAAGTGGATCACCGCGTCGATCTGCTCGTGGGCGAACAGGTGCTCGGTCTTGTCGTGGTCACGCAGGTCGAACGCGTGCACGGGGAGGTGCTGCCCGGTGATGGCCTCGAGCCGGTTCACCACCGCCGGCTTGGAGTTGGCGAAGTTGTCGACGACGAGGACGTCGTGGCCCGCGGCGATGAGCTGGATGAGGGTGTGGGAGCCGATGTAGCCGGCTCCTCCGCTGACGAGTACGCGCATGCGGCCAAAGTATGCCGTGGTGCCGGGTGCCGGGGTGCCATCCCCGCCCGCGGCTACCGCGGTCGCTCGTCGACGATCCGCCGTGCCTTGCCCACCGACCGCTCGATGCCGCCGGGGTCGAGGATGTGGACGCGGGCGCTGGTGCCGATCCGGCTCTTGATGTGGTGCTGCACCTCGCGGGCGACGGCCTCGCGGTCGAGGTCGCCGGCGTCGGGCGCGGCCTCGACGTTGACGGTCAGCTCGTCGAGCCGGCCGGGCCGGGTGAGCACGCACTGGAAGTACGGCGACAGCCCCGGGACCGACAGGACGATCTCCTCGACCTGCGTCGGGAAGACGTTGACCCCGCGCACGATCATCATGTCGTCGGTGCGCCCGGTGACCTTCTCCATCCGGCGGAACCCGGGCCGCGCGGTGCCCGGCAGCAGCCGGGTCAGGTCGCGGGTGCGGTACCGCAGCACCGGCATCGCCTGCTTGGTCAGCGAGGTGAAGACCAGCTCGCCGACCTGCCCGTCCTCAACCGGCTCGTCGGTCAGCGGGTTGACCACCTCGGGGTAGAAGTGGTCCTCCCAGATGTGCAGGCCGTCCTTGGTCTCGACGCACTCCTGCGCCACCCCCGGGCCCATCACCTCGGAGAGGCCGAAGATGTCCACGGCGTGCATCCCGGCGCGCTGCTGGATCTCCTGGCGCATCGCCTCGGTCCACGGCTCGGCGCCGAAGACCCCGATCTCCAGGGAGGACTCGCGCGGGTCGATGCCGAGGCGCTCCATCTCGTCGAGGATGGACAGGAAGTAGGACGGGGTCACCATGATCACGCGCGGGCCGAGGTCGGTGATGAGCTGGACCTGCTTCTCGGTCTGCCCGCCCGACATGGGGATCACGGTGCAGCCCAGCGCCTCCGCGCCGTAGTGGGCGCCGAGGCCGCCGGTGAACAGGCCGTAGCCGTAGGCCACGTGCACGGCGTCGCCCGGCCGGGCCCCGGCGGCGCGCAGCGAGCGCGCCACGATCGCCGACCAGGTGCGGATGTCGCCGGCGGTGTAGCCCACGACGGTCGGCTTGCCGGTGGTGCCGCTGGAGGCGTGGATGCGCGAGACCTGGGCCCGCGGCACCGCGAACATGCCGAACGGGTAGTTGGCGCGCAGGTCGGCCTTCGACGTGAACGGCAGGTGCCGCACGTCCTCCAGTGAGGTGACCTCCGAGGGGTGGAACCCCCTGTCGTCCAGCGCCGTCCGGTAGTGTGGGACGTTGTCGTAGGCGTGCTGCACGGTCCACTGCAGCCGGGTCAGCTGGGTGGCGCGCAGCTCGTCGATGCTCCATTGCTCGGCCTCGTCGAGCAGGTCGGGGCGGGCCGAGATGGGGGGAAGGCTCATGTGTGCTCCTGGGTGCGCAGCGACCGCGAGCGGCCGCGGAACTCCGCGATGGTCGACCCGTCCGACTCGCGGGTGACCGTGACGTCGGTGATGCCGCTGCGCCCGAATGCCGTGCGCTGGGTCGCGTCCGCGACCAGCACGTCACCGCGGCGGGCGGGGGCGACGAAGGTGATGTCCGCCCCGGCGGCGACGGTCAGCGCGCCGCGGGAGTTGCAGGCCAGGGCGAAGGCGGAGTCGGCGAGGGTGAAGATGAACCCGCCGTGGGCGATGTCGTGCCCGTTGACCATGGCGTCGGTGACGGTCATCCGCACCCGTGCCCGGTCCACGTCGATCTCCAGCGCCTCCATGCCCAGCGCGCGGGAGGCGTCGTCGTCCTCCCACATGCGCTGCACGTGGGTCAGGTCGGCGCTCACGCCCGGACCGCCGCGGCCAGCGCCGGGCTGAGCCGGTAGCGGCCACCCGGGAAGGCGGCGTCGAGCTGGCGCAGCTGCTCCGCGATGACCTCGAGCCCCACCTCGTGGCCCCAGGCGATCGGCCCCTTGGGGTAGTTGGTGCCCAGCTGCATCGCGGTGTCGACGTCCTCGGCGGTGGCCTCGCCGCGGTCGACCAGGTCGAGCGCCTCGTTGACCAGCATCGCCACGGTGCGGGCCACCGGGTTGGTGACCACCGGCCCGGTCGCGAGCTCGCGGGCGAGGGCCTCGTCCGGTAAGGCATCGAGCGGCTGCCCGGACGCGTCATACCGGAAGACGCCGTGGCCGCTCTTGCGGCCGAGCCTCCCCTCGGCGACGAGGCGACGCTGGTAGCCGGTGGGCTCGTAGCGCGGGTCGCGGCCGGTCTGCTCCCAGACGCTGGTGCCGACGGCCAGGTTGACGTCTTGGCCGATCAGGTCGGTCAGCTCCATCGGGCCCATCCGGAAGCCGGCGTGCTCGCGCAGGGCGAGGTCGACCGTGGCCGGGTCGGCGACGCCGGCCTCGACCATGCGCTGGGCCTCGCCGTAGAAGGGGCGGGCGACCCGGTTGACGATGAAGCCCGGGGTGGAGGAGCACCGGACCGGCGTCTTGCCCCAGGCCCGGACGATCCCGGTGGCGCGGGTGAGGGTGTCCTCGTCCGTGGCCTCGCCGTGGATGACCTCGACCAGGCGCATCAGCGGCGGCGGGTTGAAGAAGTGCAGGCCGAGCACGCGTCCCGGGTGGTCCAGGCCCGCGGCGATGGCG
>NZ_DASVZH010000312.1:0-12710 GCF_036391795.1 Oryzihumus sp.
GACGCCGAGGGGACCGTAGTCCCAGGCGGAGCGGGTGCCTCCGTAGATCTCACCGCACGGGAAGACGAAGCCCCTGCGCTTGCAGAGGCTGACAACGGTGTCGACGGTGGAGGTAGGAGCAGCCATGCGCCCAAGGTTATCCGCCGCAGCGCGCTCCCCACACGCGAGTATGCCGACCGCGCACCTCCCAGCCCCGCCTCCCTCACCCGGCCTCCCCACCTCCGTCGTCGCCGCGGTCCCACGGCTCGACCCCGCGGAACCGGAGGCGAGGAGCCGCAGACGAGCATCTTCCGCCAACGCCTGACGACTGCTACGTTTCGGCCGACAAATTTGCCCGCACACAGGGGGATCCCCACATGTCGTTCGCCGACGCCTTCCGCACCTGCATGTCCAAGTACGCCACGTTCAGCGGCCGAGCCCGCCGCTCGGAGTACTGGTTCTTCTACCTGGCCTTCATCCTCGTCTACGGCATCCTGTTCGGCCTCGCGAGCGCCACCGGGAAGCCGGTCCTCTCGGTCATCGCCGGCCTGGTGGTCCTGGCCTTCGTCCTCCCGATGATCGCCGCGACCGTGCGCCGGCTGCACGACACCGGCCGCTCCGGCTGGTGGTACCTCATCGGCCTGGTCCCCTTCGTGGGCGGCATCGTGCTGCTCGTCTTCACCTGCCAGGACAGCGTCCCCGGCGACAACGCCTGGGGCCCCAACCCCAAGGGCCTGGAGGCCTTCCCCGCCGCTCCCGGCGCCCCGTACGTCGGCGCCTGAGCGACACCCGCACCACCCGCGAGGGCGGACCCGTCACGGGTCCGCCCTCGCGCGCGTCCGGGCCGCGACGAGCGCTCCCGTACGCTCTCCCCCGTGCGAGACAAGATCGAACGCGCCAGCGTGCCCGCCCTGACGTTCCTGGCCCGGCTGCCCCGGCTCGTCCCCTTCTTCATCCTGCTGCTGCTCCTGCTGGTCGGCGCCCTCGTGGGCCACGGGCCCGGCTTCATCCTCATGGGCCTCGCCGCGCTCTTCGTCGGCTGGCTGCTCTACCTCGCCTGGCCGCGCCTGACCGGCGCCGAGCGCCTCATGCGCTCGGCCGTCGTCCTGCTCGCCGTCGCCCTCGCCATCACCCAGCTCTTCCCGCGGGGCTGACCCCGCACCCGGCCACCCGGGTGGTTTTGACAATCATTCTCAACTAACCGCAGACTGCGGGTATGCCGTCCCGCCTGCTCCGCCTCGCCGCTCCCCTTGCCCTCGTGGCGGCGACGGCGCTGGGCGGCTGCGCGCCGGCGACCGCCGCCGACGGGCGGGTCCCGGTCGTGGCCTCCTTCTACCCGCTGGCATACGCCGCCGAGCAGGTCGGCGGTCCCCACGTGCGCGTGACCAACCTGACCAAGCCGGGCGCCGAACCGCACGAGCTCGAGCTCGGCCCGCGGGACGTCCTGACCGTGGCCAAGGCGCGAGTCGCGGTGTACGAGAAGGGTTTCCAGCCCGCCGTCGACGACGCCGTCGCCCAGCAGGCCACCGACAACGCCCTCGACGTCGCCGGCGCCGCGCACCTCGACCTGCACCTCCAGGGCGGCACCGACCCGCACTTCTGGCTGGACCCGACCCGCTACGCCGCCGTCGCGAACGCCATCGCCGACCGCCTCGCCCGGGTCGACCCCGCCCACCGGGCCGACTACGCGGCCAACGCCCGCAGCTTCACCACGCGGCTGGCCGCCCTCGACACCACGATGCGCCAGCACCTCGCCTCGTGCCGGCAGCGCCAGCTGGTCACCAGCCACAGCGCGTTCGGCTACCTGGCCCGGCGCTACGGCTTCACCCAGGTCGGCATCACCGGCCTGACCCCCGACGCCGAGCCGAGCCCCTCGGCCCTCGCCGCCGTCGCGCGGCTGGTGCGCTCCAGCGGCGTGACCACGGTCTACGCCGAGACCTTGGCCAGCCCGGCGATCGCCGACACCGTGGCCACCGAGACCGGCGCCCACGTCGCCACGCTCGACCCGCTCGAGGGGCTCACCGCCCACTCCGCGGGCCGCGACTACTTCACGGTGATGCAGGCCAACCTGCGCGCCCTCCAGGCCGGACAGGACTGCCCATGACCCAGACACCCCCCGCTCCCGTGATCTCGTTGCGCGACGCGGCCTTCGGCTACGCCGACCGCGCCGTCCTCACCGGCGCCACGCTGGACGTGCGGCAGGGCGAGGTCCTCGCACTGCTCGGCCCCAACGGCTCCGGCAAGAGCACGCTCGTGCGCGGCCTGCTCGGCCTCAACGACCACCTCGGCGGCCAGGTCGAGCTCTTCGGCACCCGGCTGGAGGACTTCCGCGAGCACGCCCGGCTCGGCTACGTCCCCCAGCGGCACACCCTCTCGGCCTCGGTGCGCGCCACGGTCAACGAGATCGTGGCCATCGGGCGGCTGCCGCACCTGCGCTGGTGGGGCCGGCCGACCCGCGCCGACCGCGCCATCATCGAGGAGTCGCTCGAGCTCGTCGGCCTGGAGGACCGCGCCGAGGCCGACGTGAGCACCTTGTCCGGCGGCCAGCAGCGCCGCGTCCTCATCGCCCGGGCGCTGGCCGCCCAGCCCGACGTGCTGGTCATGGACGAGCCGACCGCCGGCGTGGACGAGGCCAACCAGCGGGTGCTCTCGGAGGTCCTCGCCCGGCTCGCCGAGCGCGGCACGACGATGCTCATCGTCACCCACGAGCTCGAGCCGCTGCGCGGCATCGTCAGCCGGATCGTGGTTGTCACCTCGGGCCGGGTCAGCTTCGACGGGACGCCGGAGCGGTTCGCCGCCGAGCGCGCGGCGCTGCCCGCCTTGGACCACGGCCACCACCACGACGACGAGCCCCGGCCGGGCACCCACCGCCCGGCGACCACCCCTGCGGCCGGCCCGCTCGACTCCGCCGGAGGCCACCGTGCTTGAGCTCCTCAGCTACGACTTCATGCAGCGGGCCCTGCTCGCTGCCCTGCTGGTCGGCATCGCCGCGCCCATGGTCGGGGTCTTCCTCGTCCAGCGCCGGCTCTCCCTCATCGGCGACGGCATGGGCCACGTGGCCCTGGCCGGCGTCGCCGTGGGCGTGCTGACCGGCACCGCCCCGGTGCTCACCGCGCTCGTGGCCGCCGTGGCCGCCGCCGTCGTGGTCGAGCTGATCCGTGCACGCGGGCGCACCAGCGGCGACGTCGCGCTGGCCGTGCTCTTCTACGGCGGCATCGCCGCCGGCGTGGTGGTGATCTCCCGCTCGAGCAACGGTACGGCCAGCAACCTCACGGCATACCTGTTCGGGGCGATCACGACGACGACCGCCACCGACTTGTGGGTGTTCGCCGGGCTGGCCCTGGTCGTGGTCGCCAGCACCTGGCTGCTGCGCCCCCGGCTGTTCGCGGTGGCCAACGACGAGGAGTATGCGCGGGCCACCGGGATGCCGGTCACCGCCCTGAACATCGCGCTGGCCGTGCTCACCGCCGTCACGGTCGTGGTGGCCATGCGGGTGGTGGGTCTGCTCCTGATCAGCGCGCTGATGATCGTGCCCAACGCCGCGGCCCAGCAGCTGGCCGGCAGCTTCCGCTCGGCCATCCGGTGGGCGGTGCTCATGGGGGTGGTGGCCAGCGTCGGCGGCGTGGCGATGTCCTTCTACGCCAACACCCCCTCCGGCGGCACCATCGTGCTGCTCGCGATCGCGTTCTTCCTGGCCGCCGCGGTGGGCACCGGCCTGCGTTCGCGCCTGGGCCGGCGCAGCCACCTGCTGGCGGAGGCCCACGACCACGAGCACGGCCCCGGGTGCGGGCACCCCGCGGTGGTGCACGGCGACCACGTGGACTACCTGCACGACGGGCACCGTCACGCCCCGCACGAGGGGCACTACGACGAGCACGTCCTGGGCGCCGAGGGGGCGCCCGCCGAGCACGACCAGCACGCCGCCGGCGGGAAGGTGGGCCACTGATGACCCAGGCATCGCGACGTCCGACCCGGCAGCGCGCAGCGGTCGAGGCGCTGCTGCTCGAGGCCGACGAGTTCAGCTCGGCCCAGGAGCTGCACGCCCGGCTGCGCGCGGCCGGCGACAGTGTCGGCCTGGCCACCGTCTACCGCACCCTGCAGGCGATGGCCGCCGACGGCGAGGTCGACATGCTCCGCACCGACGACGGCGAGGCGGTCTACCGCCGGTGCAGCACCGGGCACCACCACCACCTGGTCTGCCGCTCCTGCGGCGCGACCGTCGAGGTCGAGGGTCCGGCCGTCGAGCGCTGGGCGGCCCAGGTCAGCGCCGAGCACGGCTTCACCGACGTCAGCCACACGCTGGAGATCTTCGGCACCTGCACCGACTGCGCCGGCGCCTGAGCCCCGCGAGCCCAACCCGGTCGGCTACAGGCCGGTGTCCTCCAGGGCGGGCTCGGCCGAGGTCTCCGGCGGCAGCGCCCCTGCCGGCACCGGCGCCGCGGCCTGCGCCGCCCGGTCCACCGCGCCGCCGTAGCGGCGGTCGCGCTCGGCGTAGGTCTGGATCGCCTGCCACAGGTGACGCCGGTCGAAGTCGGGCCAGAGCGTGTCGAGGAAGACCATCTCGGCGTAGGCCGACTGCCACAGCAGGAAGTTGCTCGTGCGCTGCTCCCCCGAGGAGCGCACGAACAGGTCCACGTCGGGCATGTCCGGCTGGTCGAGGTAGCGGGCGATCGTCTTCTCGTCGATCGCCCCGGGCCGCAGCCGGCCGGCCTGGACCAGCTCGGCGATCCGGCGGGTGGCGTCGGCGATCTCGGCCCGGCCGCCGTAGTTGACGCACATCGTCAGGGTCAGCACGTCGTTGCCCCTGGTCATCTCCTGGGCGACCTCGAGCTCCTTGATCACCGAGCGCCACAGCCGCGGGCGCCGCCCGGACCAGCGCACCCGCACGCCCCAGGCGTTGAGCAGGTCGCGGCGGCGCCGGATGACGTCGCGGTTGAAGCCCATGAGGAACTTGACCTCCTCGGGCGAGCGCTTCCAGTTCTCGGTGGAGAAGGCGTAGGCCGAGACGTGCTTGACCCCGATCTCGATCGCGCCGGCGACCACGTCGAGCAGCGCGGCCTCACCGGCCTCGTGCCCCTTGGTCCGCGGCAGCCCGCGCTGGTTGGCCCAGCGGCCGTTGCCGTCCATGACGATCGCCACGTGGTGGGGCACCAGCTCGGCGGGCAGCACCGGGGGCCGCGCCCCGGACGGGTGCGGATAGGGGGCCTGGCTCATGCGCGCTCTCGTTCCACGAGGCGCAAGGATCTCACGCCGCGTTCGAGGTGCCACTGCAGGAAGGCCGCGACCAGGCCGCTGCCCTCGCGGCGGTGCTGCGGGACGCTGGCGTCGGCCACGACCCAGTCGCCGGCCAGCAGGGAGGCGAGCAGCTCCATCGTGGCCGGGTCCGGGGCCGCCGAGCCGGGCGTGCGGCAGGACGGGCAGACCGTGCCACCGCTGGCGATGTTGAACGCGCGGTGCGGACCGTCGGCGCCGCACCGGGCGCAGTCGTGGAAGCTGGGCGCCCAGCCGGCCACGGCCAGGGAGCGCAGCAGGTAGGCGTCCAGCACCAGCCCCGGGTCGTGCTCCCCGCCGGCCAGGCTGCGCAGCGCCCCCGCCAGCAGCAGGAACTGCTGCACCGCCGGCTCGCGTTCCTCGGTGAGCCGGTCGGCGGTCTCCAGCATCGCCGTCGCGGCGGTCCAGGCGGTGTAGTCGCGGGCGATGACGTCGCCGTACGGCGCGAGCGTCTCGGCCTGCGTGACCGTGTCCAGCGAGCGCCCTTCGTAGAGCTGGACGTCGACGACCATGCACGGCTCGAGCCGGGCGCCGAAGCGGGACTTGGTGCGCCGGACCCCCTTGGCCACCCCGCGCACCTTGCCCTGGGTGCGGGTGAGCAAGGTGACGATGCGGTCGGCCTCACCCAGCTTCTGGGTGCGCAGGACGATCGCCTCGTCGCGGTAGAGCGGCATGGGTCCATTGTCCTACGGACCGCCCACACCGCCGGTACGCCGGGCCGCGCCGCCGCGGTCCGCGTCGCCAGAGACGGGCATGGCGCCAGAGGCGGCCACCCGGCCTACCGGGTGGGTCAGGGCACGAGCCGGGCCACCGCCTCGGCGACCGGCACCTCACCCTCGGTCAGCTCGAGCACCCGGCCCGAGGTGCCGGGAGACGCCAGCAGGGCTGCCAGGGTCGCGGCCACGTCGTCGCGGCTGACCGCGCCGTAGGCGATGGCCGGCCCGAGGTTGATCCGTCCGGTGCCCGGCTCGTCGGTGAGGGTGCCCGGCCGCAGGATGGTCCAGGCCAGGGCACTCGCCGCCAGGTGCACGTCGGAGGCCCGCTTGACCCGCACGTAGTTCTCGAACGTGTCGGGCAGGTCCCGGCCCCGGCCGGCGTCCATGAAGACCGACACCAGGAGGAACCGGCGCACCCCCGCGCGCTCGGCCGCAGCGACCGCCTTGACGGCCCCCTCGCCGTCGATGGCGTTCGTGGCCTGCTGGCCGCCCTTGCCACCGGCCCCGGCGCTGAACACGACCGCGTCCGCGCCCTCGAAGGCCGCCGCGAGCTCGTCCACCGAGGCGGCCACGAGGTCGAGGAGCACGGGCTCCACGCCGGCCCCCTTCAGGTCCGCCGTCTGGTCCTGGGCGCGCACCAGGCCCACGGCGTCGTCCCCCCGCTCGGCGAGCAGCCGCCCGAGCCTGAGCCCGACCTTGCCGTGCCCTCCCACGATGACGACGCGCATCTGCTCCTCCGATCCTCGACCCGACAACGACCACAGTGCCACCCCCGACGGCTAGCGTCGTCATCGTGCTGCTCCAGGCTGCCCTGAACGGGACCTCCACCACCACCGACCACCCGGCAGTGCCCGAGTCCGTCCACGCACTCGCGCGCGACGCGGTCGCCTGTGTCGCGGCCGGGGCCCGGGCGGTCCACCTGCACCCCCGCGACCCCTCCGGCCGCGAGAGCCTCGAGCCGGCGGTCGTGGACGAGGTGGTGCGGCGGGTCCGCGAGGCCTGCGGCGTGCCGGTCGGGGTCACCACCGGCGCCTGGATCGAGCCCTCCGCGTCGTGGCGGGTGTCGCTGGTCCAGGGCTGGCGCGCGCCGGACTACGCCTCGGTCAACGTGAGCGAGGAGGGGTGGCTCGAGGTGGCGCGGGCGCTCCTGGACGCCGGCATCGGCGTCGAGGCCGGGGTCTGGACCGTGGAGGACGCCCACGCGCTGGCCGTCTCGGGGCTGGCCGGCGACCTCACCCGCGTGCTGGTCGAGGTGCTCGACTCCCCGCGGAAGCAGGCCGTCAGCGTGGTGGACGCGATCCACGCAGTGCTGGACGCCGGCGGGGTCGTGACCCCCCGGCTGCAGCACGGTGAGGGCGACGCGACGTGGGTGCTGCTGCAGGACGCCGTGCGCCGCGGCCTGGACACGCGCGTGGGGCTGGAGGACACGCTCTTGCTGCCCGACGGCACCCCGGCCCGGGACAACGCACAGCTCGTCGCCGCGGCGCGCGCCCTGGGCGCCGGCGGCTGACGCCTCTGGCGCTGCCCGATCACCGGTCGCCGCCCAGCAGCCCGAGCACCAGGTCCCGCGGCAGGCCGTGGGTCTGGTGCAGGTCGGTGAGGTCCTCGTCGGTCAGGGGCCCGCGGCGCAGCCGTCGCTGGACCACTGGCCGGCCCCGCCGCACCAGCTCGCCGAAGCGGCGCTCCTCCCCCAGCATCACCTCGCGCACCACCTCGGAGCCGGTCAGCCCGTACTGTCGCGGCGTGTCCTCGAGCAGGTCCACGGGCAGGTCCGACAGGCTCGACCCCGGTTCGTGCCGCCACAGCAGGGTCAGGCTGCGTCGGACCAGCCGGCGCAGCACGTAGCCGCGGCCGCTGCTGTGGGGCCGCACGCCGTCGCCAATGACGACGGTGCCCGAGCGCAGGTGGTCGGAGACCACCCGCGAGTCACGCGGGCCCATCGGCCAGAGCCTGCCGACGGTGTCGGTCCACGGCCGCAGCAGGTCGGTGTCGTGCACGGAGCCCACGCCCTGCAGCACCGTGAGCAGCCGCTCCAGGCCCATACCGGTGTCCACGTTGGGCTGTTCCAGGGGCACGAGCCGCCCGTCGTCGAGGCGGCGGTGGCGCATCATCACGTGGTTCCAGACCTCCACCCAGCGCCGGTCGGTGGTGGGGGTGCCGCTCGGCCGGCCCCCACCGGTCCAGACGAACACCTCGGAGTCCGGCCCGCACGGACCGGTGGGCCCGTTGGACCACCAGTTGTCCTCCACGGTCAGCTCGACCGGCACGCCCAGCTCACGCCAGGTGCGCAGCGACTCCAGGTCGGGGCCGACCTGGTCGTCACCGCCGAACACGGTCACGTGCAGCCGGTCGTGGTCCAGGCCGAAGCCCTCGCGCAACAGCTCATACCCCCAGCGCAGGCTCATCGGCCCGGGGTAGTCGCCGAGGGACCAGGTGCCGAGCATCTCGAAGACGGTCAGGTGGGTGTCGTCGCCGACCTCGTCGAGGTCGGTGGTGCGCAGGCACCGCTGGACGTTGACCAGCCGGCGGCCCTGCGGGTGCGGCTCGCCGAGCAGGTGCGGGGTCAGCGGGTGCATCCCGGAGGTGGTGAACAGCACCGGGTCGCCGTCGGGTGGGATCAGCGAGGTGCCCTGCACGCGGCGGTGGCCGCGCTCACGGTAGAAGTCGAGGAACCTCGAGCGGACGTCGTGGGAGTCCATGGTGGGGGCCTTCCGGTCGGGACGACCGGGAACGGCGACGCGGGCGGAGGCCGCGTCGAGGGCCATCGACCAGGCGTCCGGCGAGCCGTCTCCGGTCGCCGGGGGTGGATGGAGGGTCAGGCAGCGGCGACCAGCGAGCGGGTAGCTCGCGTGGTCGCGGAAACGCGCTGGTTGACCGACATGCCTCCACGGTAGCCGCGAGGCCGCTCCCAGTGCCCGCAATTAGCCGGCCCGGATCGAACACCTGTCCGTCGAACAGGCGTACAGTGGTGCCATGACGGTGGCTCTCCAGGGATCCCTGCTCGACGCGGTCGACGAGGTCGGCCTGCGTCCGCTCGGCGCCGCGGTGCGGCGCACCCCGCTCAGCCGCGGCGCCTGGGTGGACGTGCGCCCGGGCTGGCTGACCGGCTCCGACGAGGTCTTCGCCCGGCTCTCCCGGGACGTGCCGTGGCACGGTGAACGGCGGCAGATGTACGACCGCGAGGTCGACGTCCCCCGGCTGCTCGCCTTCTACGACGAGGGCGTGTGCCTGCCGCACCCGGTGCTCGAGGCAGCCCGCGAGGCGCTCAGCCGGCACTACGCCGCCGAGCTCGGCGAGCCGTTCCGCACCGCAGGGCTGTGCCTCTACCGCGACGGCCGTGACAGCGTCGCCTGGCACGGCGACACGATCGGCCGCAGCCGCACCGAGGACACCATGGTCGCGATCATCTCGGTCGGCACGCCGCGGGCACTGCTGCTGCGTCCGCGCGGCGGGGGCGGCCAGACCGTGCGCCACGTGCTCGGCCACGGGGACCTCGTCGTCATGGGCGGCTCGTGCCAGCGCACCTGGGAGCACGCGATCCCCAAGACCGCCAAGCCGGTCGGGCCCCGCATCAGCATCCAGTTCCGGCCACGCGGTGTGCGCTGACCGCGGCTGACAGGATCGAGCCGAGGCCGTGTGGCCATGGCTCAGGCAGGTGCGGCTCGCGCCGTCCTCCTGCGACTGGAGGCACCCCGGGAGAAGGGGTCAGCTGTCCGGCGCCGCTCCGGGAGGGTCGACAGGCCCCGGCTCCGGCAGGGCCCGCAGGGCCCGCAGCTGCGCCTCCACGCCCGCGACCCGGTCGATGAGCTCGCGCATCAGCTGCTCCAGGGTCTCGGTCTCGCGCATCGACTCGGCCAGCTCCTCCTCGACGTCGGCGACCTCCTCCTCCACCTGCGCGGCCCGGGCGAACAGGCGCTGGGTGACCACGAGCGCGATGGATGCGGCGACGCCGCCGAGGATCGCCACCCCGCCGACCATGATCACGGCAGCGACGACGCGTCCGGCCGGGCTGACGGGGAAGTGGTCGCCGTATCCGACGGTTGTCAGCGTCGTCAGCGCCCACCACAGGCAGTCGCCCAGGGACTTCAGGTTCGAGCCCCTCTCGTCGCGCTCGAAGGCCCAGGCCAGGCTCCCGCCGCCCAGCACCAGCACCAGAGCCACTGCGGTGACCACGGCCGCGATGCGCGCGATGGCGCCCCAGCCCGGGGGTATCGGGGGCACCGCTGCCGGGAGCGGAACGGCAGGCGGGCCGGGCGGCACCGGGCTCGCGCCGCGCCTGCCCCTCCTGTTGTTGCCGTTCATGCTCCCCCGGCCACGGTCTCAGGCGACGTCGCGCTGGGAGCGGTTGACCGCGGATACGACGGCCTTGAGCGACGCGATGACGATGTTGGCGTCGAGCCCGACACCCCAGAGGACCCGCTCGCCGACGGCGCACTCGACGTAGGCCGCGGCGCGGGCGTCGCCACCGGAGGACAGCGCGTGCTCGTGGTAGTCGAGGACCCGCACGTCGACGTCCAGACCGGACAACGCCTCGACGAACGCGGCGATCGGGCCGTTGCCGACACCCTCCACCGTGCGCTGCTGGCCGTGGTCGGTGAGCGTCACCGAGATCCGATCGGCGCCGTCGACGGCGCTGTCCGAGCGCATCGACACCAGCGCGAACCGGCCCCAGCCGGCCCCGGTGGCGGGGAGGTACTCGTCCTGGAAGGTCTCCCACAGCTGCGCCGCGGACACCTCGCCGCCTTCGGAGTCGGTGCGAGCCTGGACCACGCCGCTGAACTCGATCTGCAGCCGGCGCGGCAGGTCGAGGTGGTGCTCGGACTTGAGCAGGTAGGCCACTCCGCCCTTGCCGGACTGGCTGTTGACGCGGACGACCGCCTCATAGGACCGGCCGATGTCGTGCGGGTCGATCGGCAGGTAGGGCACCGCCCAGGTGAGGTCGTCCACGCCCTTGCCCTCGGCGGTGGCGTCGGCGGCCATCGCCTCGAAGCCCTTCTTGATCGCGTCCTGGTGCGAGCCGGAGAACGCGGTGAAGACCAGGTCGCCGCCGTAGGGGTGGCGCTCGTGCACCGGCAGCTGGTTGCAGTGTTCGACCGTGCGGCGGATCTCGTCGATGTCGGAGAAGTCGATCTCGGGGTCGATGCCCTGGCTGAACAGGTTCATGCCCAACGTGACCAGGCAGACGTTGCCGGTGCGCTCGCCGTTGCCGAACAGGCAGCCCTCGATCCGGTCGGCGCCGGCCAGGTAGCCGAGCTCGGCCGCCGCGACGCCGGTGCCGCGGTCGTTGTGCGGGTGCAGGGACAGCACCACCGACTCGCGCCGGCTGAGGTGGCGCGACATCCACTCGATCGAGTCGGCGTAGACGTTGGGCGTGGCCATCTCCACGGTCGCCGGCAGGTTGACGATCATCTTGTGGTCCGGCGTCGGGTCGAACACGTCGATGACCGCATTGCAGATCCGCGCGGCGAACTCCAGCTCGGTGCCGGTGTAGGACTCCGGGGAGTACTCGTAGTAGACGTCGGTCTCGGGGATCGTCTCCTCGAGCTTCCTGCACAGCCTGGCACCCTGCAGCGCGATGTCGATGATGCCGTCCTGGTCCAGCCCGAAGACCACGCGCCGCTGGAGCACCGACGTGGAGTTGTAGAGGTGGACGATCGCCTGCTTCGCGCCACGGATCGCGTCGTAGGTCCGCTCGATGAGGTGGTCCCGGGCCTGGGTGAGCACCTGGATCGTCACGTCGTCGGGGATGTGCCCGCCCTCGATGAGCATCCGCACGAAGTCGAAGTCGGTCTGGCTCGCCGAGGGGAAGCCGACCTCGATCTCCTTGTAGCCCATGCGGACCAGCAGGTCGAACATGCGCTTCTTGCGCTCGGGGCTCATCGGGTCGATCAGGGCCTGGTTGCCGTCGCGCAGGTCCACGGCACACCAGCGCGGGGCCGTGTCCATGCGCCGGGTCGGCCACGTGCGGTCGGGCAGGTCCACGACGATCTGCTCGTGGAAGGGCTGGTACTTGCCGACCGGCATACCGCTGGGCTGCTGGGGGTGGATCATGTTCTCGCCTCTACGTGTTCGCGGGTTCAAGGTGAGGCCTGGGCAACACGCACTCCGCGACGAGGGGCGGCCGTCTTACAGGGCCCCGCCGCGGCGGCGAAGAAGGAGCAGCGCTCCCGGCGCGATACGCACAACCCGAGGGTATGCCGCGCCGCTCACCGGAGTCCACCGGGTGGACCCCGGTCCCGCATCGTGGGACCGCGCCCTCCCCCTAGGCTGCCACGCGTGTTCATCCTCGAGCTGACCTACACCGCCTCGCTGGACCGGATCGATGCGCTCCTGGAGGAGCACGTCGCGTGGCTGGACCGCGGCTACGCCGAGGGGGTGTTCGTCGCGTCCGGGCGCAAGCACCCTCGCGACGGCGGCGTCATCCTCGCGGTCGGTCCGCGGGCCGACGTCGAGGCCCGCGTCGCCGGCGACCCGTTCGCGGTGCACGGCGTGGCCGACTACCGCGTCGTGGAGTTCGTGCCGACCAGGACCGCGGCCGCGCTCGGGGCCTACCGCGAGAGCCTGCCAACCTGACGGTGTGGTTCCGTCCGCGTCGATCGGGCCGACGATCACGTGCCGCGAGGGGCGGTGCGGCGTCGCCGGAGCGCGCACACTTGAAGGAGGTCGCCGCGTCGGAGCGGAGGGTCTGTGTCTGGAGGAGAGCCCCCGGGCGGGGTGCCGGAACCGCGGCAGGCCCGCAGCACA
>NZ_DASVZH010000313.1:0-3855 GCF_036391795.1 Oryzihumus sp.
GCTCCGCGCTCGTTGCCGCCGTGGAGGCGGGCGAGCTGACCGTCGTCGTGCCGGATGAGGTGCGGGTGGAGCGTCCGCGCAGCCGGGAGCATGGGGACTGGGCGACGAACGTGGCGTTGCAGCTGGCCAGGGGTGCCGGTATGCCGCCGCGGGAGGTCGCCTCCCGGCTCGCCGCGCGTCTGGGTGCGGTGGCGGGGGTCAAGGCGGTGGAGGTGGCGGGGCCCGGGTTCTTGAACATCACGCTGGATGCGGCCTCGGCGGGGGAGCTGGCGCGGACCGTGGTGGAGGCCGGGAAGGCCTACGGACGGGGCGATGCCGAGGCGGGCAAGCGGATCAACGTCGAGTTCGTCTCGGCGAACCCGACCGGCCCGATCCACCTCGGTGGCACCCGGTGGGCCGCCGTCGGCGACTCCCTGGCCCGCATCCTCGAGGCGTCCGGCGCCGAGGTCACCCGGGAGTACTACTTCAACGACCACGGTGCCCAGATCGACCGGTTCGCCCGGTCGTTGCTGGCCGCCGCGAAGGGGCAGCCGGCCCCCGAGGACGGCTACGCCGGGGCCTACATCAGCGACATCGCGACCACCGTCATGGCGCAGGAGCCGGGCATCCTCGACCTGCCCGCCGACCAGGCGCAGGAACGCTTCCGGGCGCTCGGCGTCGAGCTGATGTTCGGGGAGATCAGGTCCTCGCTGCACGACTTCGGCGTCGACTTCGACGTCTACTTCCACGAGAACTCGCTGCACGAGTCTGGGGCCGTCGACCGCGCGGTGGAACGGCTCACCGAGCTCGGCGTGATGTACGAGAAGGACGGCGCCCGGTGGCTGCGCACCACCGACTACGGCGACGACAAGGACCGGGTCGTCATCAAGAGCGACGGCAAGCCGGCCTACATCTCCGGCGACCTGGCCTACTACCTCGACAAGCGCGAGCGCGGCTTCGACCGGGTGTTCATCATGCTCGGCGCCGACCACCACGGCTACGTCTCGCGGATGATGGCGATGTGCGCCGCGTTCGGCGACACCCCGCACGAGAACCTCGAGATCCTCATCGGCCAGATGGTCAACCTGGTCAAGGACGGCCAGCCGGTGCGGATGAGCAAGCGCGCCGGCACGGTCGTGGTGCTCGAGGACCTCGTCGAGGCCGTCGGGGTCGACGCCGCCCGCTACGCCCTGACCCGGTCCTCGACCGACTCCACCATCGACATCGACCTCGACCTGCTCGCGAAGCACAGCAACGAGAACCCCGTGTTCTACGTGCAGTACGCCCACGCGCGCACCTGCCGGGTCGCGCGGCTGGCCGCCGGGGACGGGGTGCGTCGGGAGGACGGCTTCGACCCGGCGCTGCTGACCCACGAGACCGAGTCGGCGCTGCTGGCGATCCTCGGTGACTTCCCGCGCGTGGTCGCGCAGGCGGCGCAGCTGCGCGAGCCGCACCGGGTCGCGCGCTACCTGGAGGACCTCGCCGCCCGTCTGCACAAGTGGTACGACGAGTGCCGGGTCCGGCCCCGCGCCGAGGAGGAGGTCACCGACCTCCACCGCACCCGCCTGTGGCTCAACGACGCCTCCCGTCAGGTGCTCGCCAGCGGCCTGGGCCTGCTGGGCGTCTCGGCGCCGGAGCAGATCTGATGCGCGCCCACGAGGCCGGCGCGCTGCACGCCGAGGGCTACCGCGGGCCGTCGTGGCTCAAGCCCCCGGCCGACGTCAACGACCTGGTCACCCACCTGTGGGCCCGGTCGGTGGGTCGCGGCCGCGACGGCGCACTGACCGTCGGCGGCGTCGACGTCCGCGACCTCGCGGCCGAGTTCGGCACCCCTGCCTACGTCATCGACGAGGAGGACTTCCGCGCTCGCGCCCGCGAGTTCAAGGAGGCCTTCGCCGAGGCGTTCGGCGACCTGTGCGGCGGCGCCGACGTCTACTACGCGGGCAAGGCGTTCCTGTGCACCCAGGTGGCCCGGTGGGTCCACGAGGAGGGGCTGCACCTCGACGTCTGCTCCGGCGGCGAGCTCGCCGTGGCGATCCGTGCCGGCATCCCGGGGGAGCGGATCGGCCTGCACGGCAACAACAAGTCGGTCGCCGAGATCGAGGCGGCGCTGCGCCATGGGGTCGGCCGGATCGTCCTGGACTCCTTCGAGGAGATCGACCGCGTGGCCGCCGCGGCGCAGCGGCTCGGGGTCGTGGCCCCGGTCCTCATCCGGGTCACCGTGGGCGTGGAGGCCCATACCCACGAGTACATCGCCACCGCCCACGAGGACCAGAAGTTCGGGTTCAGCCTGTCCGGGGGGCAGGCGGCCGACGCGGTGCGGCGCGTGCTGGAGCACCCGGCATACCTCTCGCTCAAGGGGCTGCACAGCCACATCGGCAGCCAGATCTTCGACGTCAGCGGCTTCGAGGTCGCGGCCCGCCGGGTCATGGGGCTGCACCTCGACATCGCGCGCGAGCACGGGGTCGAGCTGCCCGAGCTCGACCTCGGCGGGGGCTTCGGCATCGCCTACACGACCCAGCACGACCCGCTGGCGCCGAAGGTGCTGGCCGCCGGCATGGCCGAGATCGTCGCCCGCGAGTGCCGCGCCGACGGGGTCGCCGTGCCGCGGATCTCGGTCGAGCCGGGGCGGGCGATCGCCGGTCCGAGCACCTTCACGCTCTACGAGGTCGGCACGGTCAAGGAGGTGCTGCTCGACGGCGCCGCGACGCGCACCTACGTCGCCGTCGACGGCGGGATGAGCGACAACATCCGCCCGGCCCTGTACGACGCGGACTACTCGTGCACGCTGGCGAACCGGCGCAGCGAGGCTCTCCCGGCGCTGGCGCGCGTGGTGGGCAAGCACTGCGAGAGCGGGGACATCATCGTCAAGGACGAGTTCCTGCCCTCCGACGTGGCCCCCGGCGACCTCATCGCCGTCCCCGGCACCGGGGCCTACTGTCGCAGCCTGTCCAGCCAGTACAACCACGTCCCCCGCCCGCCGGTGGTGGCCGTCCGCGACGGCGTGGCCCGGGTCATCGTGCGGCGCGAGAGCATCGAGGACATCCTCGCCCTCGACGTCGAGTAGCCACGTCGTCCGCATCGCGGAACGAGGCGCGTCCACAGCGTGGACACGGCAGGATGGACGCAGGCTCGTGAGGCCCGAGATGCGTGAGGAGCAAGCGTGAGCAACCTGGCCAGTCCGGACGTCCAGCCCCTGCGCGTGGCCCTGCTGGGCTGCGGCGTGGTCGGCACGGCGGTGGCCCGCCTGCTCACGGAGCACGCCGACGACATGGCCGCCCGGGTGGGCCGGCCGCTGCAGGTCGTCGGCATCGCGGTGCGCCGGGCGGGCAAGGACCGCAGCGAGACCGGGGTCGACCCCTCGCTGTTCACCACCGACGCCGAGGAGCTGGTCACCCGCGCGGACGTCGTGGTCGAGGTGATCGGCGGCATCGAGCCGGCGCGCAGCCTGATCCTGCGGGCCTTCGAGCACGGTGCCAGCGTGGTCACCGCCAACAAGGCGCTGCTGGCCGAGGACGGGCCGCTGCTCTACCAGGCTGCCCAGGAGCACGACGTCGACCTCTACTACGAGGCGGCCGTCGCCGGGGCGATCCCGCTGCTGCGCCCGTTGCGCGAGTCCCTCGCCGGCGACGACGTGCGCCGGGTGCTCGGCATCGTCAACGGCACGACCAACTACGTGCTGGACAAGATGGACACGACCGGCGCCGGCTTCGCCGAGGCGGTCGAGCAGGCGCAGGAGCTCGGCTACGCCGAGGCGGACCCGACCGCCGACGTCGAGGGCTTCGACGCCGCCGCCAAGGCCGCGATCCTGGCCTCCCTGGCGTTCCACTCCCGGGTCAGCGGCAAGGACGTCTACCGCGAGGGCATCACCGAGGT
>NZ_DASVZH010000314.1:0-6526 GCF_036391795.1 Oryzihumus sp.
GGGTCAGTCCCCCCGGCCGGGACGCGGCGCGACGACGACGGCGAGCGTGCCGGGACCGACGTGGGCGCCGACCACCGGGCCGAGCTCCACCAGCATCGGTTCGGGCGCGCCGGGCAGCCGCTCGTGCAGCCGCCGGGCCAGCTCGGTCGCGCGGTCCGGCGCGTCGATGTGGTGCACCGCCAGCTCCACGCAGGCGTCGCCACCGGCTGCCTCCGCTGCGCCGAGCGCGAGGTCCTCCATCCGGGCCACGGCCCGCGCCGAGGTCCGCACCTTCTCGGCGAGCTCGATGTGCCCGTCCTCCAGCGTCAGCAGCGGCTTGATCGCCAGGGCCGAGCCGAGCAGCGCCGAGGCCTTGCCGATCCGCCCGCCGCGGTGCAGGTGCTCGAGGGTGTCCACGCAGAACCACACCTTCGTCGCCCCGGCCCGCGAGCGGGCGACCCCCGCCACGGACCTGGCACCCTCCCCCCGCTCGGCTGCCGCGGCCGCCGCCAGCACGGCATACCCCATGGCCAGGCCCATCGAACGGGAGTCGACCACCTCGACCGGCACCGGCGCGTGCCGGGCCGCCAGCATGGCCGAGTCGAAGGTCCCGGACATGTCGGCGCTGATGTGCACCGACACGATCTCGTCCGCACCCGCCTCGGCCGCCGCCTCGTAGGCCTCGAGGAAGGCGGTGGGCGTGGGCCGCGAGGTCGACACCCGGCGGTGCGCGCGCAGCGCCGCCGCCACCTGCCCGGGGTCGACGTCGACGCCCTCGTCCAGCTCGGTCCCGTCCAGCACGACGTGCAGCGGCACCACCCGGATGCCGTGGCGCGCCACCACCTCGGCCGGCAGGTATGCCGTGGAGTCGGTGACGATCGCGACGTTCACGCGCGCAGGCTACCGGCTGGGGTCGGCGCAGGCGCCGGTTGCCACACCCGCGCGGCCCGCCCCGGGTCCCAGGCCCGGTCAAGGACCTTGGCCCATGTCAGGCCCTTCGGCGCTGTCAGAGGTTGGGGGTGTGGGACCAGAGCCCCCGGACCAGGGGCCGTGCCGTCCGGGCGGGCCGAGCGCGCACCGTCCAGGTGCGCAGAACGGGAGCAGATCATGCAGGCAGCACTGGTGGTGACGTGGACGCACCCGATCGCCGGGCGCGAGCAGAAGTCGCTGGACTACGCCCAGGAGGTGCAGACCTTCTGGAGCAAGCAGGCCAGTGAGGGCAGGTGCAGCGAGCCCCAGCTGTTCTTCTCCGAGCGGGGAACCGGACTGTGGGTCGTCACCGGGGAACGCGAGACGCTCATGCAGATCCACGACTCGGACGAGGCGCGGCTGCTGACGCTGAAGGGCGAGCTGCTCCTCGAGTCGTTCAGCGCGGACATCGTCTACGCCGGGGACAGTGCGGCGGACTACCTGATGCGCTACAGCAGCGCGTTGGCCACCCTCGGCTGATCCGGCGCACACACCCACATCGACGAAACCCACACCACCGACCGCGGTGGTGTGGGTTTCGTCGACCTCGTGGGCGGATCTCAGCCCGCGACGATGTTGACCAGCTGCGGCGCCCGCACGATCACCTTGCGCACCGTCTTGCCGGCGATCGAGGCCTGGACCTTCTCGCTGGCCAGGGCGGCGGCCTCCAGGTCGGCGGGGCTGATGTCGGCCGCCACCTCGAGGCGGTCGCGCACCTTGCCCTGGACCTGCACGACGCAGGTGACCGTGTCGTCGACCAGCAGGGCCGGGTCTGCGACGGGGAACGACTCGAAGGTGATGGTCTCGTCGTGGCCCAGCCGGCGCCACAGCTCCTCGGCGATGTGCGGGGCGATCGGCGACACCATCTTGACGATGGTCTCGGCCGCCTCCCGCGGCACCGCGTCGAGCTTGGTCAGCGCGTTGTTCAGCTCGATCAGCCGGGCGATCGCGGTGTTGAAGCCCAGCGTCGGGTAGTCCTTCGCGACCGCGTCGATGGTCTTGTGCATCACGCGCAGCGTGTCCGCGTCGACCGGCTCGTCGACGACCCGGACCTCGCCGGTCTCCTCGTCGACCACGTTGCGCCACAGGCGCTGCAGGAACCGCTGGGCGCCCACGACGGCGCGCGTCTCCCACGGCTTGGAGAGCTCCAGCGGGCCCATCGACATCTCGTAGACGCGCAGGGTGTCGGCGCCGTACGCGTCGTACATCTCGTCGGGGCTCACGACGTTCTTGAGCGACTTGCCGATCTTGCCGTACTCGCGCGTGACCGGCTGGCCCTGCCAGGTGAACTGCGGGTGGTGCGGGTCGCTGTCCTCGACCTCCTCGACCTCGGCGGCCGGGACCGGCTGGCCGCGGCCGTCGCGGTAGGCGAACGCCTGGATGTAGCCCTGCGAGAAGTACTTCCGGAACGGCTCCTCGCTGCTGACGTGGCCCAGGTCGAACAGCACCTTGTGCCAGAAGCGGGCGTAGAGCAGGTGCAGCACCGCGTGCTCGACCCCGCCGATGTACAGGTCGACGCCACCGGGGTCGCGGACCTCCGCCGGGGCACCCTCGACCGGGGTCAGGTGCTTGCCCATCCAGTAGCGCTCGTTCTCCGGGTCGACGAACGCCTCGTCGTTGGCCGGGTCGAGGTAGCGCAGGTAGTACCAGCACGAACCGGCCCAGTTGGGCATGGTGTTGGTCTCGCGGCGGTAGCGGCGAACGCCACGACCGTCACCCAGGTCCAGCTCGACGTTGACCCACTCGGTCGCGCGGGACAGCGGCGCCTCCGGGCTGGAGGAGTCGTCGTCGGGGTCGAAGGTCTTGGGTGAGTAGTCCGGCACGTCGGGCAGCTCGACCGGCAGCATCGACTCGGGCACGGCATGGGCGACCCCGTCCTCGTCGAACAGGATCGGGAACGGCTCACCCCAGTAGCGCTGCCGGCTGAACAGCCAGTCGCGCAGCTTGTAGTTGACCGTGCCCTCGCCCAGGCCCTTGGCGGAGAGCCACTCGATGATGGCCGCCTTGGCCTCGACGACGCCCATCCCGTCGAGCGAGATCTCGTCGTTGGCCGAGTTGATCGCCGGTCCCTCGCCGGTGAACGCGGTCGACTCGTCGTGACCCTCACTCGGCTGGACGGTGCGCACGATGGGCAGGTCGAACGCGGTCGCGTAGTCCCAGTCGCGCTGGTCCTGCCCCGGCACCGCCATGATCGCGCCGGTGCCATAGCCCATGAGCACGTAGTCGGCCACGAAGACCGGGATCCGTTGCCCGTTCACGGGATTGGTCGCCCAGGCGCCGGTGAAGACGCCGGTCTTGTCCTTGCCCTCGGTCTGCCGCTCCACCTCGGACTTGCGCGAGGCAGACCGCTGGTATGCCGCGACCGCGGCTGCGGGGGTCGCCTCGCCGCCCGTCCACGCCGGGTTTGTCTCCGAGGGCCAGCCGCCTTGCGGGACAAGGGTTTCCAGCAGCGGGTGCTCGGGCGCGAGCACCATGAAGGTGGCCCCGAACAGCGTGTCCGGCCGGGTGGTGAACACCTCGATCGTGGCGTCGTGACCGACCACGGGGAAGCGCACGCGGGCACCCTGGCTGCGCCCGATCCAGTTGCGCTGCATCAGCTTGACCTTCTCGGGCCACTCGACCCGGTCCAGGTCGTCCGCCAGCCGGTCGGCATACGCGGTGATCCGCATCATCCACTGGCGCAGGTTGGTCTTGAAGACCGGGAAGTTGCCGCGCTCGGAGCGACCGTCGTTGGTGACCTCCTCGTTGGACAGCACCGTGCCCAGGCCCGGCGCCCAGTTGACCGGCGCCTGGGAGGAGTAGGCCAGCCGGAACCCGTCGAGGACCTCGGCCCGCTCCGCCTCGGTCAGCGCCGACCAGTCACGCCCGTCGGGCGTCGCGCGGCGGCCGCTCGAGAGCTCCTCGACCAGCTCGCGGATCGGGCGCGCCTTGCCCCGGCCGCCGTCCTCGCGGACCGCGTCGACGTCGTACCAGGAGTCCCAGATCTGCAGGAAGATCCACTGGGTCCACTTGTAGTACTCGGGGTCGATCGTCGCGATCGCGCGACGGTCGTCGTGGGCCAGCCCCAGCCGCCGCAGCTGGCGCTTCATGACGACCATGTTCTCCTCGGTCGTCTTGCGCGGGTGCTGCCCGGTCTGCACGGCGAACTGCTCCGCCGGCAGGCCGAACGCGTCGTAGCCCAGGCAGTGCAGGACGTTCTTGCCGGTCATCCGGTGGTAGCGGGCGAAGACGTCGGTGGCGATGTAGCCGAGCGGGTGGCCGATGTGCAGGCCGGCGCCCGACGGGTAGGGGAACATGTCGAGCACCAGGAGCTTCTCGCGGCCGGCGACGCCCTCGGGGTCGGCCCACGGGCCCGCGGGGTTGGGCGCGTGGAAGGTGCCCTCGCTCTCCCACCGGTCCTGCCAGGCCAGCTCGATCTTCTCGGCCAGCTCGGCGGTGTAGCGGTACGGCGTGTCGTTCATCGTCGTGTCCTCGCGTCTCGTGGTTGCGTGCGTGCTCGTCCCCCGCGTCGGACCCGCGACACAAGAAAACCCCTCACACAGGAGGGGTTGCCGCGTTGACGTCCGATCCGTTCAACGCGGCTGGCTAAGAAGCAGCACGCCGGCCATGGCCCAAGGTTAGCGCAGGCCACGAGGGGGCAGCCGCGCGGTTCAGGGTCTGGCAAAGTGCCCCGCGCGGCCGGGAGCCGCGCCCTACCGTCGACGTCGGATGTCGGTCGGCAGGGAGGCAGGGGAATGGGTCAGCGACGACGACGGGTCTGGGTGCTGGTGGCCCTGGTGCTCACGGTCGCCTCGGCCGTGCTGGCCGGACCGGCCGCGACGGCGCAGGCGCAGATCGACGTGCCGTGGTTCAAGGCCGGCGCCGTCTACCGCGGCAACTTCCCCGACCCGGACGTGGTGCGCTTCGGCCACACCTGGTACGCCTACGCCACCAACACCGGCGGCGCCTACGTGCCGGTGATGACCTCCACGGACCTGCGCACCTGGGTGGCCCGGCCGGCATACAACCCGGGGGCCTCGATCAGCACCGACCCGTGGTTCAACGACGCCCTGCCCCGCGTCGCCCCGTGGGCCGCCCGCAGCGGGCCCGGCAAGTGGGACACCAACGCCTGGGCGCCGACGGTGCGCTGGACCGGCGGCCACTACGTCATGGCGTACGTCGCCCCGCGCAGCCTCTCGCCGTACAAGCAGTGCATCTCGGTGGCGACGTCGGCCTCGCCACTGGGCCCGTTCACCGACACGACGCGGGCCCCGCTGGTGTGCTCGAGCGACCCGCGCGGCTCGATCGACCCGGCCCTCTACCTCGACGCGCGCGGCACCCCGTTCCTGGTGTGGAAGAACGAGGGCGTCCCCGGCTGCTGCCCCACGCGCCTGTGGTCCCGCCAGCTCGCCCCGGGCGGCACGGCGTTCGCCCCCGGGTCGCTGCCGCACAACCTGCTCACGACCGCGCAGAAGTGGGAGGGCAACCTCATCGAGGGCCCCTCGCTGGTGGGGTATGCCGGGCGGCTGTACCTGTTCTACTCGGCCAACAACTGGTCCAGCCCCGCCTACGCCACCGGCTACGCGATCTGCGCCTCGGCACTGGGCCCGTGCACCCGACCGACGACGAGCCCGCTGCTCGCCTCCGGCTCCGGCATCAACGGCCCCGGCGGCCCGACGGGCTTCGTCGACCTCGCCGGCCACCTGCGCCTGGGCTACGCCGCCTGGAACGCCCCGTGGAGCAGCTACCAGTCCTACCCCGCCTGCACGACCACCAGGACCTGCGGCCAGGCCCAGCGGTTCTTCCACGTGGCGACGCTGACCGCGGACAGCAGGGGCCTGTTGCACGTCGCCAGCCGCGGCTGACCTGACCGCGCAGGGTCAGGCTCGCCTCAGGTCAGCGTCACCGCAGCGCGCCGAGGACCATGAGCACCTGCCCCACGTGGTAGGTCACCATGACCAGCACCCGGCTGCCCGGGCGCGGCCGCACGAACCGGTCCAGCGCCAGCACCGTGTCGGACACGACGAACACCACCGCGCCCAGCGCGACCATCGGGCGGCCGGTCCCCCACGCGGTCACCGTCATCGCCGCGATGACGAGCATGTATGCCGCGACGGCACCTCCCAGCGTCCGGTCCTGCCGCATGGCGGACACGAGGATGCGCCGCCCGGCGGTGGCCAGGTTCAGGATGACCACGGCCAGGCCGCCGAGCGCCCAGCCGCCGTGGAAGCCGAGGGAGACGAACGCGGCGACGTAGACGAGGTGGCCGAGCAGGAACGCGCCCAGGCCGCCGAGGAAGCGGGGCTCGCTGTCACCGAGGAGGGCGACGTCGCCGACGCCGCCCAGGGCGATCGCCGCCAGCAGCCAGCGGCCTGTGCCGGTGGCGCCGGCGCCCAGCGCGAGCGCCAGCGCCGCGAGCAGGACCATGACCAGCGGCTTGGCGACCGCTTCGACGCGGCGGTGGTCACGGCATACGGCGTGCCAGTCCAGCAGGGCGGTGGCGGCGAGCGCGACGGCGAGGGCGGGGACCACGGCGGCAGCGTGCCAGAGCCCGGCGGTCCGAACGCGCCCGCGTGACCAAGGCCTCAGGCGACGGCGT
>NZ_DASVZH010000315.1:0-5820 GCF_036391795.1 Oryzihumus sp.
GCTCTTCAAGAACGCCAGCGCGCTGGAGACCTCCGCACGGATCGACACCGTCGTGATGGACAAGACCGGCACGCTGACCAAGGGCGAGCCTGAGGTCACCGACGTCGTCGTCGACGGGATCAGCGCCGAGGACCTCCTGCCGTTGGCCGCGGCCGTCGAGCGAGAGTCCGAGCACCCCCTGGCGGCGGCCGTGGTGCGCCACGCCCAGGAGCAGGCGGCCCCTGTCCTGGAGGCAGCGCAGTTCCGGAGCGTGCCCGGGCACGGGGCGGGCGCGGTGGTCGCCGGCCGTCGCGTCCTCGTCGGCAACCGTGCCCTCATGGCCACCGAGGGTGTCGAGCTGCATGGCCTGCTGGACCGGCGCGACGAGCTCGCCGCCGCGGGACGCACCGCCGTGATGGTCGCCGTGGACGGCCGCGCCGCCGGCGTCATCGCTCTGGCCGACGCCCCACGCGACACCGCTGCGGCCGCGGTGCAGGCCCTGCACGAGGCGGGCGTGCAGGTGGTCATGCTCACCGGGGACAACGAGGCCACAGCGCGCCGCGTCGGCGGCCGGCTCGGCATCGACACGGTGATCGCCGAGGTCCTCCCCGGCGACAAGGCCGCTCGGGTCGCCGAGCTCCAGCGGGCCGGCAAGCGGGTGGCGATGGTCGGCGACGGGGTCAACGACGCACCAGCCCTGGCCCAGGCCGACCTGGGCATCGCCATCGGGGCCGGCACCGACGTGGCCATCGAGACCGCCGACGTCGTGCTGATGCGCTCGGACCCGCTGGACGTGCCGGTGGCGCTGCGGATCGGGCGCGGCACGCTGCGCAAGATGCGCCAGAACCTGGGCTGGGCCGTTGGGTACAACGCCATCGCGCTGCCCATCGCGGCCGGCGTGTTCGAGCCAGCATTCGGTCTGGTGCTCCGACCGGAGATCGCCGCGCTGTCGATGTCCGGGTCCAGCTTCCTCGTCGCCGTCAACGCGTTGCTGCTCAAGCGTCTCCGGCTTCCGGCGCCCGCCGGCCCGGCCCCCGCACCGGTGCCGCGGGTCGGGGCGCCCACGTCAGCGTGATCGTCCCGGACGTTCGCAGCCCCTCATGCCCCTCGCCGGGTGAGCAGCACGCGACCGCCCCGCTCATCGAGAGAGCGGGGCGGTCGCTGGACGAGAGGGTCTGCTGCGTCAGTGCTCGGCGATCGCCGTCCACATCGGCACGACGCCACCCGCGGTGTCGCCGGCGTGGCCGAGGTGGCCGAGGCGCCAGTTGTCCTCGATCGTGGTGAGCAGCGAGTAGTGGTTGTACGGCGTGTGGTCGACGCTGTGGTGCGCCCCCGAGCCGGTGACGACGATCGCGGGGATCAGCCCACCGCCATACGTGCCACCGGGCCAGCTCGCGCTGACCCGCGCGTCGCCCTTGGCGACGTACGGGGAGTCGCAGCACCCGTCGGCGTTCTCCCAGCCGCCGGTCTCGGCGTTGCCCGTGTAGTCGTTCTCGTCGGTGACGATGACGATCGCGGACTTCTTGGTCCAGGCCCTGGAGGACATGATCGTGGTGACCGCGCCCTTCACGAACGTGTCGGCCTTCTGCTTCAGGGCCGCGTCGTTGGCGTCGTCCTTGGCGCTGCCGTAGGGGCACGGCGTCTCCGGGTGGCCGGCCACCGTGTCGTAGACGCCGCCGTGCATGTCGTTGCACTGGTTGGGCGTGATCCAGACGAACTGGGGGGCGTCCTCGGCGTTCAGGTCGGAGCCGAGCGCGCTGTAGTCCTTGACCTTCGCCATGCGCGCCGGGTTGTTCTTCACGTCGTCGAAGAGCACGAACGGGTTGTGCTTCTTGGCGTAGAGCGAGATCAGCGAGCCGTCGGCGCGGGCCGGACCGAAGCGGTCGAGCTTGTTGGCCGGCAGGTCCTGCATGTAGGCGCCCCAGTTGATGTCCTTGGACTCCAGCTGGTCGACGAGGTTCCTGCGGTCGAGGTTGACGACGTTCTGGTCGTTGTCGTCCTGGATACCGAAGTTGTCCCCGGCGATGCTGGCGAGGTAGTTCGGCATCGAGGGGTGCGTGACCCCGTAGTAGTGGTCGGCCACGGTGTACCTGGCCGCCAGCGAGTTGAGGAACGGCGCGTTCGCGTCGCCGATGACGCTGGACTGTGAGTGGTTCTCCAGCATGATCACGAAGACGTGGTCGAGGGGCGGCCCCTGGGGGTGGTCCTCCCTGGGGGAGGGGGCGGCCACCGCCATGCCCGAGGCGATGGAGGCGAGCCCGCCTGCGGCGATCAGGGCCGCGGCGATGGAGGTGCGTCGTCGCACGACGAGGTCCTTTCGGGGAGCGCCGAACAGGGTCCGGCAGGGTCCAGGATGCGGTTCAGGCAACGCCAGCAGGCGGAAGGACCGAGAGAGCGGCGCGGAGCCACTGCACACCCCCTCCTGTGCACGACGACGTGGTGGCGTCATCTGCCGAGTGCCTCCCGCTCCGCGGAGCGGGAAGGTCTGGCACCCGGGCAGGATCCGTTGCCTCGCGCAGTCAAGCAGCAGGTCACCCCTCGTGCAAGAGCCTTCGGAGGAGTCGCGTGCGAGGTTGTGAAGTAACCGATCGCCTGACGGCGTCGAGCCCTTCCCGGCCGCGGTGTCCACCGCCCCCAGGTGGCGGTCTCGCGGGTGAAGCAGTCGGGCCCCGGCACCGCTTGCGCGGAGCCGGGGCCCGACCCGTGGGGTGAGTGACGGGACTTGAACCCGCGGCCACCTGGACCACAACCAGGTGCTCTACCAGCTGAGCTACACCCACCATGCCGAGCGACCGCCGCAAAGGTGGCGGTCGCGTGTTCAGCGGCGCCTATCGTACTAGGTCCGGCGGGGTGTTCCGACCACCCCCTGCCAGCACGCCGGCGTCGGCGCGTCGGCGCAGGTCAGGCGCCGGGGATCTCGTGCCGGGCGGCCATCTCCTTCGCCGCGTCGGAGTCCGGGCCGGGCTGCTCGACGAAGACCGCCTCGCGGTAGTAGCGCAGCTCGGCGATGGACTCGCGGATGTCGGCCAGGGCGCGGTGGCCGCCGGACTTCCTGGGGGAGTTGAAGTAGACGCGGGGGTACCACCGGCGCGAGAGCTCCTTGATCGAGGAGACGTCGATGATCCGATAGTGCAGGTGCGCCTCGAGGTCGGGCATGTCCCGGGCGAGGAAGTTGCGGTCGGTGCCGACGGTGTTGCCGCCGAGCGGTGCCTTGCGCGGCTCGGGCACCCACTCGCGCACGTAGGCCAGCACCTGGTTCTGCGCGTCCTCCAGGCTGATGCCCCGGTCGAGCTGCTCCAGCAGGCCGCTGGTGGTGTGCATGTCGCGGACGAAGTCGTCCATCTGCTCAAGCGCGGCGGCCGGGGGCTTGATGACCAGGTCGACCCCGTCGCCGAGCTGGTTGAGCTCGAAGTCGGTGACCAGGGCCGCGACCTCGATGAGGGCGTCGTGCTCCAGGCTCAGGCCGGTCATCTCGCAGTCGATCCACACGATGCGGTCGTTGGTCGCGCGGTCGTTACCGTTCGTCGTCACGCAGGACACCCTACGGGGGAGGCTGCACTAGCCTGCGCGTCATGACGTGGGGAACGCGGTCGGTGATCCGCCGCTGGGTCCAGGGCGCCGTCATGATCGTGGGCTTCGGGGTGTGTGCGCTGGTGCTGGGGGAGGCTGCGGGCGTCAGCGCCGGGGTGGGGGCCTCACTGCTCGGCGTCCTGCTCGCCGTGCTGCCCCTGGGCGTGGTCGTCCCGGCGTTCCTGTGGCTGGACCGGTTCGAGGCCGAGCCGACCCGGCTGCTCGTGTTGACGTTCCTCTGGGGCGCGCTGGTGGCCAGCGCGGGGGCCCTGGTGCTCAACACCTCCACGATGGTGGTGCTGCGGAACGCCGGCCAGGACCCGCTCACCCTCGGCGCGGTCGTCGTCGCCCCGGTCGTCGAGGAGACCCTCAAGGGCCTGGTCGTGCTGCTCATCTGGCGGCTGCGCCGCCAGGAGTTCGACGGCATCGTCGACGGCATGGTGTATGCCGGGCTGTCCGCGGCCGGGTTCGCCTTCGCGGAGAACATCTTCTACCTGGCCCGCGCCTTCCACGACACCGGCGGTGCCGGCCTGGCGACGGTCTTCCTCCTGCGCGGGGTGATGGGCCCGTTCGCCCATCCCGTCTTCACGATCTGCACCGGCATCGGACTGGGCGTCGCGGCGACCACCCGGCGCACCGGCATACGCGTGCTGGCCCCGCTGCTCGGCTGGCTGGCGGCGGTGACGTTGCACGCGACCTGGAACCTGACCACCGTCGCCGGGATCCAGGGCTTCCTCGTGGCCTACGTGTTCCTCCAGGTGCCGCTGTTCGCCGCGTTCATCGGGGTGGCTGTGTGGGCGCGCCGGCGGGAGGGCAGGCTCATCGGCGTGCACCTGGTGCCGTTCGCCGACGCGGGATGGCTGACCTACCCGGAGGTGCGCATGCTCGCCTCGATGCCCGACCGGCGCCGGGCCCGGGTGTGGGCGCGGATGACCGGTGGGCGGCGCGCGCTGGCGGCGATGACCGCCTTCCAGGACACGGCCAGCGAGCTGGCCCTGCTGCGGATGCGTGTGGTGCGCGGCGTTGCTGGGCAGGAGGCACCGGCACGCGAGCAGGCCCTGCTGATGGACCTGGCCGGCCACCGCCGCGAGTTCGCCGGGACCGTCCTGACCTGACCGCGCTCAGGCGGTGTGCACCGCCGCCAGCAGGGCGGCGTACGAGCGGACCAGCGCGGCCCGCTCCTGCGCGACCAGGGGGTTGCCGCGGTGGTGGCCGTCGCGGACCCACTCATCCGAGAGCCGCATCGCCTCGGCGCGCTGCTCGGCGGCGAGGCGCACGTCGGTGGGGTCGACGCGGTACGTGTGGGCGTAGAGCCGTTGGAGTGCCTGGACGAGCTCCTCGACGGCCTCGGGCGTGGGTGGCTTCTCGCCGCGCTGCACGCCGCGGTGGATCCGCCACCACTCGACCTCGAGCCGGGCGGCCTCGGTGACGTCGAAGTCCTCGCGGTGGGTGTGGGCGACGAGCGCGTAGAACTTGCCCATGAACCGGCGCGCAGCCTCGGGGTCGTTGTCGGGGTAGGGCGCCCACACCTGGTTGGCCCGCAGCACCCACCAGGCGCCGAGGGCCGTGCGCGTGCGGTTGAGCCCGAAGGCGTGCCGCACCACCCGCACCGCGGCCTTGAGGAACGGCCACCACTCGCGGCGGTAGTAGCTGACCCACGTCTCGCACTCGAGCGTGCCGACGAGGCGCGGGTCGAAGTAGCGCATCGGTGGCGCCTGGCTGCTCTGCTGCACCCCTTCAGTGAACCGTGGGAGGGTCGCGCGCGCCCCCGCTTTCTGACGGAGACACCGTGGACCCCTGGGCGGGGCCGCCGTCCGGGACCGCCTCTCTGCCGGACTGCCACCGGGTATGCCGTGTGCTCGCCTACACTTCAGGCGTTCGCGGCGCTTCGGGCACCCGCGACGAGCCCTCGTAGCTCAGCTGGATAGAGCAAGAGCCTTCTAATCTCTAGGTCGCAGGTTCGAGTCCTGCCGGGGGCACAGGCTGTTTCTGCAGGTCAGGAACCTGGCGGAGGGGCGCGGCTGGTCGAGTTCCCCGATTAGCCGGTCCGGGCCCCGCGGCTGCCCGATGATGGCCGAATGAGCGTTCACGCTGAGGCGCCGCGCCGCTCGCCCCTTCGCTGGGCGGCCACCGGCGCGTTCGCCTTCGGCGTGCTCTTCGCCCTCCACCACGTGCTGCAGGGATCCGGCCCCGCCGGCACGTCGGCGTCGGAGGTGGCCGCCTACAACGTCGCCCACCGCGGTGCCCTGCTCGGCAGTGAGGTCACGCTGG
>NZ_DASVZH010000316.1:0-1796 GCF_036391795.1 Oryzihumus sp.
GTGCACCGCCCCGGTGACCACGTGCCCGCCGCGGTAGGCGTGGTTGCGGGTCACCTCCCGCCAGACCGTGGACCGGTCCCGACCGATCACCGCCGCGATCTGCGGGAAGGTCAGCCCCTGCCCGAACAACACCTCGATCTGGGCGCGCTCCTGCTCCGACAACCGTGCACCAGGCATGACCGGATCCTTCCGTCAGCCTCGTTGCAACAACCACTTGAAGCGGCCGTGCCCCCAAACCCGAGGAACGTCCCCCTCGGCGCGTCGTACCCCGCGTGGTCGTATCCCGCGTGGTCACCTGCCGTGGTCGAGCCCGGGGGTGACCACACGGCATACCGGGTGGGTCAGAGGCGACGCGGCTCGAGGCGCTCCTCGACGGCGCTGCCGCCGTCGCGGGTGACGATGTAGGCGCCCTTGCCGTCCTGCTCGCTGACCGCCTCGACGAGCTCGGTGCCGCGGTAGAGCAGGCCGACGCCGTCATCGGTGCAGTGCGTCGTGGGCAGCGTGCCGTCGGCGACGAGGCGGTGCACCAGCGGCCGGCGTCGCTCCTCGCTGTCGTAGTGCACGCCGTTGCCGTAGGGCAGGAAGCCCAGGGCGTTGGTGACCGGGCGCAGCTCGGCCCCGAAGGAGTCGGTGGTGCCGCCCTCGAACCAGCAGATCGACCCGGCCGAGACGCCGGCGAGGACCACACCGGCCTCCCAGACCCGGCGCAGGATCTGGTCGAGGTCGTGCACCCGCCACACCGCGAGCAGGTTGGCCACCGAGCCGCCGTTGACCCAGACCACGTCCTGCTCCAGGAGGTGGCCCTCGACGTCCTCGACGTTGGGCATGGTGAACAGGTTGAGGTGGCTCAGGGCGTAGCCCGCGTGCCGGCCGGCCTCGTCCATCTCGGCGTTGAACCAGCGCTGGTCGCCCATGGCGGTGCCGACGTGGCAGACCTTGGGGATACGCGCGTCGGCGCCGGACAGATCCACGGCATAGTGGACGAGCTCAGCGAACTCGAAGCGCAGGCGCTCGTGCATCCGGTAACCGCCGGAGGTGGCGAGGATCGTGGGGGTGTCGGTTGCCATGCGCGAAACCCTAGGGGGTGTCTGCGATGGAGCAGCCCACGGTGCCCGGGTGTGTCCTGCTCGGCCAGGTCGGGCGGGGCGCGTCGGGCACGGTCTGGCTCGCCGAACGCCAGCGTGACGGCGCCCGGGTGGCCGTGAAGGTGTTGTCCGGCAACGGAACCCGTCCCGGCGCCAGTGACTCGGCGGTGCGCGAGCTGGCCGTGCTCAGCCGCACGGCGGGGGAGCACGTGGTGCGGCTGCACGACGCCGTGCCGCTCGCCGGCGGTGGCCTGGCGCTGGTCCTCGACCTCGCCGACGGGGGGAGCCTGGCCCGGGTGGTGGCCGGCCGGGGGCACCTGTCGGCGGGGGAGGCGGTCACGGTCCTCACGCCGCTGGCCGGGGCGCTGGCCCAGCTGCACGAGGCGGGCGTGGTGCACGCTGACGTCTCGCCCGGCAACGTGCTTTTCACCCATGAGGGCAAGCCGATGCTGGCCGACCTCGGGGTCGCCCGGCTGGCGGGGGAGGACCCCGGTGAGGGGCACGGCACCCCCGGCTACGTCGCGCCGGAGGTCGTCGACGGGGCGGTCGCCACCCCCGCGGCCGACGTGCACGCCCTGGGCGCCCTGGGCTGGCTGGCGCTGACCGGTGTCGCGCCGCCGCCACCGGCGGTGCGCCCGCCGCTGGCCACGCTCGGGACAGCAGCCCCGGTGGCGCTGGTGGACCTCGTGGAGCGGTGCCTGGCCCGGGACC
>NZ_DASVZH010000317.1:0-8893 GCF_036391795.1 Oryzihumus sp.
GGCAGCGGCCACGCGGGGCGCCGCGAGAGCACGTCGCTGGCCGTGGCGGCGAAGGGCGGCGGGGGCTGGGCGCCGTGGTCCGTCGAGGTCGCCGGGAGCCCGGCCGCAGCGGAGGTGGCCGCTGCGGTCGCGGAGGCCACCCCGTCGGCTGCCGCGTGCCCCGGTGAGCCAGCCTCGGCGGTCAGGGTCAGCAACGCCACGACGATGGCGGCGCGAAGGGCCCGCCTCAGGGGTCGTGGTCGCACGACCGGAAGCATTGCAGCGGGCCGCAGCCACGGGGTGCCGTTTGCGGAAACGCGACGCGCGGGGAATCGCGCCAAATGCGCGGACGGCCCGCGGTGGCGCGACATACCCTCGGTCCATGGGTTGGTGGGACCGGCTGCGTCGCCGGCGCAGGCGGTCCGGCAGCGGTCGAGCCGACGGCCCCGACATGGCGATCGACACGGGCACGGTGCGGGCCTACCTGGCCGAGTTCGCCCGGAGCCGTCGGGGCGTCGAGGCCTACGTCGAGCCGGCGACGAACCTGACCGCCACGACGGTGGTGCTGGTGGCCCACGACGGGGAGTGGACCCGCCGCGCGGTGCCGTCGAAGCAGGCGGCGTTCGAGTTCGCCCGTGCCCTGGGCATCCCGGTCTACGACGTGCACCTGACGGGATACCCCCGCCGGATGCGTGAGTGGACCTCCCGCCAGCGACGGCGCTGAACGCCCGGGGCCCGCCACGAGAGGATGGGCGCAATGCCTTCCCGACACGCGCTGCTCGCCACCGTCACCGCCGCGACCCTGCTGGGGGCGGCTGCTGCCGGCGGATGCGCCACGCGACCGCCGAGGCGCGCGGTGACGACGTCGGCCTCCCGGTCAGAGGTCACCCAGCCCAGCTCGACCACGCCCTCCACGAGCACGCCCACCCGGCGACCCTCGTCGCCGGCCGTGGCCCCGCCGGCACCCGACCCGGCCCGCACCGCGCTGGCCCGGATGACGCTTGCGCAGCGGGTCGGCCAGCTGTTCATGGTGGGCTCGCCGGCCACCTCGCCGAGCCCGGCCACGCTGGCCGCGGTCAGCCGGCTGCACGTCGGCAACGTCATGCTCACCGGTCGCAGCTACGCGGGCACGGCCGCGCCGGCCCGGACGGCCCGGGCCCTGCGCGCGAACGCGACCGCTGCCGGGGTCGGGATGTTCGTGGCCACGGACCAGGAGGGCGGCCAGGTCCAGGTGCTCCAGGGACCGGGTATCCCGGCCATGCCCGCCGCACTGAGCCAGGGAGGGATGGCCCCGGCCCGGCTGCAGGCCCTGGCCGGAGGGTGGGGCCGTCAGCTGCGTGCGGCGGGGGTCAACCTCGACCTCGCCCCCGTGCTCGACGTCGTGCCCGGGGCCGCCGCGGCCCGCACCAACCCGCCGGTCGGGGCGCTCGGCCGGGAGTACGGCTACACCCCGGCAACGGTGGCCAGCCACGGCCTGGCCTTCGCGGCGGGGATGCGCTCGGTCGGCGTCGACGTGGCGGTCAAGCACTTCCCCGGGCTGGGGCGCGTCCACCAGAACACCGACACCAGCGCCCGCGTCACCGACGAGGTCACCACCCGGCACGACCCGTTCCTCGTGCCCTTCGCCGCGGCGGTCCGCGCCGGGGCACCCTTCGTCATGATCTCGACCGCCACCTACACCCGGGTCGACCCGGCGCGGCCGGCGGCGTTCTCGCCGACCGTCATCGGCGGCATGCTGCGCCACGACCTCGGCTTCGGTGGCGTGGTGATCTCCGACGACCTCGCCAACGCCCGCCAGGTGTCGGCCTGGACCCCGGGCGCCCGCGCGGTCGGGTTCCTCTCCGCCGGCGGCGACATGGTCCTCGTGGTGGATGCCGCACCAGTGGCCGCGATGCAGCGCGCGGTGCTGGCGCGGGCCGGTGCCGACGCGACCTTCCGGGCCAAGGTCGATGCCGCCGCACTGCGCGTCCTGCGGGCCAAGGCGGCGGCGCACCTGCTGCCCTGAGCGACGCCCGGCATGGGCCTCCGGCCGGCCCGCTCGCAGGAGGCGCCGACCCGCGCCAGCGGCCCCCGCCTTCACACCGCGAAGCGCTCCAGGTAGCCGCTCACGAGGTCGACGCCCCGGGCGATGAGGCTCTCCTCGCCGTGCAGGTCGTGCTCGAAGGCCAGCTCGAACACGCGGTCGCCCACCTCGACGGCGAGCTCGACGTCGCGCACCGGGGTGTCAGGGCGCAGCAGTCCCGCCTCGACGGCGAAGCCGTGCAGCATCGCCGCGACGCGTCGGTTGTGCTCCCGGCAGAAGTCCTTCACCGCTGCATTGGTGCGGCTGCGCCACCAGATCACGACGAAGCCCGGACGCTGGTGGTAGACGGAGACGAAGGCCCGCATCGTCGCCTCGACGACGGAGCGGACGTCCGGGTGCTGCAGCCCCGTGACCGCCTCGGCGACCCGGGCATCCATCTCGGCGGTGTCGCGGTGCACCAGCGCCAGGACGATCGCGTCGCGGCCGGTGAAGTACTGGTAGATCGACGCCACCGGCACCCCGGCCCGGGCGGCGATGGCGCGGGTCGACAGCCCGCCGACACCCTGCTCGACCACCAGCTCGGCCGCCGCGTCGAGGACCAGCTCCACCCGCTCCCGGCTGCGCCGCTGGGTCGGCGCGCGACGGTCGCCCGGTGCGGTCGTGGGGGCCGTCTCGCCCCGTGTCCGTGCTGTTGCGGCTGACATGACCGAAGTGTACAAAGAGCAGAACCTGAATCACGTTCATGTTCCAAGGGAGTCGTCAATGGGCGCGGACCCGGGTGTCGTCGTCATCGGGGCAGGACCGGGCGGGTTGGCCACCGCCGCCGAGCTCGGCAGGCGCGGGATCGCCGCCGTCGTGCTCGAACGGGCCGCGAAGCCGGCAGCGAGCTGGCGGGCCCACTACGACCGGCTGCACCTGCACACCCCGAGGTTCCTCTCGCACCTGCCAGGGCTGCGGATCCCTGCGGAGGAGGGGCGCTGGGTCTCCCGCGACGGCGTGGTGCGCTACCTCGACCGCTACGTGGAGCACCACGGGATCAGGGTCCGCACGGCGGTGGAGGTCACCCGGGTCGACCGGCACGCCGGGGCCTGGCTGGTGCATACGGCATCGGGTGACGTGCCGGCGGCGGCCGTCGTCGTGGCCACAGGCCACAACCACACCCCCCACGTGCCGCAGTGGCCGGGCCTCGCCGGCTTCACCGGCGAGGTGGCCCACGCCGCGGGCTATCGCAACGGGCAGCCGTATGCCGGTCGCGACGTCCTCGTGGTCGGCGCCGGCAACACCGGCGCGGAGGTCGCCGTCGACCTGGTGGAGCACGGGGCGCGGCAGGTGTGGCTCGCGGTGCGCACGCCACCGCACATCCTGCGCCGACAGACCTTCGGCGTGCCGGCCACCCTGGGGGGCGTGGTGATGCGGCACCTGCCCCCACGGGTTGCCGACGCCCTCATTGAGCCGTTGCGGCGCCGGAGCGTCCCGGACCTGACGGCGCACGGGCTGCCCGACCCCGGGCCGGGCGCGTACGCGCGGGCGGCCCGGGGCGAGATCCCGGTGCTCGACGTCGGCCTCGTCGACGCGGTCCGGGACGGCCGCGTGGAGCCCGTGGCCGGGGTGACCGGCTTCGACGGCTCGCGTGTCCTGCTGGCCGACGGGTCGAGCGTGGAGCCGGAGGTCGTCATCGCAGCCACGGGCTACCGGCGCGGCCTCGAGCCCCTGGTCGGCCACCTCGGCGTGCTGGACCGCACGGGGCGGCCGGTGCCGCGCGGCGCACGCACGCTCCCGGCCGCGCCCGGGCTGTACTTCGTCGGGTTCGCCAACCCGGTCAGCGGGATGTTCCGTGAGATCGGGATCGAGGCCCGACGTGTGGCTCGGGCGGTCGAGGAGGGGCGGCCGCCCGGGGACGGCGGTCCAGCCGCGCGACGGCGGCGCCCGCCGGATCCTGCTGTCCCCGAACCGTTGTCGCGGCCGGTCTCCGGCGCGGCGGACGACGCCGCCAACGCCACGACGGCGGAGGCTGCGGGGGTGGCGTCATGACCGGGATCAGCCGTCGGCGCTTGCTGGAGGGGCTGGCCGGCACCGGGTTGCTCGGCGCAGCCGGGCTGGCCTCCGTTGTCCCGTCGTCGGCCGCGGTGCGGGCCCCGTCGCACCCGGCACGCGGCATACCGGCTGGGGCGGGGTCGGGAACTGGGCCGCTGCCCTCCAGGGTCGACGTGGTCGTCGTCGGGGCCGGCATCTCGGGGCTCGTGGCAGCGCGCGAGCTGCGGCGGGCCGGGCGGACGGTGCAGGTGCTCGAGGCACGGGACCGGGTCGGGGGCCGGGTGCTCAACCACCCCCTGTCCGGTGGCCAGGTGATCGAGTCCGGCGGCGCGTTCGTCGGGCCGACCCAGGACCATGTGCTCGCGCTGCTGGAGGAGCTCGGCATCGCGACCTTCAAGGAGTACGACCGGGGGCAGAACGTCTATGTCGCGCACGGGCTCACGCTGCGCTACACCGGCACCGTCCCGCCCGACCCGACGATCCTGCCCGACGCCGCCAGGTTGCAGCTGCAGCTGGACGACATGGCCAGGCAGGTGCCGGTCGCCGCCCCGTGGGAGGCGCCGCAGGCCGCCGAGTGGGACGCGAAGAGCTTCGACACCTGGCTGCGGGAGAACACCGCCAACCCCGCGACCCGCACCCTCCTGCTGTCGTGGCTGCAGCCGCTGGTGGGGGCCGACCCGGCCGAGATGTCGCTGCTCTACCTCGTCTGGTACGTCGCCACCGCTGGGAACGCCGACCACCCCGGCACGTTCGAGCGGTCGGCGAGCACCGGGGGCGGGGCCCAGGACTCCCGGGTGGTGGGCGGGTCGGGCCGGATCCCGCTGCGCCTGGCCGATCAGCTCGGCGACGCGGTCGCGCTCGGGGCGCCGGTGCGCCGGATCGGTCAGGACGACGGTGGGGTCGAGGTCGTCACGGACCGCGGGACCGTCACTGCCTCCCGGGTCGTCGTGGCCGTCCCGCCGCCGCTGGCCGCCGCGATCGACTGGGCACCGGCCCTGCCGCCGTTGCACGCCCAGCTGCTGCACCGCCTGCCGATGGGCAGCCTGATGAAGTGCGACGCGGTCTACGAGCGGCCGTTCTGGCGTGAGGCCGGCCTGTCCGGTCAGGGCCTGATCGACTCGGGTCCGGTGCGGGTCAGCTTCGACAACAGCCCGCCGGACGGGAGCGTCGGGGTGCTGCTGGGGTTCGTCGGCGGATCGACCTGGCGCGACTGGGGCAACCGGCCGCTCGCCGAGCGCCGCCAGGGGATCCTGCAGGCGTTCGCACAGATCGTGGGTCCGCAGGCCCTGGACGCGGTCGACTACGTCGAGCACGACTGGACCCACGAGCCGTGGTCCACCGGCGGGCCGACCGCCGTCGCGGGCACCGGCGTCATCACCGGCTATGGGCGGCACATCCGTGAGCCGCACGGTCGGGTGCACTGGGCCGGCACGGAGACGGCGACGTACTGGACCGGCTACATGGACGGGGCCGTCAGCGCCGGGCTGCGCGCAGCGCGCGAGGTGCTGGACGCCGGCTGAACGGGACGTAATCCGGTGGTGGGCGCGGGGCGCCCGTGCCAGTGTGGGCCGCACGACCGACGCAGGAGGTTACGCATGTCCGCCAGTCACGAAGGCTCCCACGACAGCCCGGGCGACGACGTCAAGGCGAAGTTCCGCGAGGCACTGGAGCGCAAGCACGCGCACGGCGGCCGGGACGTCTCCGGGGGTGGGGACCACTCCAAGGTCCACGACGCCCACGGACCCGCGCGGGCCCAGCAGATGTTCCGCCGCAAGAGCGGCTGAACCACCCGGCATACCGCAGCGACGCCGGCCACCTCCGCCCAGGAGGTGGCCGGCGTCGTCATGTCTGCCGCGGCGCGGGCGGGGTCAGCCCGCGGTGGCGTAGCGCTCCAGGACCGCCACCAGGGTGGCGACACCGAAGCCGGTGGCGCCCTTGTGCGTGTAGCCCCACGGGCCGGACTCGTTGAAGGACGGGCCGGCGATGTCGAGGTGCGCCCACGGGATGCGAGCGTCGCTCTTGTCCTGCTGCGGGATGAACTCGCCGAGGAAGATGCCGGCGGTGAGCATGCCGCCGAACTTGTCGCCCTTGTGCGCGATGTCGGCGATCTGGCTGTCGAGGTTGGGGCGCATGTCGGTCGGCAGCGGCATCGGCCACAGGGCGTCGCCGGTGCTGTTGCCGGCGTCGCGGACGAGGTCACGCAGGGCGTCGTCGTTGGCCATGACGGCGGCGACGCGGTTGCCGAGCGCGATCTGCTGGGCGCCGGTGAGGGTGGCGATGTCGAGGATCGCGTCGGGCTTCTTCTCGCCGGCGAGGACGAGGCCGTCGGCCATGACCATGCGGCCCTCGGCGTCGGTGTCGATGATCTCGACGGTCTTGCCGCCGCGCATCGTAACGACGTCGCCCGGGCGCTGGGCGTTGCCGCCGGGCATGTTCTCGGCCAGGCACAGGTAGCCGGTGACCGCCACCGGCAGCTGCAGCTCGGCCGCGGCGAGGACCGCGGCGGCCACGGCTGCGGCGCCGGCCATGTCGGACTTCATGGTCAGCATCGAGGCCGGGGGCTTGATGCACAGGCCGCCGGAGTCGAACGTGATGCCCTTGCCGACGAGGGCGATGTGCGCCTTGGCCTTGCTCGGCGCGTAGGTCATCGTGACGATCCGGGGCGGGTTGGCCGAGCCCTGGCCGACACCCATGATCCCGCCGAAGCCGCCCTTGAGCAGCGCCTTGTCGTCGAGCACCGAGACCTTGACGTCGGTCTTGGCGGCGCGCTCCTTGACCGAGTCGGCGAAGGTCTGCGGGTAGAGCAGGTTCGGCGCGGTGTTGACCAGGTCGCGGGCGTAGGCGCGGGCCTCGGCCAGGGCGCCTGCCCGTGTGACCGCCGCCTTGACGTCCTTGGCACGGGCGTCCGCGGACAGGACGGTCAGGGCGCTCGGCGGCGTGCTGGGGGCGGGCTGGCTGCGGTGGCCGGCGAAGGCGTAGGCGCCGTACAGCGCGCCCTCGCTGACCGCGCCGACGGCCGCGGCGCCCTCACCGGGCAGGGCCAGGGCGACCTTGGCGACGCCGCTGAGGGCGCGGGTGGCCGAGCCGGCGGCCCGGCGCAGGACCTCGTGGTCCCAGGCGCCACGGGCCGGGGCGGCACCCAGGCCGGTCAGCACGACCAGCGGGGCGGCCACGCCGGGGACGGCCGGCAGCTTGATGACCTCGTCCGGGGTGCCCTTGGCGGACAGCGCCTTCAGCGCGTTCGTCAGGTGCTCACCGGTGGCCCTGGACAGGCCGTGGCCGGGCGCCAGGGCGGCGCCGGAGTCGGCCTTGACGGTGGCGAGGACGAGGGCGTCGACCTTGAGGTCGCTCGCCGGGCGGTCGGAGACGGTCAGCGTCGTCACGGGGGTCCATTTCGTCGGGGACGGACAGGGCGGGCGCGGGTCGCCCACGGGTGTCGTGTGCGGGGTCCGGGCCGCGGTCGTGCGCGGGTCCGCGCGCGTCCACCGCCCGAGGATAGCCAGAGGGGTCGGGCGGTAGGTTGCCGCTCATGACCTCGCACCTGTTGACCTCGCCGCTGCACGACCGCCACGTGGCCCTCGGGGCCAAGATGGCCGACTTCGGCGGCTGGGAGATGCCGATCGAGTACCCCGGTGGCGGCGTCGTGCGCGAGCACACCGCGGTCCGCGAGCGAGTGGGCCTCTTCGACGTCAGCCACCTCGGCAAGGCCAGCGTGCGCGGCCCGGGCGCGGCGGAGTTCGTCAACGCCTGCCTGACCAACGACCTGGGCCGGATCGCCCCGGGCAAGGCGCAGTACACCCTGTGCTGCGACGAGACCGGCGGCGTGGTCGACGACCTCATCGCCTACCTCAAGGCCGACGACGACGTCTTCCTCATCCCCAACGCCGCCAACACCGCCGAGGTCGTGCGGCGCCTGGCGGCTGCGGCGCCCGAGGGCGTCACCGTGGAGAACCTCCACGACCGCTACGGCGTCATCGCCGTGCAGGGCACCCACAGCGACGAGGTCCTGCAGGCGCTGGGCCTGCCGACCGGGCACGACTACATGTCCTTCGCCGAGGCCGACTGGCAGGGCCGGCCGGTGATCGTCTGCCGCACCGGCTACACCGGTGAGCGCGGCTACGAGCTGGTCCCGCTGTGGGAGGACACCCCCGCGCTGTGGGACGCGCTGGTCGAGGCGGCCGCGGGGTTCGACGGGCTGCCCTGCGGCCTGGGTGCGCGGGACACCCTGCGCACCGAGATGGGCTACCCGCTGCACGGCAACGACCTCAGCCTCGACATCACCCCGGTGCAGGCGCGCGCCGGGTGGGCCGTGGGCTGGAAGAAACCCGCCTTCTGGGGCCGCGACGCGCTGCTGGCCGAGAAGCAGGCCGGCGCGCGGCGTACCTCCTGGGGTCTGCTGGCTACCGGCCGCGGTATCCCGCGTGCCCACTGCGAGGTGCGCTCACCCTCCGGTGAGGTGATCGGGGAGGTCACCTCCGGCACGTTCTCGCCGACCCTGAAGCAGGGCATCGCGTTGGCGCTGCTGGCACCGTCGGTGGCCGAGGGCGACACCGTGGTCATCGACGTGCGCGGCCGTGACCTCGAGGCCAAGGTCGTCAAGCCGCCGTTCGTGCAGGTCCAGGTCCGCGGGGCGTAGTCAGCCCGCGTGGGGCAGGAGCACCGCGGCCACGGTGAGGGAGGCCGCGGTGCCGAGCTCGACCACGGCGCCGAGGACGTCGCCGGTGACGCCTCCCAGTCGGGTGGTGCACCGGCGCAGCACCGCGGCCGCCGCGACCACCCCACCGGCCCACATGGCGGGGCCGAGCCACCCGGCGGCGCCGGCCAGGGCCACGGCCACCCAGGCGAGGACGAGGGCGC
>NZ_DASVZH010000318.1:0-9473 GCF_036391795.1 Oryzihumus sp.
CGCCCCCGCCCCCGCCCCCGCGCCTGCACCTGCGCCTGCGCCGAAGCCCGCCACCGGCAGCAGCCAGGCGGCCTCGGGCTACCCCACGATCCCGGCACCCACGAGCGCCGCAGGACGGACCGGCTACACGGCATACAAGGCGACCGTGTTGCACCAGGGCTCCGCCGGGGCTGCCGTGAAGGTGCTCCAGCGTGCGCTCGGCGGGCTGAGCGCCGACGGCGCGTTCGGCCCCCGGACCGCGGCCGTCCTCACGGCCTGGCAGAAGGCGCACCACCTCCCGGTGACCGGCACGACGACGCGGGCGACCTGGGATGCGCTCGAGCGGCGTGACTTCCCGCTCGTGCAGTGGTGGAACACGGTGCTGCGCAACGGATCCAGCGGTCCGGCGGTGGTCGCGCTGCAGCGTGCGCTGGGCATTTCCGCCGACGGCAAGTTCGGTCCGGTGACGGAGCGGGCTGTGAGGGATGCCCAGGGACGGGCTAACCTCGCCCGAACAGGCGTTGTGGCGACCCTCACATGGCGGGCGATCGAGACCCGGATGCATCGGTAGGGAAGCCCACGCGCGGCACCACCCAGCAGGAGCACCACCCCCGCATGTCACGCACCAACGGCGCCCCCACCCGCCGCTCCACCCGTCACCGCCAACGCAGCCCCCGCACCCTGAAGGTCCTCGCCGGGGCTGTCCCCGTCGTCCTCGTCGGTGCCGGCCTCGCCCTGGTCGCCGTCAACGGCGGCGTCAAGACCACCCTCGACGCCGCCGCCGCGACCTGCGCCAACCCCACCCACGTCACCGTCAGCACCACCCGGGAGTTCCTCCCGGTGATGCGCAAGGTCGCCTCCGGCGTGGAGGAGGCCGCCGGTGACCGCGATGGCTGCCCGGCCTTCGACGTCTCCGCCGCCGCCCCCGCCGCGGAGGTCTCCCAGGTCTCCGGAGGTGGCCCGGACGCCCCCGAGGTGTGGGTGCCCGACTCCTCGGTGTGGGTGCAGCGCGCCAACGCCCAGCTCGGCGGGGACCCCCTGCCGCAGCCGGTCACGGTCGCCCAGAGCCCCCTCGTCGTCGCCGTGCCGCAGGCCCGGGCCGCCCGCTACGCCGGGGCGGGGGTGCCCTCGTGGGCCCAGCTCCTCGGCGGCACGGTCCCGGCCCGGATGAGCGACCCCGGCGCGTCCACCGCCGGGCTGATCGCCCTCACCACCGTGCGCTCGGCCCTCGGCAGCTCCCCGGAGGTGCAGCAGGAGATCGGCGGCGCCATGATCACGCTCTCCCGCACCGCGGCGAAGAGCACCGACGACCTGTTCGCAGCCGCCGCCTCGCAGGGCGCCGGCGCCGCCGGGTTCCCGGCCAGCGAGCAGCAGGTGCTGCGCTACGACGCCGGCCACCCCGAGGCGCTGCTGGTCCCGGTGGTGCCGACCCCGGGCACCGGCCGGCTGGACTACCCGTTCGTCACCGTCGGCCAGCAGAAGCCGGCCGTGGCCAGGGCTGTCCTGGCGCTGCGCAACGCCCTCACCTCCGAGACCGGCCAGCGCGCCGTGCAGGCCGCGGGCTTCCGCACCGCCAACGGCCGGGGCGGCCCGACGCCGACGCCCGGCGTCCCCAACCCCGACGTGACGCTGCTGCCCGCGCCGTCGCTGAAGGACGTCGACGCCGCGCTGCAGACGTGGAGCGCGGTCTCCACCGAGATGCGGATGCTGGCTGTCATCGACGTCTCGGGCTCGATGACCGAGCAGTTCGGCGGCCTCTCGCGGATGGCCGTCGCCCAGGGCGCCACGGATGCCGCCCTGCGGTTCTTCCCGCCGCGCTCGCAGGTCGGCCTGTGGGTCTTCTCCACCGACAAGGACGGCCCGGGCAAGGACTGGAAGGAGCTCGTGCCCCTCGGCCAGCTCGACCAGACCGTCAACGGCGTCAACCAGCGCGAGATGCTGCTGAAGGCCAACTCCGGGCTGAGCTCGTACATCGGCGGCAACACCGGCCTGTACGACACGATCCTCGCCGCCTACGAGCGCGTGAAGCAGGACTGGGACCCCAGCCGGATCAACTCCGTGGTGCTGCTCACCGACGGCCAGAACGACGACACCCAGGGCCTCGACCTCGGCGGGCTGATGGCCAAGCTCAAGGCCGAGGCCGACCCGACCAGGCCGGTGCCGGTCATCACCATCGGCATCGGCCCCGACGTCGACGCCTCGGTGCTGGACCAGATCTCGCGGGCGACCGGCGGCAAGTCCTACCTGGCACAGAAGCCCGACGACATCCGCAAGGTGTTCGTCGAGGCGCTGCTCCAGCGCAGCTGCCGGCCCAACTGCTGACGTCGGTCAGCGCGGGTCGAGCGTGACCCCCTCGGCCGCGAGCCGGCCCGGCATCCGTGCCGGGTCCGGCTCGCGGACGAGCACGACCGAGCCGTCGACCGCCCAGGCGGCCAGCGCGGTGCGCAGCACCGAGGCCAGGTCACCGGTGGCCAGCACCCGGGCGCCGGCCGGCCACCCCGGGGAGGGGACCACGGCGTCGTATGCCGTGTGCTCGCCTCCGGCGACCAGGGCCGCGTCCTGCGGTCCGGGGGCGTCCCACGGGCTGAAGGCGTCGGCATACGTCGCGAGCTCGCGGGCCTCGTCCATGGCACCCGCGGGCAGCGGGTTGGGGTGCGAGCGGGCGAGCGCGGCCAGGGTGACCACGACCGCCTCGCCACCGGCCGGCACGTGCTCCGGGTCGTCGGTGACCGTGATGTCGGCGTCGGCGGTGCCGTCGAGGTCGACCGTGGCGCCGACCGACCACGCGGCCAGGGCCCAGTACAGGGCGCGCCAGTGACCGGGCAGGTCCAGGTGGACCACCGTGCCCGGGCCGGCGTCGAGCTCCTCCTGGAGCGCGTTGCCGGCCTTGGCGACCCAGTTGGCCAGGACCTTGCCGGACAGCTCGATCCGTTCGCCACGGGTCTCACCCGGGGCGTCGTCGTAGAACGTCACCCGGGGGCGGGCCGGGTCGGCGGTGAGCAGGTCGGCGAGCAGCGAGGCGGGGGTACGCACGCCGGCAGCCTACGGGCGATAGCGTCACGGTCGTGAAGGCCACCGAGTTCGCCCGCCGCGCCGACGCCGTCATCTCCGGGGCCTCCCAGGAGAGCGTGCGCGAGGACTCCGGCGACCTGCCCCTGCTGCGCGGCGAGCGGGTCGCCGCGCGAGGCGCCACCCGGGTGCTCGTGACCGTCGCCCTGCTCGTCGTGGTCGGCGCGGCCGCATGCGCGCTGCTCGCCCCCGTCGGGCTCTGGCTGCCGCTGGTGGCGTTGCCGCTGCTGCTGGTCCTCGCCGTGGTGTGCGCGCGGGTCAGCCGGCTGGCCTCGTCCCGGACCATGCCCGTGTGGGCCGTGACCGCGATCGTCGTGCTCGCCCTCGGGACCACCGTCTGGGCCGGGCTCACCCACTCCGAGCAGGCGCTGCCCCGGCGTGACCCGGGCAGCTACCTGCAGTCGGCCACCGTGCTGGCCACGACCCACCAGCTCCCGGTGCAGGTGCCGGCGGACACCGTCGGAGGCGCCGCGGTCCTGCGCATCCCGGGGGTGAACCTGGGGAGCCCCGCGTTCTACCAGGTCGGCACCGTCACGCACCCGGCCGTGCAGCCGCAGTTCATGGTCGGCACGGCTGCCTGGTACTCCCTCGGCATCTGGCTGGCCGGTCCGCTGGGCGCACTCTGGCTGGCGGCGGTCTTCGGCGGGCTCGGGGTCCTGGGGCTGGGCCTGCTCACCGGGTCCGTGGTTGGACCGCGGTGGGGACCGCTGGGAGCGCTGGCCAGCGCGATCTGCTTCCCGATGCTGCACATCGACCGCTCGACCTACTCCGAGCCGCTGGCCGTCGTGGTCCTCGTGGCCGGCCTGCTCATGCTGGTCGAGTGCACCCGCAAGGGGGCCCGCGGGCACTGGCAGCACGCCCGCCAGCTCGGCTTCCTCGCCGGTCTGCTCATCGCCGGCGGCGGACTGATGCGGGTCGATGCCCTGCGCGAGACCCTGCTGCTCCTGCCGTTCGCGGCCCTGCTCATCATCCGGCGCGACGGTGGCGGCTGGCCGCTGCTGGCCGGCGCCGGCGTCGGCACCCTCGTCTCCTTCGCGGCGGGCCTGGGGCTGTCCTACCGGTACCTCGGCAGCATCGCCGGGTCGCTGCTGCCGCTGCTCGCCCTCGGGGTCGGCCTCGCCCTCCTGGCCACCGCGATCGTCATGGCGGCCCGGCGCGGGATGCGGCTCCCGGACGGCATACGGCGGCGGCTCCCGGCAGCCGCGGCCATCGTGGTCCTGCTCATCGGGGTCGTCCTGGCGGCCCGACCGCTGTTCCAGACCGTGCACCAGTCCGCAGCCGACCCCGGCTCCCACGTCGTCGCCGGGCTGCAGCAGCGGCAGGGGCTGGTGGTCGACGGGGCCCGCACCTACGCCGAGCAGAGCCTGGCCTGGACCGCCTGGTGGCTCGGCCCCGCGGCGCTGGTCATCGCCTTCGTCCTGCTGGTGGGCGCCGCCCACCGGGTCGCCCGCGCCTGGGTGGACGACGAGCCGCTGCCACGCTGGAGCGGGCCGTTCCTCGTGGCCTTCGCCTCGGCGGTCCTCACGTGGTACCGCCCGGGCATCACCCCCGACCACCCGTGGGCCGACCGTCGGCTCATGGTCGCCCTGCCGCTGGTGATCATCGCCGTGGTCGCCGCGGCGGCGTGGCTGACCCGCTGGTCCACCCGCCACCTGCCGCCGGCAGCCCTCGTGGCCAGCAGCGTCGTCGTGTCCGCGGCGCTGCTCGTGCCGGAGGCGATGGCCACCTGGCCACACGCCACCGAGCGGGTCGAGCAGGGCGAGCTGAGCGCGGTCGACCAGGTCTGCCGGGCCTTCGCCCCGGGCGACGTGGCCCTGGCCGTCGACGACAGGGCGGTGCTGGAGTGGCCGCAGGTCGTGCGCGGGCAGTGCGGGGTGCCGTCGCTGTCCCTGATCCAGAAGGTGCGCCAGGACCCCGTCGCCCGGGGCCAGGCCGTGGCCGCGGTCGCAAAGGCGGTGCGCGCCAACGGCGGGCGCCTGGTGCTGCTGGCCGCCGACTCCGACGCAGCGCTGCGCACCCCGCTGCCGAGCGGGGTCACCGCCGGCCCGGTCGTGCAGGCCACCGACGTGATGGTGCGCGAGGACGCCCGGCTGCTCGAGCGCCGTCCGGACCACCTGGTGTCGCTGCCGATCCGCGTCTGGCTCGTCGCGGTCCGCTGAGCCGCCGCCGTCCTGACCGGCGCCGTTGACCGTCGTCATGGCACGGCTCGGGCTCGACGCGTGGCTGCGGGAGCGCGCCCACCGGTCGCGGGTAGGCTCACCCGCGAGATGAACGAGCACACCACCTCCACGCAGTCCGGCGCCGAGCACGGCGTCACCCCCGTCGACGGCGCCACCGAGGCACTGCCGCTGACCACGGCCCTGCCGCCGGTCAGCCCCGAGCAGGTCGAGGAGTCCCCGTCCCGTGTGGGCGACGAGCCGACCCTGCGGATGGAGGTGCCCCCGGCCTCGCCCGCCCCCGCGCCGCTGGAGCAGTCGGCCCCCGCGCCCGTCCCCACCCCGGTGACCGAGGTGCACGGTCAGCCGACCACGGGCCGCGACGGCGCGCCATACGTCACGGTCGTGCTGCCCTGCTACAACGAGGGCGAGCACGTCCTGCAGGAGATCGACCGCATCACCGCGGCGATGGAGGCCAGCGAGTTCACCTACGAGCTGCTGTGCATCGACGACGCCTCGACCGACAACACCCTGCAGGTGCTGCACGACGCGGCGACCCGCTACCCGAACATCCGCGTGATGCCGTTCCGCCGCAACGGCGGCTCGGGCACGGCCCGGCGCATCGGCACCCAGCAGGCCCACGGCGAGATCGTCGTGTGGACCGACGCGGACATGACCTACGAGAACGAGCGGATCCCCGAGCTGGTGCGGATCCTGCGCGACGACGAGAGCTACGACCAGGTCGTCGGTGCCCGCACCACCGAGGAGGGCACGCACAAGTGGGCCCGCGTCCCGGCGAAGTGGCTCATCCGCAAGATCGCCGAGAAGCTGTCCAACGAGAAGATCCCCGACCTCAACTCGGGCCTGCGGGCGTTCCGCCGTGAGGTGTCGCTGCCCTACCTGCGGCTCCTGCCCCCCGGCTTCTCCTGCGTCACGACGATCACGCTGGCGTTCCTGCACAACCAGCACGACATCAAGTACGTCCCGACCAGCTACGCCAAGCGCGCCGGTGTCTCCAAGTTCCACTTCGCGCGCGACGCCTACCGCTACATCCTGCAGGTGCTGCGGATGGTCATGTACTTCAACCCGCTCAAGGTGCTGCTGCCGCCGGCGCTGTGGATGGTCGGCATCGGCCTGGTCAAGGCGGTCGTGGACATGGTCCGCCACCCTTTCTACTTCCCGGCCAGCACCGTGCTGCTCCTGGTCAGCGGCATGATGATCGGGTCTGTCGCGCTGCTCGCCGACCTCGTGGTGCGTTCACGAGACGGCGTCTGAGCCGGGGACGCCGATGAGCGACTCCGCGCTGAAGGTGGCCGTGGTCGGCCCCACCCACCCCTACAAGGGTGGCGTGGCCGCCCACACCACGACGCTGGCCCACCAGCTGGCCGAGGCCGGGCACGACGTGACCCTGGTGTCGTGGAGCCACCTGTACCCAAGCCGGCTCTACCCGGGCGAGCAGGCCGTGCCCGGTGGCGCGCCCGACGTGCCGCCGTTCCCGCGGACCGTGCGGGCCCTGTCGTGGGCCCGCCCCGACACGTGGGTGCGGACCGGGCGCCGGCTGCGCGGCTTCGACGCGGTCGTCGTCGTGCACGTCATCCCCGCCGTCGTGCCGGCCCACCTGGCGCTGCTGCGCGCGGCCGGCGTCGGGCGCACCTCGAGCACCGGCCAGGGCCCGCGCTCGGTGGTCATCGCCCACAACGTCATGCCGCACGAGTCCCACCCCGGCGACAGCGCGCTGATGCGCTCGCTGTTCTCGCGCGTCGACGCCGTGCTCGTGCACAGCGCCGAGCAGGCCCGCCTCGCCCACGACCTCGGCGCCCACCGGGTGTCGGTCGCCGAGCTCCCGCCGCACCTGCCCGGCGGCCCCGCCGAGGAGCGGCCCCCGTATGCCGGTCCCACCCGCCTGCTCGCCCTGGGCATGGTCCGCGAGTACAAGGGCGTCGACCTGCTGCTGCAGGCCCTGGCCCAGGTGCCCGACGTGAGGCTGACCGTCGCGGGGGAGCTCTGGGGCTCCAGCGGTGACCGGGTCCGGGTCCTCGCGGCCGACCCGCGGGTGCGCGACCGGGTGAGCATCCGCTCCGGCTACGTCCCGGCCGAGGAGCTGGCCAGCCTGCTGGCCTCCCACGACGTGCTGGCGCTGACCTACCGCAGCGCCACGGCCTCGCAGAACGCCCTGCTCGGACAGGCCCACGGGATGCCGGTGCTGGCCTCGGAGGTCGGCACCTTCGGCGCCCAGGTGCGTGACGGCGTCGACGGGCTGCTCGTGCCGCCCGGGGACGAGGCGTCCCTGGTCACCGCGCTGAAGCAGCTCGCCGACCCCGACGAGCTCGCGCGGCTGCGCGCCGGGGTCCGCCCGCCGGACCTGACCAGCCCTTGGGCCACCTACGTCGGCATCCTCGAGGCGCTGGCCTCGCCCAGCACCGCCGCCGCCGACGGCCTGCCAGAGGAGGAGAGGACGCTGCCGACCACGGTCAAGGACCGGCTGCTCGCCCCGGTCCGCACGGCGCTGGCCGGCAAGCGCCCCCCGATCGAGCTGACCCGAACCGACCTGCCGGACTGGGTCCGGCCCAGCGACGTGCTGGCCGACGCCGCCGAGGCCGACGAGGCCCGGGCGTTCGCCCGCGAGCTGGGGCTGCCCCGCGGCGGTGACGCCGTGGCAGCCTGGGCCGCGCTCGGGGCCCTCGCCGCCGTGGTGCGCCTCGGTGACGACGGGCACCACAGCGCAGTCATCCTCGACGAGTCCGGCAGCCGCTCCCCGCTGTCCCGGTGGGCCCGCGCGATCGGCTTCGCCCCGGTCGAGCTGGAGCTGACCGGGCCCCGCTCCTCGGTGGCAGTCCTCGATGTCGACACCGCCTCGCTGGACGTCATCACCCGCCTGCACCCCTCCGGCTGTGACGCCGACGACGTCGACGAGGCGCTGAGCCAGGCTTCCTGGGCCCTGCGCTCGGGCGGCCTGCTCTCGATCACCCTGCCGCTCGGCCCGGCCACCGCCGAGGGTGCGGTCGGGCCGGTGGAGGTGCGCGGCGTGCTGGCCCGCGCGCACGACCTGGGCTTCGTCCTGGTCGGTGACCTCGACGGCGAGATCGGTGCCCGGATGCGCGAGGCGAGCAGCGGCACGCACCGCGCGGACGCGGCATACGCGCTGGTGCGCCTGACCTTCCGGCGGCGCTAGGTGGCGCTGCCCCGCGCCCGCCTGCTGGGCCTGCTGCGGCTCGGCGTCGCGCTGGTGATCCTCGCCGCCGTGGTCTGGGCGGTCGCCCGCAACTGGACCGCGGTCTCGGCCGACCTGGGCAGGGTCAGCGGCTGGGCGCTCGTCGTGGCGCTGCTGCTGGCCGTGGCCGGGCCGATCCTGACCATGTTCGGCTGGCGGGTGCTCCTGACCGACCTCGGCTCGCCGCTGCACGTGGCACCGGCCGGCGGCATCTTCTTCATCGGCCAGCTCGGCAAGTACCTGCCCGGGTCGGTCTGGAGCGTCCTGGCCCAGGCCGAGATGGGCGCCAAGCTGCACATCCCGCGGCGTCGCTCGGCGGTGGTGGGCCTGATCTCGATCGGCCTGGGCGTGCTGACCGGGCTGCTCGTCGGGGTCGCCGCGCTGCCGCTGCTGCTGCGCACCTCCGGGTCCGGTCACGTCGGCTGGCTGGTGCTGGCGCTGCCGCTGCTCCTCGTCGCCTGCTGGCCGCGGCTGCTCAACCGGCTCATCGCGCTCGGGCTGCGGCTGCTGCACCGTGAGCCGCTGGAGCACGAGCTGTCCGTCCGGGCGGTGCTGACCTCGGTCCTGCTCTTCGTCGGGGCGTGGCTGTGCTTCGGCGTCCACGTCTGGGTGCTGGCGGCCTCCATCGGCGGGGCCACCGGCTCGACGTCCCTGGCGCTGGCCTCGGTCGCCGGCTACGCCCTGGCGGCGTCGCTCGGCATGCTCGCGGTCATCGCGCCCGCCGGCGTGGGCATCCGCGAGGCCCTGCTCGTGCTCATGCTCGGCCAGGCCATGCCGACCTCCGCGGCCACCGCCGTGGTCCTGCTCTCGCGCTTCATCATCACCGCCGGGGACGTGCTGGTCGCCGGCGGCGGCTGGCTCTATGCCCGCTCCCACCACCTGGTGTCCGCCCACCCGGGGCACGGTGCGCCCGCCGCGCCCGACCCGGTCACCCACGAGGAAGGTCGTCCATGACAGAGCAGCCCGAGGTCCAGCCGACGCCGGCAACGGGTGGACAGGTCGCCGCCCCGCCCGGCGGGCGCCTGCTGGCCGTGGCCAAGCGCGGCGCCGAGCTGGCG
>NZ_DASVZH010000319.1:0-2539 GCF_036391795.1 Oryzihumus sp.
CGTCGGCATGGCGCTGATGGAGGTCATCGCCTTCGACGAGGACGGCAACTGCCTGGGCGGCTCGTTCATGGACTACCAGCTGCCCACGGCGCTGGAGGGCCCCAGCTGGGAGCTCGGCGAGACGGTCACCCCCTCGCCGCACCACCCGCTCGGGCTCAAGGGCGTGGGCGAGTCCGCGACGGTCGGGTCGCCGCCCGCGGTGGTCAACGCGGTCATCGACGCGCTCAAGCCGTATGGCGTGCGGCACGTGGACATGCCCCTCACCCCCGCGCAGGTCTGGCGGGCGATGCAGGGCCGCGCCTTCCGCACCGACCTCGCCATCACCGACGAGTAGCCCCCGAGCCCCCGGAACGCCGATGCCCGCCCACCTCGACCTCGCCGGACGGGCCGCGGCGCTGAGCGCCGAGGGCACACCGTTCGTGTGGGCGACCGTGGTGCACGCCCACCGGCCGACGAGCGCCAAGGCCGGCGACTCGGCGATCGTCCTGGCGGACGGGCAGATCGACGGCTTCGTCGGCGGGGAGTGTGCCGAGGCGACGGTCCGCGCCCAGTCGCTGGAGGCGCTCTCCACCGGGCAGACCCGGCTGCTGCGGGTCGCCCCGGGCGAGGAGGAGACCGGCCAGCCGGACGAGGACGGCGTCATCACCGTGCACAACCCGTGCCTGTCCGGCGGGACGCTCGAGATCCTGCTCGAGCCGTCGGTGCCGCTGCCGGTGGTCGCGGTCGTCGGGTCCGCACCGATCGCCACCGCGCTGCTGCGCGCCGACCGGCTGTTCGGCCTGCAGGTGCGCGCCCTGGACCCGGGGGAGGAGCTGCCCGAGGGCACGCTCGCCGTCGTGGTCGCCTCGCACGGGCGCGACGAAGAGCCCGTGCTCACCGCGGCGCTGCGCGCCGGCGTGCCGTATGTCGGGCTGGTCGCCAGCCGCCGCCGCGGCGCCGCCGTCCTCGCCTCCCTCGACGTCGACGACGCGCAACGGGAGGCGGTGCACACCCCGGCCGGGCTGGACATCGGGGCCCGCACCGCCGACGAGGTCGCCCTGTCCGTCCTCGCCGAGGTGGTGGCCACGCGCCGGGCGCCGGGACGCGCCGATGCCGCACCGGCGCGGCCGGCGACCACCGCCGCGACGGCTCCGGCGACGGCGCGGGACCCGGTGTGCGGGATGACCGTGGCGGCGGTGCCCACCAGCGTGCACCTCGACACCCCGGCCGGGACGGTGTGGTTCTGCGGCACCGGCTGCCGCACGGCATACCTGGACAACCCGGCGGCGTACGCGACGTGACCACCCCCGACACCGCCACCGTCGCCGACCTGCTGCCCGACGTGCCCGCGCTGCAGGCCGGCCTGGACGCGGTCGACTACCTGGCCGACGAGGGCACCGCCACCGCGCTGTTCTGCGCCGCCCGGCTGGCCCAGCCGGTGCTCATCGAGGGCGAGCCCGGGGTCGGCAAGACCCAGGCCGCGACCTCCCTGGCCCAGGTGCTGCGCACCCCGCTGGTGCGGCTGCAGTGCTACGAGGGCATCGACGTGGCCGAGGCGCTGTACGAGTGGAACTACCCGCGCCAGCTGCTCAGCATCCGGCTGGCCGAGTCCCGGGGCGAGCTGCTCGAGGACGCCGACGTCTTCGGCGAGGAGTACCTCGTCGCCCGGCCGCTGCTGACCGCGCTGCGCCACCCGGGACCGCGCCCGGCGGTGCTGCTCATCGACGAGGTGGACCGCGCCGACGACGACTTCGAGGCGTTCCTGCTCGAGCTGCTCGCCGACGCGGCGGTGACGATCCCGGAGCTCGGGACCCTGCGCGCGGCCCACCCGCCCATCGCGGTCCTGACGTCCAACCGGACCCGCGAGCTGCACGACGCCCTCAAGCGGCGCTGCCTGTTCCACTGGATCGACTACCCCTCGGCGCAGCGCAGCGCCGAGATCATCCGGCGCCGGGTGCCCGGCAGCTCGCGGACCCTGGCCGAGCAGGTGGCCCTCACCGTCGAGCGGCTGCGCCGCCTCGACCTGCAGAAGCCGCCGGGGGTGGCCGAGGCCATCGACTGGGTCGCCGCGCTGGAGCTGCTGGGGGTGCGCGCCCTCGACGCGGGCGCGGTCGAGCGGACCCTGGGCTCGGCGCTGAAGTACGTCGAGGACCAGCAGGTGGCGCGCGAGGCCGGGCTGGCCACGCTGGTCGCCGGGTGAGCAGGCGGCCGTGAGCGCGGGGGTGCCGGCGGACCTGGCCAGCGTGTTCGGCCTCTTCGGCCGGGAGCTGCACCGCGCGGGCATCCCGGTGTCGCCGAGCGAGTCGGCGCAGCTGGCCCGGGTGGTGCAGGTGTGCGACCCGCTGACCGTGGACCAGCTCTACTGGTGCGCGCGGGTCAGCCTGCTGCGCTCCCCGGAGCAGGTGCCCGAGTTCAACGCGGTGTTCGCCCTCGTCTTCCGCGGGCTCGCGGACGTGGCCGAGCACCGCGGTCCGGAGCCGTCGGCGCTGCGCTCGGAGTCCCGCCCTCCGCGCCAGGCCGCCGGGGAGCGGGGGAGCGAGCGGCCGCCGGCCGGGCCGGC
>NZ_DASVZH010000320.1:0-15829 GCF_036391795.1 Oryzihumus sp.
TTCGTCTTCCTCATCATCATGGCCAAGTTCGGCGTGCCCGAGAGGCTGCAGCAGACGGCGCTGATGGCGGGCATCGTCATCGCGCTGGTGCTGCGCGGCATCTTCATCGGCGTCGGCGCGGCCGTGATCAACCAGTTCGCCTGGGTGTTCTACCTGTTCGGGGCGTTCCTCATCTACACCGCGGTCAAGCTGGCACGCGAGGGTGAGAGCGACGACGAGGAGTTCGAGGAGAACCGGTTCCTGCGCTGGGTCGAGGCGCGCTTCCCCGCGACGAAGGAGTGGCACGGTCCGCACCTGACGGTCGTCGACGCGGGCAAGCGGCTGGTCACCCCGATGTTCATCGTCATCCTCGCCCTCGGCACCACCGACCTGCTGTTCGCGCTCGACTCGATCCCGGCGATCTACGGCCTGACCAAGGAGCCCTACCTGGTGCTCACGGCCAACCTGTTCGCGCTGATGGGCCTGCGCCAGCTGTACTTCCTCCTCGGTGGGCTGCTCCGGCGCCTGGTCTACCTCAGCATCGGGCTGGCCGTCCTGCTGGCGTTCATCGGGGTGAAGCTCGTCCTGCACGCCCTGCACGAGAACTCGGTGCCGTTCATCAACGGCGGCCAGCCGGTGCACTGGGCGCCGGACATCCCGATCTCGGTGTCGCTCGGCGTGATCGTCGGGGTCCTGGCCGTGACGACCGTCGCGAGCCTGGTCAAGTCCGGTCGCGACGCGCGCGCCGAGGTGACGTCCTCCTGACGCGGGGAGGGTCAGGCGCCGCACCCCGTGCCTCGGCCGGGGGCGGCGTCCTGGCCCCCGCGCCGTCGGTGTCGTCCGCGGCACTGCTCCCGCCGAGCGGGTCGGCCGGTTGCACGCCCGCAGGCCGGGCCCCCATCACCACCGCGCTCGCCGCCACGACGAGGGCCATGCCGGCGAGCTGGGTGGGCCGCAGCTGCTGGCCGAGGACCAGGCGCCCGGCGAGGGCCGCGCAGGCCGGCTCCAGGCTGAGCAGCACGCCGAACACCTGCGCCGACAGGCGCCGCAGCGCCATGAGCTCCAGCGAGTAGGGCAGCACCGACGACAGCAGCGCGATCCCCGCGCCGCGCCAGAGCACGTCCGCGTCCCACAGCCGGGGTCCTGCCGTGGCGATCCCCAGCGGTGCGATGAGCACGGCGGCCACGGCCATCGCCAGGGCCAGCCCGTCCAGCTGGGCGAACCGGGCGCCGGTGCGTCCGGACAGCACGATGTATGCCGCCCAGCAGGCGCCCGCGGCCGCGGCCAGTCCCAGCCCGGCCAGGTCCAGGTCGGCCCAGGGGGTGTCGACGGCACCGGAGATGAGGGCCACGCCGAGCGCGGCGCCGGCCACGGCGAGCAGGTCCAGGCGGCGCCGGGACAGCACCGTGGCGAGCAGCAGCGGCCCGATGAACTCGATGGTCACGGCCACGCCGATCGGCAGCCGGGCGAGGGCGGCGTAGAAGCACAGGTTCATCACGCCCAGGCTGAGCCCGAAGGCGGCCACGGTCAGCCACGCGGCGCGGTCGTGACCGGCCAGCCGGGGTCGCGCGGCGGCCAGCAGCAGGGCGGCGGCGATGACCAGGCGCAGCGCGACCGACCCGGCCGGGCCGACCACCGGCACCAGGGTGGCGGCCAGCGCACCACCGAACTGCACGGACACGACCGCGGCCACGACCAGCAGCGGCGCGGGCAGCCGGCGCGACATCAGCTCGTGTGCGGCGCGCCCGGGAAGCGTCCGGCGCCGGCCAGGGTGGCCAGCCGGTCGGCGTCGAGGTCCTCCTCGAGGATCACGCCGAGGCCGTCGTTCTCGGGGGCGTGCAGCATCCGGCCCGGCGCGGTGACGATGCCGACGTGGTGGGCGCGCCGGCCCTCGCGGGCGAAGAAGTACAGGTCGCCGGGGCGCACCTGCTCCAGCGGCACCGGCTCGCACGCGTCGTGCTGGTCGTCGGCGTCACGGGGCACGACGACGCCGAGCTCGCGCATGGCACGGTGGACCAGGCCGGAGCAGTCGAGCCCCTCGGCAGACATCCCGCCCCACAGGTAGCGCAGGCCGATGTGCCGGCCCGCACGCTCGAGGAAGGTCCCCTCGACCCGCGGCGCGGTCGTGGTGGCACCGGTGGGCTGCTCGGGCGCGGCGCCGGTGCCTCGGGGGTGTTCGGCGCCGAGGTGGGACAGGGGCACCCAGCCCGGGTAGCCGCGGGCGTCCAGCGAGCTCGGCTGCCAGGGGCAGACGACCTCGGCCCAGCCGTCGGCGGAGCGGTCGAGCACCAGGACGGGCTCACCGCGCTCGAGCTGGGTGAGCACCCGCCCGTGCAGGCCTAGCCGGCCCTCGGGGAGGGCCTCGTCGAGCAGGGCGAGCCAGGCCTGGACGTCGGGCTGCTCGGCCACGGCGGGGCCGTCGACCTCCCGGGGGGCCCGGGCGCTGGTCCAGAGGGCGGTCACCGGGACGGTGACGTACATGCGGGCGTCCACGCAGGCCATACTCACATGTCGTGCTCGCCGAGGAGATCAGGTCCATCATCCGGCGCGCCCCGGGCACGCTCGGGGTGGTCGTCCAGGACGCCTCGGGCGTGGTGGTCGACCTCGGGGGCGACCGGGTCGTCCCGGCGGCCTCCACCATCAAGGTCCTCGTCCTGGTCGCCGCTCTGCGGCGGGTCGCGGACCGCCGCAGCGGCCTGGGGGACCTGCTCGACCTGCCGGCACCGGCGGAGCGGGTCGGGGGGAGCGGGCCGCTGCAGGCGCTGGGCTCGGTCACCCGGCTGCGCCTGGGGGAGCTGCTGGAGCTCATGGTGACGCTGAGCGACAACGACGCCACCAACGTCGTGCTCGACCTGGTCGGACCGGGCGAGCTGTCCTCGGTCGCCGCCGGCCTCGGTCTGGCCGACACGCGTCTGCAACGGCGGATGATGGACTTCGCCGCCCGCGACGCCGGGCGGGACAACCTCACCAGCGCGCGCGACCTCGCTGCGCTCGTGGCGGCGGTGCGCCGGGGTGAGGTGCTGCCGCCCGAGCAGACCCGGGAGGCCTTCGCGCTGCTGGGTCGTCAGCAGCTGCGCGACGGGCTGCCTGCCCTGCTGCCGCCGGCGGTCTCCTGCGGCAACAAGACCGGGGACCTGCCGGGAATCCGCCACGACGTGGGACTGCTGGAGTGCGGTGGCCTCTGGGCCTCGGTGGCGGTGACCGCCACCGACCTCGGCGACGGACCGGTGGACCACGGCTCGTTGGCCTGGCCGTCCATCGCCGCGGTCGGTGCCGCCGTGGGTGGCTGGCTCAGCAGCGGCACAGGCAGAACGGGTGCCCTGCCGGGTCCGCGTAGACCCTGAAGCTGCGGGTGTCGCCGGGCTGCGGGTCGGCAACCGGGTCCAGGGGTCGCGCGCCGAGGGCGAGCACCTGGTCGTGCGCGGCGACGAGGTCGGTGACGGCCACGTCGAGGTGCAGCTGCTGGGGCGGGCCGTCCGGCCACGCAGGCGGCTCGTAGCGGGATGCGCGCTGGAAGCCCAGGGCGACCCCGCCCGGCGCGGCCTCCAGGCTCACCCAGGAGCCGTCCTCGCCGGTGTCCTCGTCCGCGCTGACCGTGGTGCCGAGGAGGCCGGCGTAGAACTGTGCCAGGGCGCGGGGGTCGGGGCAGTCGAGCACGACCGTGTCGAGCGCTCCGACCCCCACGCCGGTGGTGGGGGTGCTCACGCGGCGCAGCCCATCGGGGAACTGCCCGCCGGGTGGCCGGTCGCCGGTGCCGCAGTGGTGCTGGCGGCTGCCGCGGCTGCCCGGGCCGCCGTACGGGCCCGCCGGTGCAGGTGCGGCAGGTGCAGACGGTGGCCACGGCCGAGGGCCTGGAGCCCGAGGAACCGTGCGCTCGCGGCACTGACGGGCAGGTAGTGGTCCGCCCGACGGTGCAGCTCGTGGACGCGCTCGTCAGCCAGGGCCCGCGTCAGTTCGGGGTTCAGCATGTCGATCTCTCCTCCGGTTCACCGGTCACCATCGTTGCTAACCGGTGAAATGATGATGGCAGTTACCCCGGATGTCGTGCAACCACCTTTTCGGCTATGGTGGTTACATGGCAGAAAAGAGCGCAGGCCTGTCCGGAACCCGACCCCTCGTGCTCCTGGACGTCTGTGGGGACCCCGCCGAGCTGCTCGTCGACTTCCTCAACACGCTCGACGTGGATGAGGGCACTGACGCGCTGGCCACGGGTGAGTCCTGGCGGGGATGGCTGGAGACGCACGAGCTCGGGTGCTTCGACGTGGCCACGGGGGAGGCGGAGCTGGCCCAGGCCAGGCAGCTGCGGGACGACCTGCGGGCGCGCGCAGCGGGGGAGCCGTGCGCCCAGGTGCGCCAGGTCGGCATCCAGGTCGCGCTGACCGGCGACGGGCAGGTGGAGCTCAGCGCCGAGGGCCCCGTGGGCTTCCTCGCGGCGGCCGCCGCCACCGTGGCCATCGAGCAGCGGCTGGACCGGGTGAAGATCTGCCCGGCCGACGACTGCCGCTGGGCGTTCTACGACATCTCGCGCAACCGGTCCCGGCAGTGGTGCTCGATGGAGGTGTGCGGCAACCGGGCCAAGGCCCGGGCCCACCGGGAGCGGCTCGCCACCCGCGAGACCGCCTGACGACCACCACCTGACCGGCCAGTCGCGGGGTCGGGGAGTAGTCAGGACGTTGGTCCTACCAACCGCGTGCGCGCCACTCCGGCAGGTGCGGGCGCTCGGCGCCCAGGGTGGTGTCCCCGCCGTGACCGGGGTAGACCCAGGCGCGGTCGTCGTAGACGTCGAACACGCGGTGCTCCACGTCGTCCAGCAGTGCGGTGAAGCGGGCCGGGTCCTGGCCCGTGTTGCCCACGCCGCCGGGGAACAGCGAGTCCCCGGTGAACAGGTGCGTGCTGCCCTCGGGGTCCTCGTAGGCCAGCGCGACCGACCCGGGGGTGTGCCCGCGCAGATGGACCACGTCAAGCCTGACCTCGCCGAAGGCGACCGAATCGCCTTGGTGCAGAAGCTGATCAGGCTTCACCGGCAGGTGCGGCGCGTCGGCCTCGCCGGCCGCCGTGGTCGCCCCGGTCGCGGCCACCACCTCGGCCAGGGCGCGGTGGTGGTCCCAGTGCTGGTGGGTCGTGACGACCAGGTCCAGGCCCCCGGTGCCCTCCTGCAGCAGGGCCAGGATCCGCGGGGCGTCGTCGGCGGCGTCGACGAGCAGCTGGGCGCCGGTGGTCCGGCAGGTGAGCAGGTAGACGTTGTTGTCCATCTCGGACACGCTGGCCTTGCGGATCGTCAGGGCGGGCAGCTCGCGGGTCTGGCTGGGACCGCCAGGGGTCACGTCACCGGTGTAGGGCATGCGTCCATCTTGGCAAATGCCTGATCTGTCTCCGGCAAAAGTTTCGCCCGCCAATAGTCACGATTGACTATGGCCCGTCCTCCACGCAGGCACCTAACTTGGCGTAGGTAAGGGCTCCGGACACGCCCGTACGGCGATGGTCGGTCCCTCCCCAAGACCTGGGTTTGAGGTGCTGAGATGACAACAGCTGTGGTGCACGACCCCTTGCGGGCGCCACTGGCGCAGGGGTCTGACGTCGACACGATCAGGGCCCTGTGCCACGACCTGCGCCAGCCGCTCGCGGCCATCCGCCTGCTCGCGGCCGCCGACGGCGGCGACGTTCGCCGGCGCCTGGAGGGCATCCTCGAACAGGCCTCCTGGCTGGCCGAGATGGTCGACGAGGTGCTCGTCGGGGCCAAGTCGGACCTGGCCGAGTATGTTGACGCCGGGCACCTGGCCGAGATGTGCGCGGTGCGTGCCCAGCCCACGGCGGACGGCGAGGTCAGGTGCGTCCACGGCGACACGGCCATGGTGCTGGCCAAGCCCGTAGCGCTGAGCCGGGCCATCGGCTGCCTGGTGGACAACGCGGTGCGCGCCGCCGGCGAGGGCGGACACGTCCTCGTCTCGGTGCAGCAGTCCCTCGGGGCCGTGACGGTGACCGTGAGTGACGACGGGCCCGGGCTCGGGCACGTCGCCTCGCGGACCTCGCTCGGCCTCACGATCACCCGTGCCCTCGTCGCCTCGTGCGGCGGGCGCTTCGAGCTCGTCCCCGGTGAGTCCCGTGGCGCCGTTGCCCGGATCACGCTGCCCGCCGTGGCTCCTGCTGCGGCCGCTTCCTGAGAGATTGGTCCGGTGATGTGTCGTGCGTCTCGTCGTCTGCGATGACCATAGGCTGCTGCTCGAGGCGCTGAGCCTCGCCCTCGGGGAGAGCGGCCAGGAGGTGCTGGCCATGGCGGTCAACACCACCGACGCGGTGGCCGCGGTGCGCGAGCACCAGCCCGACGCCGTCCTGCTGGACCTGAACTTCCCGGACGGGACCGCCCTGGGGTCGATCAGCGAGCTGCGGCAGGCCTGCCCCACCGCCAAGATCGTCATCCTGTCCGCCTCCGCGGACCACAGCGTGGTGGCCGAGGCGATCGCCCAGGGGGCGCACGGCTTCATCGGCAAGGACCGCCCGGTGGCCGACATCGTCGGCGCGCTCGAGCAGGCACGCCGCGGCCAGACGGCGGTGGACCCGGTGCTGCTGCAGCAGGCCCTGCGCCCGCGCCCGGCGGTGGACGACCCGCTGTGGGTGCTCAAGTTCCTGACCGACCGTGAGTGGGAGGTCATGCGCTGCATCATGGACGGCCAGTCCACCGACGAGATGGCCGAGAGCCTCGGGGTGCGCCGCAGCACCGCCCGGACCCACGTGCAGAACCTCCTCGCCAAGCTCGGCGTGCACTCGCGGCTGCAGGTCGCGGCCCTGATGACCGCCCACGGCACGCCGGAGATGTGGCCCCCGCGCATGCGCTGAGCCGGGTACCCGTCCATCTGCATGAGGCGGCGGTCCCTCCTTCGCCCGATCTGCGCAGATGCCGTCTCCCACAGGCTGTACACCATGGCCGCACAGACAATCAGGGTGCTTGTCGTGGACGACCACCCGGTGTTCGCAGAGGCGCTGGCCCAGTTCCTGGGGTCCCAGCCGGACTTCGAACCGGTGGGGACGGCGTCGACCGCTGACCAGGCGCTGCGCGTGATGCAGGAGCACCCCGTCGACGTGGTGACCCTCGACCTCGACCTCGCGGGTGAGGACGGGCTCGAGCTGGGGCGCCGGATCGCGGCGCAGTACCCCGAGACCGCGCTGGTGGTCGTCACCGGGGCGCGCGACACCAGCCGGATGCTGGAGGCGGTCCAGGTGGGGGCGCGGGGCTGGGTCACCAAGGACGGCGAGATCGAGGGGCTCGTCTCGGCCCTGCGGGGGGCCGCCCGTGGCGAGACGCACGTGCCCGCGGCCATGCTCCAGCGCATGCTCAACGGGCTGGCCGGCGGGGGACGGGAGCTGTCCGCGGAGGGGGAGGCGGTCGAGCGGCTCACCCCGCGCGAGCGCGAGGTGCTGCGCTGCCTGATGCAGGGGATGGCCCGCAAGCAGATCGGGGAGCTGCTGCAGGTCTCACCGAACACCGTCCGGACCCACGTGCAGAGCATCCTGCACAAGCTCGAGGTGCACTCGGCCCTCACCGCCGTCGCCCTGGCTCGCCGGGGCGGCCTCGACGAGGAGCCCACCGGCGGGGGGAACGCCGGCCCGGGCGGCTCGGGCGGGGGCACCCACACCCCGGGCCACCACGCACCGATGGCCGGCCGGAGCGGCTGACCCAACTGGGAGGTCGCACGCCGACCCACCGGGATGCCCGCCGCGGCACGCGCGGCGTCGGCACCCGGCTCGGCGTCAGCCCCAGGACGGCGGAGTGGGAACGGGGCGGTCGCTGGACAGCCCCAGGTCCACGCCCCGCGCCAGCCACGTCAGCAGATCGGCGTCGGTGCCGGTGACCACCTGCCCGCCGCCGCCGACGGCCCACTCACCGCCCTCCCGGGAGCGCAGCGTCAGGGCCAGGTCCGGGGCGTGCAGCCGCCCGACGGCGTGGTCGACCGACCGGCGCACGAAGCCGGGGTCGGCGTCGGCGAAGCCGTAGCCGGCGTCGAGGTCGACGTGGTGGAACACAACCTCGCGCAGCCGCAGGGTCGGCAGGGACCCCGCGCTGACGCGCACGCCGCCGCGCATCTCGACCTCGGCCGCCTCGGGCTCGCCGGACAGTCCGGGCGCGGCGGCGGCGAACCGGGCCGCCGAGGCCTCGAGGTCGGCGAGGATCGCGCTCAGCGTTCGCCGGGCGCCGTCCTCGATGTCGGCGTCGCGGGCCTCGGGGGAGGCGTACATCGGGGTCGGCTCCCCGGTCACCGCCCAGTGCACGAGGTTGCCCAGGGCGTCGGCGTTGCGGGCGAGGTGGGACAGCACGTGCGCGCGGGACCACCCCTCGCACAGGCTGCCCTCGCGCACCGAGACCTCGTCCAGGGCGGACGCGGTGCGCAGCAGGGCGGCGGTCTCGACCTCGAGCAGTGCGAGGTTGTCGGCCAGGTGCGAGGTGGCAGCCATGGGCGCCAACCTAGCTGCCGGCGAAGGGCCGCGCGCCCTCTGGCGAGGCGTCGCGCAGGGTCATCGCCGCGCCGATGAGTGCCAGGTGGGAGAAGGCCTGCGGGAAGTTGCCGACCATGCGCTCGCGGACCGGGTCGTACTCCTCGGCGAGCAGGCCCAGGTCGTTGGCCAGACCGACCAGGCGGTCCATCAGCGCCTCGGCCTCGGTGCGGCGGCCGGCGAGGGCGTAGGCGGAGGCCAGCCAGAAGGAGCACGCCAGGAACGGGTGCTCGTCCCCGCTGAGCCCGTCGACGCCGCTCTGCGTGCGGTAGCGCAGCACCAGCCCCTCGTGCAGCAGGTCCTCCTCGACGGCGCGGATGGTGCCCAGCACGCGGGGGTCCTCCCCGGGCAGGAAGCCGACCGCGGGGATCAGCAGCAGCGAGGCATCGACCTCGCGGGTGTCGTAGTGCTGCACGAAGGTGCCCCGCTCGGCGTCGAAGCCGCGCTCCAGCACCTCCCGGTGCACCTCGTCGCGGATCGCGCGCCACTGGTCCACCGGCCCGGAGAGGCCGTGCCGCTCCACCGCCGACACCGCGGCGTCGAAGGCCGCCCACACCATGACCCGGGAGTGGGTGAAGTGCCGCTGCGGCCCGCGGATCTCCCACAGGCCGTTGTCCGGCGCGTCCCAGTGCTCGGCCAGCGCCTCCACGAGCGCGCTCTGCAGCGACCAGGAGTCCTCGGTCTCCTTCAGCCCCATCCGGCGGGCCAGCTCCAGGGCGGCCATGACCTCGCCGAGCACGTCGGTCTGCCGCTGCTCCACCGCCCCGTTGCCCACCCGCACCGGCCGGGACCCGGCGTAGCCGGGCAGGTGCTCCAGCTCCCGCTCGGGCAGCTCGCGGCCGCCGTCCACGGCATACATGATCTGCATGTCGTCGGGGTCGCCGGCGATGGCGCGCAGCAGCCATCCGCGCCAGAGCACGGTCTCCTCCAGGTAGCCCGAGCCGAGCAGGGCCTGCAGGGTCAGGGAGGCGTCCCGCAGCCAGCAGTAGCGGTAGTCCCAGTTGCGGTGGCCGCCGAAGTCCTCCGGCAGCGACGTGGTGGGGGCCGCGACGATGCCCCCGGTGCCCGCGTGGGTGAGCAGCCGCAGCACCAGCAGGGAGCGCAGCACCGCCTCGCGCCACGGCCCGGTGTGGTTGCAGATCCCGGCCCAGCTCTCCGAGCGCCGCAACGTGTCGGCGATCCGCTCGTCGACGTCCAGCGGCTCGGGCACCGGGTGGTGGGACTTGAACCAGGTCGTGGAGAACGTCAGCTCCTCGCCGGCGGCCACCTCGAACTCGTCGACGTGATGGCCGTCCTCGGGCTGGGGCAGCCGTGAGCCACGCAGCACGAGCATGTCGGGCCCGGCGATCGCCGAGATCCACTCGTCGCCGTGGTCGTCCTTGTGGCGGGTCACCCACGGGCGGACCTTGCCGTAGGAGAACCGGACCACCCACTCGTGCCGCACCCGGACCGTGCCCGAGACGCCCTCCACGCGGCGGACGATGTCGGCGCGGCCGTCGCCGAGCGGCATGACGTCGGTGACCCGGACCACCCCGGTGTCGGTCTCGTGGGTGGTCTCCAGCACGAAGCTGGACCCCAGGTAGCGCCGGGTGGTGCGCGCCGCCCCGACCGGCCCGAGCAGCCAGCGGCCGTGCTCGGGGGTGCCGAGCAGCGCGGCGAAGCACGCGGGGGAGTCGAATCGCGGCAGGCAGAGCCAGTCCACCGAGCCGTCGCGGCCGACGAGCGCGGCGGTGCCGGTGTCGCCGAGCAGGGCATAGTCCTCGATCGGGAGTGCCATGCCCGGACTGTATGCCGTGTGGCTGGAGCGGTGCCCGGCACGCCGCCGGGCGGCGCGTCGCCGCAGGTCGCGGGGGCGCCGGGCGGGCGCGGGGATGGGTCTGTCGGTCGGGGCACCTAGCATGGCGGACGTGCCCGAAGTGACCACTCGCCATACCCATGACCGCCTGATCGTGCGCGGTGCGCGCGAGCACAACCTCAAGGACGTCTCGGTCGACCTGCCGCGCGACAGCCTCGTCGTGTTCACCGGCCTGTCCGGCTCCGGCAAGTCCTCGCTGGCGTTCGACACGATCTTCGCGGAGGGGCAGCGGCGCTACGTCGAGTCGCTGTCGGCCTACGCCCGGCAGTTCCTCGGGCAGATGGACAAGCCCGACGTGGACTTCATCGAGGGCCTGAGCCCGGCGGTCTCGATCGACCAGAAGTCGACCAACCGCAACCCCCGCTCCACGGTGGGCACGATCACCGAGGTCTACGACTACCTGCGCCTGCTGTTCGCCCGCGCCGGGCGGCCGCACTGCCCGGTGTGCGGCGAGCCGGTCACCCGGCAGACCCCGCAACAGATCGTCGACCGGCTGCTCGAGCTGCCCGAGCGCACCCGCTTCCAGGTGCTCGCGCCCGTCGTCCAGGCGCGCAAGGGTGAGTTCGTCGACCTGTTCGCCGAGCTGCAGACCAAGGGCTTCTCCCGGGCGCGCGTCGACGGCGAGGTCATCACCCTCACCGAGCCGCCCAAGCTGGAGAAGCAGAAGAAGCACACCATCGAGGTGGTCATCGACCGGCTCGTGGCCAAGGGCAACGACGCCGGCGCCAAGCGGCGGCTCACCGACTCGGTGGAGACCGCGCTGTCGCTGACCGGCGGGGTGCTCATCATCGACTTCGTCGACCTCGACGCCACGGACCCGGAGCGGGAGCGGCGCTTCTCGGAGAAGATGGCCTGCCCCAACAACCACCCGCTGGCCATCGACGAGGTCGAGCCGCGCTCGTTCTCGTTCAACAGCCCGTTCGGCGCCTGCCCCAAGTGCACCGGCCTGGGCACCGAGCTCGAGGTCGACCCCGAGCTGCTCGTGCCCGACGAGGACCTGTCCATCCGCGACGGTGCCATCGCACCGTGGGCGCAGGGGTCCGGCTCGGCCGACTACTTCCTGCGGGTCATCGGCGCGCTGGCCGACGACCTGAAGTTCAGCCTCGACAAGCCGTGGCACTCCCTGCCCGAGCGGGCCCGGGACGCGCTGCTCTACGGGCAGGACTACAAGGTCCACGTCAAGTACCGCAACCGCTACGGCCGCGACCGCTCCTACACGACCGGGTTCGAGGGCGTCGTCCCGTTCGTCAAGCGCCGGCACGCCGAGACCGACTCGGACTGGAGCCGGGAGCGCTACGAGGGCTACATGCGCGAGGTGCCGTGCCCCGAGTGCAAGGGCGCCCGGCTCAAGCCGGAGTCCCTGGCGGTCCTCGTCGGCGGCCGCAGCATCTCCGACGTCTGCGCGCTCGCGATCGCCGACTGCGCCACGTTCCTCCAGGGGGTGGAGTTCACCACGCGCGAGCGGCAGATCGCCGAGCGGGTGATCAAGGAGATCGAGGCCCGGCTGGGATTCCTGCTCGACGTCGGCCTGGACTACCTCTCCCTCGACCGGCCGGCGGGCACCCTCTCCGGTGGGGAGGCGCAGCGCATCCGTCTGGCCACCCAGATCGGGTCCGGCCTGGTCGGCGTGCTCTACGTCCTCGACGAGCCGTCGATCGGGCTGCACCAGCGCGACAACCACCGCCTCATCGAGACGCTGACCCGGCTGCGCGACCTGGGCAACACCCTCATCGTGGTCGAGCACGACGAGGACACCATCGCCACGGCCGACTGGGTCGTCGACATCGGCCCCGGCGCCGGTGAGCACGGCGGCCACGTGGTCCACTCCGGCCCGGTCGCCGACCTGCTCAACCACCCCGACTCGATCACCGGCGCCTACCTGTCCGGCCGCCGCGAGATCGAGGTGCCCGAGCTGCGCCGCCCGCAGGAGAAGGGCCGCGAGGTCACCGTGGTCGGGGCGCGCGAGCACAACCTCGACGGCGTCGACGTGAGCTTCCCGCTCGGCAACCTCGTCGCGGTCACCGGCGTGTCCGGGTCGGGCAAGTCGACCCTGGTCAACGACATCCTCTACAACGTCCTGGCCAACAAGCTCAACGGCGCCCGCCACGTGCCCGGGCGGCACAAGACGGTCAAGGGCCTCGAGCACCTCGACAAGGTCGTCCACGTCGACCAGAGCCCCATCGGGCGCACCCCGCGGTCCAACCCGGCCACCTACACCGGGGTCTTCGACAACATGCGCAAGCTGTTCGCCGAGACCACCGAGGCCAAGATCCGCGGCTACATGCCGGGCCGGTTCTCGTTCAACGTCAAGGGCGGTCGCTGCGACGCGTGCTCCGGCGACGGCACGATCAAGATCGAGATGAACTTCCTGCCCGACGTCTACGTCCCGTGCGAGGTCTGCCACGGCGCCCGCTACAACCGCGAGACGCTGGAGGTGCACTTCAAGGGCAAGACGATCGCCGACGTCCTCGACATGCCGATCGAGGAGGCCGCCGAGTTCTTCGAGGCCGTGCCGGCCATCTCGCGCCACCTCAAGACGCTCGTCGACGTCGGCCTCGGCTACGTCCGCCTCGGCCAGCCCGCGCCGACCCTCTCCGGTGGCGAGGCCCAGCGGGTCAAGCTCGCCTCCGAGCTGCAGAAGCGCTCGACCGGGCGCACGATCTACGTCCTCGACGAGCCGACCACCGGCCTGCACTTCGAGGACATCCGCAAGCTGCTCGGAGTGCTCCAGGGCCTGGTGGACAAGGGCAACACGGTCATCGTCATCGAGCACAACCTCGACGTGATCAAGAACGCCGACTGGATCGTCGACATGGGTCCCGAGGGTGGTCACCGGGGCGGCCAGGTCGTCGCGACGGGCACGCCGGAGGACGTCGCCGTCCACGAGGAGAGCCACACCGGGCGGTTCCTCGCCCCGATCCTGGCCCGCAGCGCGCGGACCCCGGGACGGGCCACCGGGTCTGCGGTCACGGCCTCCGGCAAAGCCGGTTCGCCGGCCCCGGGCAGCGCCAAGGCTCCCAAGACCGTCGCCGCCGCGCGGGCCTCCTCCCGCAAGACTGCCACCTCGTCGGCGACCACCCCGGCCAGGAAGGCGGCCGCGAAGAAGACCGGCGCCACGAAGTCGGGTGCCTCCCGGGCCGGCGCGACGAAGGCGGCCGCGAAGAAGACCGGCGGGACGAAGGCGACGGGAAAGACGGGGACAGCGAGGACGGCGGCCACGAAGGCCACCCGCCCGAAGGCCTGAAGCCTGCGCGCGGCGGCGCCGCAGGCCCACGGGTCGGCTACGACTCGGGGTGCTTGCGGCGCTCCCGCGGCGGCGGGGAGATCTGCTGGCGCACCAGCGAGAACGCCTCGGTGGGCCACTCGACCCCCGGCGCGCGCTTGTGCAGCTCCCATTCCGCGAGGTCGACGAGCCGCACCGCCGACTCCGGCAGGTCCAGCGAGAGGGCGTCGTCGAGCTCGGCGCCCAGCAACGGGTGGACCCGCTCGAACCGGCGCGTCGGCTCCAGCGAGTCCAGCAGCCCGGCGTTGGCGCTGACCACGTGCCGGTTCAGCAGCACCAGCAGGTGCCGCACGGCGCCACTCTGCACCAGGGACCGGCCGCTGAGCTTCTCCCCGCGGCGCCAGCGCCCGACCCCGACGAGGACGTTGGTGAGGAACTGCCCGACGAGGTACTCGTCGGTCTCGGCCTCCTTGTCCACCACGGCGCTCGTGGCGGCCGCCACGGCCGTCAGCCGCTCGGTGACGTCCGCGCGGTCCAGCAGCACGCGGTACCGGTTGACGCGGGCGAGGGCGAGCTCGTCGGGCTCGAAGACGGCCAGCTCGAGCAGGTGGCCGCTGTCGTAGAGGACCTTCAGGCCGTGGGCGGTCTCCCGGAAGGTGAACGAGATCCGCTCGCTGTCCGGCAGCCAGGACAGGTCGCTGCGCAGCATCTCCGCGGCGCCGAGCCGGGTCACCACGAAGAAGTCGTGGTCGCTGTGCCGGTCGGGCGCGTAGTCGCGCAGGGCCATCGACCCGAGCGCCACCAGGCCAAGGACCTCCGGTCGTCCCCCGAGCGACTCCGTGAGGGAGTCGGTGAACCCCTGGTACTCCGCGAGCTCCATGGGCACAACTGTCCCCGATGCGCGCCCGTCCGGACAGCCCTGTGCGGGGGAAATCGTGGGCGGGGGAGGGTGTGAACCACAGCAAGGGCGCCTACGTTGTCCCCGACAGTCGCCGGCGTCGCCGGCACGGATCCGGGAGGCTGCAGTGACCGAGCTCGACCACCAGACCCCTGTCGAGGCCTGCGCAGGCTGTCTCGACCGCCGTACCGTCCTGCGCGGTGCCGGCGCGATCGGCGCCGTGGTCGCCGGTGCCGGCGTCCTGGCCGCGTGCGGCAGCGGCGCCGGGCAGGCGGCCTCGTCCGCCGCGTCCGAGGCCGTCGGCTCCGCCACGGACGCCGCGAAGAACGCGGTCAAGTCCGCGCAGGTCCCCGTCGGTGGGGGCAAGGTGCTCGCCGACGCCAAGGTGGTCGTGACACAGCCGACGTCCGGGCAGTTCAAGGCGTTCTCGGCCGTGTGCACGCACATGGGCTGCATCGTCGCCGACGTCTCGGGCGGCACGATCAACTGCGGCTGCCACGGGAGCCAGTACGACATCAGCACCGGTGCGGTGAAGCGCGGCCCGGCGACCCAGCCGCTGGCGCCCAAGGGCGTCAAGGTCAGCGCCGACGGGATCACCGTCACCTGAGACGGTGGCGGGGCCGGTCGGTCCCGCCTCATAGGGTGGGGGCGTGGCCGACCCCTCGTCCTACCGCCCCAAACCGGGGGAGATCCCTGTCGACCCGGGCGTCTACCGCTTCCGCGACGCCGCCGGGCGGGTCATCTACGTCGGCAAGGCCAAGTCGCTGCGCTCGCGGCTGTCCTCCTATTTCCAGGACGTCGCCGCGCTGCACCCGCGCACCCGCACGATGGTCACCACCGGTGCCAGCGTCGAGTGGACCGTGGTCAGCAACGAGGTCGAGGCGCTGCAGCTGGAGTACTCCTGGATCAAGGAGTTCGACCCGCGCTTCAACGTCAAGTACCGCGACGACAAGTCCTACCCCTACCTCGCGGTGACGATGGGCGAGGAGTTCCCGCGGGCCCAGGTGCTGCGCGGCGCCAAACGCAAGGGCACCCGCTACTTCGGTCCCTACGCCCACGCCTGGGCGATCCGCGAGACGCTCGACCTGCTGCTGCGCGTCTTCCCGATGCGCACCTGCAGCGGCGGGGTGTTCAAGCGCGCCGGCCAGGTCGGCCGGCCGTGCCTGCTCGGCTACATCGACAAGTGCTCCGCGCCCTGCGTGGGCCGGGTCGACGCCGACGAGCACCGCGCCATCGCCGAGGACTTCTGCGACTTCATGGCCGGCAACACGACCAAGTTCGTCAAGCGGCCCGAGCAGCGGATGAAGGCTGCCGCCGCCGAGATGGACTACGAGCAGGCGGCCCGGCTGCGCGACGACATCGGCGCGCTGCAGCGCGCCCTGGAGAA
>NZ_DASVZH010000321.1:0-2903 GCF_036391795.1 Oryzihumus sp.
GGGGCCGGAGTTCCGCACCAACGTGCTCCAGGCGCTGCGCCAGCCGGTCGAGGCCGGGCGCGTCGTCGTGGCGCGGGCCTCGGGGGTGGTGACCTACCCAGCACGGTTCCAGCTGGTCATGGCCGCCAACCCGTGCCCGTGCGGGCTGGGCTTCGGCAAGGGCGCGGACTGCTCCTGCAGCCCGCTGGCCCGGCGGGCCTACCTCGGCAAGATCGCCGGTCCGGTGCTCGACCGGGTCGACCTGCAGCTGCCGGTCCGTGCGGTGTCCCGGGCCGCCCTGGCGGGAGAGCCCGGGGAGCCCACCGCAGTGGTGGCCCTACGCGTCGCGGCGGCCCGCGAGCTGCAGGCCCGGCGGCTGGCCGGCACCCCCTGGCGGCTGAACTCCCACGTCCCCGGCTCCGAGCTGCGTCGCGGGTCGCTGCGCCTGCCCGCGGCGGCGACCTGCGACCTGGACCGGGCGATCGACCGTGGCCTGCTGACCCTGCGCGGCTACGACCGGGTGCTGCGGCTGGCCTGGACCCTCCGGGACCTGTCCGGTGGTGGCCAGCCCACCCGCCAGGACGTCGGCCTCGCCCTGACGTTGCGAGCGCACGCGGCGGTGGCGGCATGAGCCCCGCTGCGAGCAGCCTGCTCGACCAGGACCGGTTCGCCCGCGCGGCCTGGAGTCGACTGGCCGAGCCCGGGGACCAGGTGGCGGTGTCGCTCGTCGCCCGGGTCGGCGCGGTCGAGGCCCTGCGGGCAGTGCGCGAGCAGGCCCACCCCGCGCTGGAGCGGTTCGCCCCTCGCCTGGGTGTGCTCGACGTCGAGCGCGACCTGGAGGTCGGGGCCCGGTTCGGGGCCCGGGTCCTGTGCCCGGGCGACCCGGCCTGGCCCACCGGGCTGGACGACCTGGCCGCGCCGCCGTTCTGCCTGTGGGTGCGTGGCCCCGCCGACCTGGGGGCCGGGTGCCGCCGCAGCGCCGCCGTCGTCGGCGCCCGCAGCGCCACCGCCTACGGCGAGATGGTCGCCACCGACCTCGCGGCGGGCCTCGCCGAGCGTGGGTTCGTCGTGGTGTCCGGGGCGGCGTTCGGGATCGATGCGGCCGCGCACCGGGGCGTCCTGGCCGTCGACGGCACCACCGTGGCCGTCCTCGCCGGCGGCGTCGACCGGCCCTACCCGGCCGCCCACGCCACATTGCTCGGGCGCATCGTCGAGTCCGGTCTCGTGGTCAGTGAGGTCGCCCCTGCGTCTGCGCCGACGAAGTCCCGGTTCCTGCAGCGCAACCGGCTCATCGCGACCATGACGGTCGGCACGGTGGTGGTCGAGGCAGGGCTGCGCTCCGGCTCGCTCAACACCGCCCGCCATGCCGCCGAGCACGGCCGGGTCGTGGCCGCGGTGCCCGGACCGGTCACCTCGATGATGTCGGCCGGCTGCCACCAGGCGATGCGCGACGGCTACGCCGTGCTCGTGACCGACGCCGCCGAGGTCGCCGACGTGCTCGGGGACCTCGGCGGTGATTCCGCCCCTCGACCCAGCGACCCGGCCCGGCCCGGCGACGACCTCGACGAGCTCACGGCCCGGGTGCACGCCAGCCTGCCCGTGCGCCGCGGCGTGCCGGTGGAGCGGCTTGCCGTGGCGGGCGGCCTCGCCCCGGCCGAGGTGGCTGCCGGTTTGGGTCGCCTGGAGCTCCTCGGTCTGGCCGAGCGGCACGGGGAGGGCTGGCGCCAGCGTCGGCAGTGAGTGAGGCACCCGGCTGGGCGTCTGGCCCGTGCCGCCGCACCGCCCGGGGTGTGGCGCCCGGGTGCACGCCGCGCCGCCCGCGGTGCCCACCGGGGTGCGGACCGGTTGAGTCGGCGGCGCGCCGGGGGCGGTGATTGCCCGGGCCGGCGTCCTTTGCCACGGTGGCGAGGTGTCCAGCAGCGAGTCGGAGCGGGGGGACGAGTCCGCGGGGACGCACGACGCGGTCGAGGCCTTCGCGCGGCACCTGCGATCGGAGCGGGGCCGCTCGGAGCACACACAGCGCGCCTACCTCGGCGACGTGCGCTCGCTGCTGGCGTTCGCCGCCGACCGCGGCGTCACCGGGCTGGTCGACCTGCAGCTGGCCGACCTGCGGTCGTGGCTGGCGCACCTGTCCGAGTCCGGCGCGGCACGGTCGACGGTCGCGCGCCGGGCAGCGGCAGCCCGGGCCTTCCTGCAGTGGGCCACCCGCACCGGCCGGATCGCCACCGACCCCTCCCTGCGACTGGCCGCGCCCAAACGCTCGCGGTCCCTGCCCGCCGTGCTCAAGCCTGCGGAGGCCACCGACCTGCTCGACGTCGCTGCGGTGGCCTCCGACGACGACGACCCCATCCACCTGCGCGACCGTGCCGCCCTGGAGCTGCTCTACGCCAGCGCCGTGCGTGTGGGCGAGCTCGTCGGTCTCGACATCGACGACGTGGACCTGGCGGCGGGCACGGTCCGGGTCCTGGGCAAGGGAGCCAAGGAGCGTGTCGTGCCGTTCGGTGACCCGGCCCGACGGGCGCTGCAGGACTGGCTGGACCGTGGCCGACCGCAGCTGGTGACGCCCGAGAGCGGCCCGGCCCTGCTGCTCGGCCGCCGTGGCCGCCGGGCCGACGCGCGCCAGGTGCGCAGCGCCGTCCACGCCCTGCTGGCCCACGTGAAGGACGCCCCCGACCTCGGCCCGCACGGGCTGCGGCACAGCGCAGCCACCCACCTGCTGGAGGGTGGCGCCGACCTGCGCACGGTCCAGGAGATGCTCGGCCACGCGAGCCTGGCGACCACGCAGATCTACACGCACGTGTCGGTCGACCGACTCCGCCGGTCCTACGAACAGGCGCACCCGCGTGCGTGAGCCGGCGGGTGGTCGAAGCCCCCGGCCCCGTTCGAGGTGCAGGGGCACTTCGTTCCGCAGGGTCGGGTCCGGC
>NZ_DASVZH010000322.1:0-12249 GCF_036391795.1 Oryzihumus sp.
CGTCGACGTCGACCCCGGGCAGGTGGCGGCGGCGCTGCGCGCGCACCGCCGGGTGTCGACCTCGCGGCCCACGCCCACCGCCTTCCTTGAGGCCTACGAGGCGGCGGCCGAGGCGGGTGCGGACGAGATCGTGTCGGTGCACATCAGCGCCGACATGTCCGGCACCTTCGACTCGGCGATGCTCGCAGCCCGGCACGCGCCGGTGCCGGTCGAGGTGGTCGACTCCCGTTCGATGGGCCTGGCCATGGGGTATGCCGTGCTCGCGGCGGCCGAGGCCGCCGAGCGGGGGGAGGGCGCCAAGGCGGTGGCGAGCATCGCGCGCTCGCGCGCGCGGGCGACGAAGGTGTGGTTCTGCGTCGACACCCAGGAGCACCTGCACCGCGGCGGGCGGATCGGCAAGGCCTCGGCGCTGCTGGGGTCCGCCCTCGCCATCAAGCCGCTGCTGACGCTGGAGGACGGGCACATCGAGCTCGCCGAGAAGGTGCGCACCTCGGCGCGGGCCGTGGCCCGGATGGAGGACCTCGCGGTCGGCGCAGCCGAGGCGGCCGGTGGCGATGCCTGCGTGGAGCTGGCGGTGCACCACATCGACGCGCCGGACCGCGCCTCCCAGCTGGCCGAACGGCTGCACCAGCGGCTGCCCGGCGCGCCCGAGCCGATGCTGGTGGAGCTCGGCCCGGTGGTCGGCGCGCACGTCGGCCCCGGCACGCTCGCGGTCGTCGTCGCACCGCGCCCCGGCCGGGTGGACTGACCCGTGCCGGGGTCGTGGCTGGTGCTCGTCCTGGCTGCCGTGGCCGGCTTCTTCGTCGGCGGCGTCAACCCGGCCTCGATCGTGGCCCGGCTGCGCCACGGCGACCTGCGGCTGGGGTCGGGCAACCCTGGCGCCACCAACACCGGCCGGCTGCTCGGGGTGCGCTGGGGCGTGCTCGTCGGCGTGCTGGACGTGCTCAAGGGGCTGCTGCCCACGCTGCTGGCGCTGTGGTGGTTCGACCGGTTCACCGCCTATGCCGTCGGGCTGGCGTGCATCCTCGGGCACATCCTCTCGCCCTACCTGCACGGTCGCGGCGGCAAGGGCGTGGCGACGTCGCTGGGGGCCGTGACGGCGGTGCTGCCGTGGTTCTCGCTGGTCATGCTCGGCGTCTTCGGGGTCGTGGTGGCCCGCTCGCGCTGGATCGCCGGCGCCTCGATCAGCGCCGCGCTGGCGCTGCTGCTGCTCTCGGTGTTCGCCCCAATGCCCGCGCCGGTGCTGGCCGGGCGGATCTGGGGGGCGACCGTCGCGCTGATCGTCATCGGCCGCCACCACCGCAACATCCGGGTGTGGCTGGCGACGCGGTTGCGCTGACGCGGCCCCATCCCGCGTTGTCCACAAGGGGGCGCGCGTTCGTCCCACGATCCACAGGGCCGCCGTCGCGTCTGTCCGCCCGTGGGGACGCTTCCTAGCGTGCCCGTATGCCGCGTCGTCACCTCCCCGCCCCGCCACCGGGCCGCCTCGAGGCGGTCCTCGCCCCGCGCCGCACGGTGCCGGAGCCGGCGGTTGCGGGGTGGGTGCCTGACGGGGCAGACCTGCCGAAGCGGGCCGCGGTGCCGATTCCGGCGCGGTCGGTCCGGCCGGCCCAGCAGGCACACCCGTCGCCACCGCAACCGATCGAAGGGCCGGACCCGCTTCAGGTGAGGGCCCAGGGCGAGGTGCCGTATCTGCCTGGGGGCCTGACACGACTGCACCAGCCGCCGGGGGCGCCCGAGCAGGGCCCAGACGGCGTCGGCCGGCACCGACGCCCGGCCCCACCTCGACTCCTCACCGTGCCGGACCCGCTGCGTGGCGCAGTGGCTCGACCGCGGCGGCTGGCCGTGCTGGGGCTGCTCGTGACGCTGGTCGGCGCCACCGTGCTCTTCGGGGTGCGGGTGGCGTGGGCGCGACAGGCTGCCGAGCCGCGCCCGGTCGCCGCCGGTCCTGGCCCCTCTGGCCTGGTCGCGCGCTCGGTGCCCTCGGCGTTCGCCTCGGGGTCATCGACTGCAGGCGCGTCGTCGCCCTCGGGCCTGGTCGTCGTCGACGTGGTCGGTCAGGTCCGCAAGCCCGGGGTGGTGCGGCTGGCCGCCGGCTCCCGGGTGCTCGACGCGGTCACCCGGGCCGGGGGTGCCCTCCCCGGAGCCGACCTGGCCCAGGTCAACCTCGCCCGCGTCCTCGTCGACGGCGAGCAGGTCCTCGTGCCCAAACCCGGTCAGGTGGTGAGCTCGGCGCCCGGCCCGGGCGCGACCGGCGCGGCGGGGGCGTCCGGCGCGGCTGGAGGCGTCGTGGACCTCAACTCGGCGGACGCCACGACGCTGGACTCGCTGCCCGGGGTGGGTCCGGTGCTGGCGCAGCGGATCCTGGACTGGCGCACCGAGCACGGCCGCTTCAGCTCCGTCGACGAGCTCGGCGAGGTGAGCGGGATCGGCGACAAGCTGATGTCCCAGCTGCGTCCCAAGGTCCGGGTGTGAGACGAGGTCCGGCCGAGGCAGCGGCGTCCGCGGGTCCGACCGGGGTGGTGGGCCCGGGGGAGTCGGCGAGGACCGCGGACGCGTCGCCCGCGCAGGAGCAGCCTCGACGGCTCGACATACGGCTGCTGCTGCCCGCGATGGTGGCGTGGGCCGCCGTCGCGGCGGCGCTCGCGGCCCCGCTCGGGCTGATCTGGTGCCTCGGCGCGACCGTGGGGGCGGTCGGCGCCTGGCTGACGCTGCGGCCACCCACCCGTCTCGCCGGCCGCTCCGCGGCGCCGGCGCTGACGCTGCTGGCGACGGCCCTGTGCCTGACGGCCACCGCCGCCCACCTCGGCGTGCGCGATGCGGGGCTGGTGCCCAGGCTCGCGGCGGAGCGCGCCAGCGGCACGGTGGAGGGCACCGTCACCGCCGACCCCCGCGTGGTCACCCGCACCGGCGTGACGCACACGACCCTGGTCGTCGTCCGGCTCCAGGTCGACGACGTGGTGGGCCGTGGCGAGCACAGCGCGGCGGCGACCCCGGTGCTGGTGTTCGGGGACGGGTCCTGGTCACGGGTGCGGTGGCACGAACGCGTGCGGGTCAGCGGACGGTTCGACGCGGCCGAGCCCGGCGATGACGTGGTGGGGGTGTTCAACCCCAACGGCCCGCCGCGGAGCCTGGCCGGGCCGGGCGTGGTGGCCGATAGCGCCGAACGGGTGCGCTCGGGCCTGCGGCAGGCGGTCTCCCGCCTGCCGGCCGATGCCCGAGGGCTGCTGCCCGGGCTGGTCATCGGCGACACCAGCCGCACGCCGGCCGACCTGACCGAGGCCATGCAGGCGACCGGCATGACCCACCTGTCCGCGGTGAGCGGCAGCAACGTGGCGGTGGTGCTGGCCGCCGCGATGGGCCTGTGCCGGGTCGCCGGCGTTCGTCGCCGGTGGCGGCCGTGGGTGGCCGCGCTCTGCCTGGCCGCGTTCGTCGTCCTCGCCAGACCCGAGCCCAGCGTGCTCCGTGCCGCCGTGATGGGCGGGGTCGGCCTGCTCGGCCTGAGCACCTCGCGGCGCAAGGCCGGCCTGCCCGCGCTCGCCGCCGCCGTCGTGGTGCTGCTCTGCCTCGACCCGTGGCTGTCCCGGTCGTTCGGCTTCGCGCTGTCGACCCTGGCGACCCTGGGGCTGCTGCTCTTCGCGGCGCCGTGGGGTCGGCGCATCGCGGCCGTCCTCCCGCCCCGGCTGCAGGGGCTCGGCACCGCCCTGGCCATCCCGGTCGCGGCCCAGCTGATGTGCGGCCCGGTCGTGGTGCTGCTGCAGGGCTCGGTGAGCGTGGTCGGGGTGGCGGCCAACCTCGCTGCCGCGCCCCTGGTCGGGCCGGCCACGGTGCTGGGCGTGGCCTGCGCCGTCGTGGCACTGGTGTCGCACCCGGCCGCGGTCGGCCTCGCCTGGCTGGCGGGTCTGCCCACCCTCGGCATCGCCGGGGTGGCACGGGTGGCCGCGCAGGTGCCGATGGGCCAGCTGCCATGGCCGCACGGGGCTCCGGGAGCGGTCCTCCTGGCGGTCGTCAGCCTGCTGGTGCTCCTCATGGCGCCATGGCTCGCGGTGACGGTGCGCCGGCGCCCGGTGCTGCTCCTCGGCCTCGCGCTGCTGGTGACCGCGGCCGCCGCCCCGACGACGCGCTGGTCGTGGCCGCCGGTGGCCTGGCAGGTGGTGGCGTGTGACGTCGGGCAGGGGGACGGTCTGGTCCTGGCCACGGCCCCCGGGCATGCCGTCGTGGTCGACACCGGGCCCGACCCGGCGCCGATGGATGCCTGCCTGTCCCGGCTGCACGTCACCGTCGTCGACGCGGTGGTGCTGACCCACTTCCACGCCGACCACGTCGACGGGCTGCCGGGCGTCCTGCACGGACGCACCGTGCGTCAGGTGCTCACCTCACCCGTGCGCGACCCGCCCGAGGGCGCCGCCCAGGTCGACCGGCAGGCCGCGGCCGCAGGCGTCCCGGTCCAGCCGCTGTACGCCGGGGACGACCTGCGCTTCGGCTCGCTGCGCGCCCACGTGCTGTGGCCCGACCGGGTCATCCGCGAGGGATCGGTCCCCAACAACGCCAGCATCGTCATGGTGGTGCAGGACGCCGGCCTGCGGGTGCTGATGCTCGGCGACGTGGAGACCCCGGCGGCCCACCAGGTGCTCCTGGCGCTGCGGCGCGGGGGAGAGGCCCGACCGTTCGACGTGCTCAAGGTGGCTCACCACGGGTCGTCGTTGCAGGACCCCCAGCTGGTTGCGGCGACCGGGGCGCCGATCGGGCTGATCAGCGTCGGTGCCGGCAACGACTACGGTCACCCGACCGACAAGACGTTGAAGCTGTTGCGCGACAACGGGATCCGGGCGCTGCGCACCGACCTGCTCGGCGACGTGGCTCTGGGCCGGAGGCCCGACGGGCGGGTCCTGGTCTCGACCCGTGGTCCGTGAGCTCAGCGCCAGGGGCCGGCGAGGGCGTGGTAGGTCAGCCCGTCCCACGCGGGCTCGGCCTTGCTGCTGTAGTCGAGCTGACCGCTGCACAGGTGCCGCGACCGCAGGACCTCGGCGATGCGGGCCAGCGCAGGCACGGCAGCGCGCTGGGCGTCATGCATCAGCACGACGTCCCCCGGGTGCACCTGCGCCACCACCTGCACGATGTCGTCCACCGAGCGGCCTGCCCAGTCCTTGGTGTCACGGCTCCAGATGACCTGGGTCATGCCCAGACCTCGGGCGGTGGCCTCCACGGCGGGCGTGGTCTCCCCGAAGGGTGGGCGGAACCAGACGGGTCGCTGGCCGGTCGTCGTCTCGATCAGGGCAGAGGTCTGCGTCAGCTCCTCGCGCATCGCCGCCTGCGTCAGTGCGGGCAGGTGCGCGTGGTCCATGGTGTGGTTGCCCACGTGCATGCCTGCCTCGACGACGAGCCGGGCGAGGTCGGGATGTTCCTGGACGTTGCGCCCGACGAGGAAGAACGTGGCCTTCAGACCGTTGCGCCGGAGGGCGTCGAGCACAGCAGGCGTGTTGGAGGACGGTCCGTCGTCGAAGGTCAGGGCGACGTAGCCGGCGCACGCGTAGGTCGTCCCCTGCGCGCTGGCCAGGGCACTGGGCCGCTGTGCCCGCGCCATCGCCAGCAGGGCCGCGGCCAGGAGCACCAGGACGACCAGATGCGTCACCAGCGCCCTCCGGACGCCTCTCACGACGCCCCGACCGGTCGCGCCAGGGCGACCTCCACCGACTCCCGGGTCCCCCAGCCGGTGCGACGGCACGTGGCGATCGCGTACAGCCGGACCAGACGAAGCCCGAAGAAGGCCCAGAGGGAGGCCAGTGGCGACAACACGACGGTCAGCACGCGGGACCACGTCGGCTCGTCCGAACGGCGGGCGGAGAAGTAGCGCAGCGCCTGCCCGTAGCCGACCAGGACCGGGATCAGGAGGAGGGGAGGGACGCTGCCGGGGTCGCGGGCGGCGCCCACGACGAACAGGGCGATGAACACCCAGAGGCTGACGAGGGTCTGGACCCAGCCGGCCAGGTGGGCCCAGTAGGCGTACCGGTTGGTCGGCAGGTAGCGGAAGCGCCAGAAGGAGCGGATGAACGCCCCGCGCATCCAGCGGAGGTACTGGCGCAGGTGGTGGTCGAGCGTCTCGGGCATGAGGGTGAAGGCGAACGCGGTCGGCTGCTGCACGGTCTTGCCGGCGCACAGGCAGAAGAGCGTCAGCATCGAGTCGTCGGAGAACTCCACCCGACGGCCCAGGAACTCCTCGGAGGCGTAGGTGTGCAGATGGTCCCGCACCACCTGGGCCCGGTAGAGCGCCAGCGGACCGGAGTTGACCAGCACCGATCCCATGGTCGAGAGGCTGGAGCGGTCCGTCATCTGTCCCATGACGAACCAGAGGTCGGTGAGGCGAGCCAGCAGGTTGGCCCGGTTGTTCAGCGCCTGCACGACGCCGGCGACCGAGGTGACCTCGGGGTCCGCAAACGGCTTCAGACCCTCCTCCAGGGCACGCTCGTCGAGGACGGCGTCGGAGTCGACCGTCAGGTAGATGTCGGCCTCCGGCGTGCTGGAGAACGTGACGACCTGGGCCGAGCGCTTGCCCCCGTTGGGCTTGTCGTACCAGGTGAGCTCCACGCCGCGCTCGGCGGCGGCGGTCTCGGCCCAGGCCCTGACCTTGGCGTAGTCCACCTGCGTCGAACCGTCGTTGACGGCGTGGATCACCTGGGGCAGGCGGGTCTGGTCCAGCAGTGACGCGATGGTCTCCTTCAGCGCTGCCGGGTCCTCGTTGTAGATGGGGACGTTGGCGACCACCCGGAGCTGGTCGAGCGCCTGCGCCTGCTCCGCGCTCGTGACGTACGGGCGCTCCGACAGGGCCAGGACCGTCTGCCAGCACAGGATCACGAACGCGACGGCGTAGACGACCGTGAAGCGGTGTCCCGGGTCCAGGTCGGGGTGGACGACGGCATAGACGTGCCGTGCCCCCCAAGCGGTGAGCACGACCAGCAGCAGCGCGCCGAGGACCATGCCCCAGCGAGCGCTCATGGTGGCGCTCGGCGCGGCGCTCAGTCGCTGATCGAGCGGCCGCGTCGGAAGCGGGAGCGCACCAGGATCGCGCCGGCGGCGACCAGGGCGAGTGGCCCAGCGAGGAAGGTGCTCTGCGCCATGATCATGGAGCCGATGCCAAGGCCGGCTCCGGCCGTGGGCAGGGTCGCCAGTGTGTGCATGGGAGGGCCCCTCCGATCCTGTGCTCATGCGCGTGAACCCCTGTCAGCCGCGGCGTCGGACCGCAGGGGTGCATCACGGCCCGTGTCGCGTGCCTGCGCCCCTGACGGAGGCGGCGCCCTGCGCTCGCCCAGGAGGCCCGAGCCTGCGAACACCCCCGCCGGCCCGGCGCCGCTGGTGCTCGACCGGCTGTCGCCCGGTGAGACTCTGCCGCAGTGGGCGACGCCGGGCCGTCCCGCGAACGGGTGGAGTCTTGCCACGATCGGAGCGGCGATGGTGGCCGAACGGAGGATCCCGGACGGCCCGGCCCGTCGGGTCAGACGCCGGCCGGGCCCGGCGGGTCACACGGGGTCAGACGTCGGCGAGGACCCGCGTGGGGGAGTGGGCGCTCTCGCAGAGCGCCTCGAGCGTGGCCTTGACCGCCGGCACGCGCTGGAGGTCGGCCGTGGTCACCACGTGCACCGCGCGACGCGAGGCCGGGTGAATCGGCAGGGTCACGACGTCACGGTGGTGGGCGGTGCGCAGGATGAGGTCGGGGATCAGCGCGACGCCCAGGCCCTCGGCGACCAGACCCAGCACGGCGACGTAGTCCTCGGTCTCGAAGGACACGTTCGGCACGAACCCGGCCCGGTTGCACAGCGACAGCAGGTGGCCCCGGCAGCGAGGGCAGCCGGCAATCCATGACTCCTCGGACAGCTTCGACAGGTCGGCGACCTTCTCCTTGGCCATCGGGTGGTCCTTGGGCAGCGCCAGGCGCACCTCGTCGTCGAGCAGCTTGCGCGTGACGAACATGTCGAGGTCCTCCTCGCCGCGGCCGAGGTCGGTGCCCTCGTAGGCGAACGCGACCGCCAGGTCGCACTCGCCGGCACGCAGCGCGGCCAGGGACTCCGGCGGCTCGGCCTCGGTGAAGCTGACCTTGACCTCGGGGTAGCGCTCCTTGACCAGCGCCAGCGCCCGGGGCACCAGGGTGGCCGACGAGGACGGGAACGCCATGAGCCGCACCCGCCCGGCGCGCAGCCCGGCGATCGCGGCGACCTCCTCCTCGGCGGCGTCGAGCGCGGCGAGCACGTTGACTGCGTGCCGCGCCAGCACCTGACCGGCTTCGGTGAGCCGGACGTTGCGCCCGACCCGCTCGACCAGCACGGTGCCGGTGCGCTGCTCGAGGCGGCGCACCATCTGGGAGATGGCGGGCTGGGAGTAGCCGAGGGACAGGGCGGCTCCCGTGAAGCTGCCCTCGTCGGCGATGGCTCGCATGACGCGGAGGCCGGCGGCGTCGATCATGCCGCCACGATATAACTCCGGGTTATCACAGATCAAGAATCCATGTCCTTGTGTGATCTTTGAGGATTCGCGACAGTGAAGCCATGACCCTCGCCCCGCCGACGCCGGCCCCCAGCATCGACACGGTCAAGGCGGCGTTCGCGCCGGCCCCCGGCTTCCTCAACGCGGCCACGCTCGGCCTGCCGCCGGTCCCCGTGGTCGACGCGCTCCAGCAGGCGCTGGCCGAGTGGCAGTCCGGCCGGGCCAGCGCCGCGGGGTATGACGCGCTGGTCCAGCAGGCGCGCACCCTCTACGCCTCCTTCGTCGGCGCGCCGCACGACTGGGTGGCGGTGGGCTCGCAGACCTCGGTGTTCGCCGGCATGGTCGCGGCCTCGCTGCCCGACGGTGCCGAGGTGCTCTGCGTCGAGGGCGACTTCTCCTCCATGGTCTTCCCCTTCCTGGTGGCCGCCCAGGAGGGCCGGGGCATCACCGTGCGCCAGGTCCCGCTGGGTGAGCTGGCCGGGGCGATCTCGCCGCGGACGACGCTCGTCGCGTTCTCGCTGGCCCAGAGCGCCTGCGGCAGCCTGTGCGACGGGGACGCCGTCATCGAGGCCGCCCGCGCCCACGGCGCCCTGACGTTCTGCGACCTGACCCAGGCGGCGGGCTGGATGCCTGTCACCGCAACGGATTTCGACATCACCGTCTGCTCGGCCTACAAGTGGATGTGCCAGCCGCGCGGCACGGCATACCTCACCGTCGCACCGCAGGTGCGCGACCGGCTCCGGCCGGTCAACGCGGGCTGGTATGCCGGGGAGGAGATCTGGTCCTCCTGCTACGGCCCGGAGATGCACCTGGCCGGTGACGCGCGGAGGTTCGACGTCTCGCCGGCGTGGCTCGCCTGGGCCGGGGCGGTGCCGGCACTGGAGGTTCTCGGCCGGGTGCCGACCTCGGTCATCCGCGACCACGACGTGGCGCTCGCCAACGCGCTGCGCGAGCGGCTGGGTCTGGAGACCTGCGCGCGGCCCGTGGTGTCGCTGCGCGACCCGAGCGGGGCGATGGCCCACCGCCTCGAGCAGGCCGGTGCGGTGGTGGCTTCCCGGGCCGGGCGGGTGCGGATCGCCTTCCACGTGTGGAACACGACCGAGGACGTCTGCCTCGTCGCCGACGCCCTCGCCGGGCTGACCGTCACCACCTGAGGCTCCGCTCGCGGCTGGTCACCCCCGCGACCTCATCCCGGGCGGGTGTCCGTCGCCTGTGGTCGAATGCCGAAGGTGGGGATGACAGAGCAGGACCAGATCAGCCAACCCGCCTCTGCCACACCGGCGACCAACGGCCGTCGGGTCGGAGTGGGGCTGTGCCTGTCCGGCGGCGGGTTCCGCGCGGCGTTGTTCCATCTCGGCGCGGCCCGCCGGCTCAACGAGCTCGGCGTGCTCGGGCAGGTGCGCACCATCAGCGCGGTGTCAGGTGGGTCGATCACGGCCAACCTGCTGGCCGACCCGCGGCTGGTCTGGCCAGCCGAGCACGGTGCCTCCGTCTCCGACGCAGACCTCGTGGTGCAGGGCTTCGAGGAGTGCGTGGCCGAGCCGCTGCGACGGTTGACGGCGCGCAACGTCCGCACGCCGGCGTTGCTGTCCAAGCTGTGGCCGTCGCGCTGGCACCTGCCCGACAGTGCCGTCCGGGCGCTGGCCGACGCCTACGTCGAGGCCGTGCCGTGGTGGTCAAAGCCGTTGCGCGACAACGAGACCGGCGGCCCGGCCATCGTCCTGGGCGCCACCGAGGTCGCCTACGGCGTCGACTGGACGTTCGCCGACCCGACCGCCCAGCGCCCCAACGGGCGGATGGGGGACTACCGGCTCGGCTATGCCGCGCCGCCGCCGTCGGTGCGCCTGGCCGACGCCGTCGCCGCATCGTGCGCCCTCCCACCGTTCTTCGCGCCGCTGACGCTGCCCGGCGCGGACCTCGGGCTCACCGGCGGCCACCCCGACCACGAGACGCCCGAGCAGCGCGCCGCGATCCTCGAGCAGATCCGCCTCACCGACGGTGGGGTCTACGACAACCTCGGCCTCGAGCCAGTCTGGCGCAACCACGCCACGGTCCTGGTCAGCGACGGCGGCGCGGTGTTCCGGGCCCGCGCCGAGCACACCGTCTGGGGGCGGCTGCTGCGGATCCTCGGGGTCGCCACCGGCGGCGGCACCTCGGTGCGGCTGCGGTGGCTGCACGCGAGCTTCGCGCGCGACGTCATGCAGGGGTCGACCTGGGGCCTGGACACCGTCGTGCCCGAGGGCTACCCGGCGCCGGTGGTCGAGCTCATCGACGCCGTGCGCACCGACCTCGACGCGTTCACCCGCGACGAACAGCGGATCCTGGAGCGCCATGGCTACCTGGTCGCCGACCACGTGGTCCGGCAGTACGTCCCCACCGCCGTCCGCATCGACGCCCCGCTCGACCCGCCGCACCCCAGGGTCGCCGACCCGGACGTGGTCCGCCGGGCGCTGCGTGGGTCCGCCCGGCGCGTGTTGCTCGGCCGCTGGTAGCGGGGCCGGACGGGGAGCCGGCCGAGGGCGCCGGCCGGGCGGCGTACCGGGGACCGGCCCGGGTGATACTGGCAGGCGTGAGCCTGGCGACCGACAGCATCGACGAGCTGGACCGCCTGGCCGACCTCGTCGGCGGCGGCAACGTCGTCGTGCTCACCGGCGCCGGCCTGTCGACCGAGTCCGGCATCCCGGACTACCGGGGTCCGGACGGCAAGCGTCGGGTGACGCCGATGACCTACGGGGAGTTCGTCGCCTCGGCCGAGAACCGTCGGCGCTACTGGGCCCGCAGCTACGTCGGCTGGCGCCGGTTCGCCGCGGCCGGGCCGAATCGCGGGCATGAGGTCGTGGCCGCCCTGCAGCACGCGGGGCACGTGCGCACCCTCATCACGCAGAACGTCGACGGGCTGCACCAGTCCGCCGGTGCCCGCGACGTGCTGGAGCTGCACGGCAACCTCGAGCGGGTGCTGTGCCTGCAGTGCGGGGACCGGTCTCGGCGTGTCGAGCTCGACGCGCGGCTGCGCGAGGCGAACCCCGACTTCGAGGTGGCGGTGGGGGAGATCCGCCCCGACGGCGACGTCGTGCTGCCCGAGGACGCCGTGGCGCGCTTCCACCCGCCGCGGTGCCTGGTCTGCGGCTCCGACCAGCTCAAGCCCGACGTGGTGTTCTTCGGGGAGTCGGTGCCCAAACCTCTTGTCGCCCAGTGCTTTGCGGAGGTCGAGGCATGCGACGGGCTGGTCGTGCTCGGCTCGTCGCTGCAGGTGATGAGCGGCTACCGGTTCGTCCGGCGTGCGGCCGCGCACGGCATACCGGTCGCAATCGTGACCCGCGGCACGAGCCGTGGGGATGGTGAGGCCACCATCCGCGTCGACGCCGCCCTGGGGCAGACGCTGTCCGAGCTGGCACACCGGGTCGGGCTGACCCGGTATGCCGTGCCGTCGCCGTCCTGAACCCGGGTCAGGCCTGGACCGGCACCGGGTGGATCTCGGCGGCCGGGTGGCCGGTGCGCTCGTGGATCTTGCGGACCGCGTCGGCCGACGGGGCCTCCGACAGGCAGTAGACGTTGCCGCTCTCGGGGTCGGCCCACGCGTGCTTGAAGTGCACGCCCTCCTCGCCCTCGATGTCGAGGTCGGCCTGGTGCGCGGCGGCCAGGCCCTCCTCGCTGATCCCCTTCATCCCCGTGTGGACGTCCATGAACTCGGGCATGGTGCTCACCTCTCTGCGGGGGCGGTCTCGCCCCCAACGCTCGGACGCTAGGCCTCGCCGGGGCGGGAGGAACCGGGCA
>NZ_DASVZH010000323.1:0-45371 GCF_036391795.1 Oryzihumus sp.
CGAGCCGGCACTGCCGGTGTCGACCTGCAGGGCCCCGGCCCGCAGGCCCTGGTCCTCGAGCTGCGCGCGCAGGTCGGGCAGGTGGTCGCGCAGCAGGTCGGCGGCGGCGCCGTCCGCGGCGTGCAGGTGGATGGCCACCTCGCCGCGGCGCAGCTCGACGGTCACGTTGACCGCGCCGAGGTCCTGGGGGTGGAGCTGGAGCCGCAGCGACTGCTCGCCGTCCGGGCCCCTCAGCAGGGGCGAGACCGCGGTCATCACCTGGTGGTGCGGCAGCTCGCGCGGCGCGGCCGGCGCCTGGGCGGTGGGTGCTACCGGCTCAACCGTTGACACGTGCACCGGGACGGCCGGGTGGAAGGACGGCGTCACGGGCGGCGCGAGGACGGTCCGCGGGCGGTCGCCGGAGCCGGACGAGCCGGTATCGCGCGCCTCACCACCGCCGCCGGCTGCGGCTGCGGTCCCGCTCACCCCCGCGGCCGGCAGGGCTGGATCCGCTTGCACCGCAGGCGCTTCGACAGTCGGCAGGCGGTCGCCAGGGGCCGGCAGGGCGAACGCCGCGGCTGGCGGCGCGGGCACGAAGGCGGGGGCCTGCCCCGTGACGACGGCCCTCGGCTGGTCCGTGACGTCGATCGTCCCGGTGCCGGCGGCGGACCCGGCCCCCGCTGCCGAGGCATCGGGACCGGTGGCCGGGGCCACCGGGGCCAGCCACTGCACGCCGGCCGCCTGCGCCGTCGAGGGCCCCGTCGAGAGCCCGGTCGAGAGCACTGCGGCGGCCGAGCCGGCGGTCCTCCCCGCGGGCGACGGAGCCCCCGGCGCCGCAGCGGTCGGTGCCGGGCCTGCGGCCTCGGTGACAGCGGGCGACCCCAAGGACGGCCCGGCGGAAAGGGCCACAGCGGCCGAGCCGGCCGCCGCACTGGCCACCGCACCGGCCGGCTGCACCCCGACGGGTCCGGCTGCCGCAGCGGGCACCGCGGCATCCTGCGGTGACGGCACCGGCAGCGCGGCCGAGAGCGCCGCCAGGAACGCGACCGACGTCGTGTCGGTCGAGGGGTCGGCACCGGCACGACCCGGGGCGGCCCCGGGCTGCACCGGACCGGCGCCGGCGGGGATGGCAGCGGTCACGCCCCACCTCCGTTCTGGTAGGCCAGCACCCGCTGCACGTAGGCGCGGGTCTCGGCATAGGGCGGCACGCCGCCGTAGCGGCGGACCGCCTCCGGGCCGGCGTTGTAGGCAGCCAGCGCCAGCTCGTTCGAGCCGAACGTGCGCAGGTCCCGCGCGAGCAGCCGGGCCGCACCGTCCACGGCCTGGGCGGGGTCGAGCGGGTTGACGCCGAGGCTGCGGGCGGTGCCGGGCATGAGCTGCATGAGGCCGAGCGCACCGGCGGGGCTGACCGCCGAGGGGTTGAACCCGCTCTCCGCGCGCGCCACCGACGCGAGCAGGCTCGCGGGCACCCCGTTCCGGGCGGCCGCCGCGGTGAACAGGTCCCGGTATGCCGCGGGCGCGGCTGCCAGCGCCCCCGTCGCCGGGCCGGCCGCGCCGGCGGCCAGAGACGGCACGCCCGACGGGCTCAGCGGGTCCGGCAGGATCCGCCGGATCGCGGTCGGGGTGCGGTAGACGGCCTCGACCTTGACCACGTCACCGGTCTTGGGGGCCACGACCATCTGGCCGTTGCCGGCGTAGATGCCGATGTGGTCGACCGGGTCGCCGAACGCGAGCAGGTCACCGGGCCGGGCCTGCGCGAGGGAGGCGACGGGCGCCCCCTGCCGGGCCTGGTCCGCCGCGACCCGCGGCAGGTCGACACCGAGGTCGGCGTAGACCCGCTGCACCAGCCCGGAGCAGTCCAGGCCGTGCTGCGGGTCGGTGCCGCCCCAGACGTACGGCACGCCGAGGTAGCGGCGCGCGTCGGCGACCACCTGGTCGCCGGTGGCGGCGGTGGTCGCCGGCGCCGGGTCGGCCCCGGCGACGGCCGTACCGGCGCTCGTGTCGGCCGTGGCGGCCGCCAGCCGCGAGGCGAACGTGTCGGCCGAGGCGGAGGCAGGCACAGAGACGGAGGCGGCGGCGAACCGGTCCTGGATGCTGAGCATCCGGGACTGGACGGCGGCCAGGCCGGACAGGTCGAGGCTCATCGTCGCTCCCCCGCCCGGGTGGCCGCGATCTCCTCGCCGACCTGCTGGTCCTGGGCGAGCTGGGCGAGGCGCTCGGCCTCGCGGGCGCGCTCCTCGAGGCGCTCGATGGCGGTCATCCGCTGGGCGGCCTCGCTCCACAGGCAGCGCCTCTCCTCCAGCGCCTGGCGGGTGGCTGCCTCGGTGACGACGGCGCGGTGCACCGAGGCGGCCCGGGCCTCCATCCGGGAGCGGCCCCACAGGAACTGCTCCACCGAGGCGGGGGCGGCGGCGGCCGGTGCGTCGGACAGCTGCTCCCGCGAGCGCTGCAGTGCCGCAGCCGCCAGGCCCTGCTGGGCCGCGGCGGCACCGAGCTGGGCGCGGGCGGCCTCCTCGGCGATCGTGCGCACCCGCAGCAGCGTGGCCAGGGCCGAACGGGAACGGGCGCTCACGCGGACACCGCCAGCTGGTGCAGCGCGGCCCACGCGTCCGGCAGGCCGGTGACGTCCTCGACGTCCTGGCGCAGGAAGCCGTCGATGGCGTCCGCCTGGCGCAGGGCCCGGTCCACCAGCGGGTTGGACCCGGCGACGTAGGCGCCGATCTCGACGAGGTCCTTGGCGTCCCGGCGCGCGGCCAGCAGCCGGCGCAGGGCGGTCGCATCGGCGCGCTGGTCGCGGCTGGTGATCGCGTTGACGCTGCGGGAGATCGACTCGAGCACGTCGATGCTCGGGAAGTGCCCGGAGGTCGCGAGCCGGCGGTCGAGCACGACGTGGCCGTCGAGGATCGAGCGAGCCGCGTCGGCGATGGGGTCGTTCATGTCGTCACCCTCGACGAGGACGGTGTACAGCCCGGTGATGCTGCCCCTCTCGGCCGTGCCGGCTCGCTCCATCAGCTGCGGCAGCAGGCCGAAGACCGACGGCGGGTAGCCCCGGGTGGCCGGCGGCTCCCCGGCGGCCAGGCCCACCTCGCGCTGCGCCATGGCCACGCGGGTGACGCTGTCCATGGCCAGCAGCACGTCCTCGCCGCGGTCGCGGAACCACTCGGCGATACGGGTCGCCGTCGAGGCGGCGCGCAACCGGACCAGCGCCGGCTCGTCGGAGGTGGCCACGACGACCACCGACCGGGCCAGGCCCTCGGGCCCGAGGTCGCGCTCGACGAACTCGCGCACCTCACGTCCGCGCTCGCCGACGAGGGCCAGCACGCACACCGGCGCCTGGGTGCCCCGCACGATCATGGACAGCAGGCTGGACTTGCCGACCCCGGAGCCGGCGAAGATGCCGATGCGCTGGCCCCGGCCGCAGGGGACGAGGGTGTCCAGCGCCCGCACGCCGAGGCCGAGCTGGGTGTCGATGCGGCTGCGGCGCATGGCCGGCGGTGCGGCCCCCTCGACCCCGGTCAGGGTGACGTCGGTCGGTGCGGGTCCACCGTCCATCGGGCGGCCGAGCGCGTCCACGACGCGGCCGAGCAGCCCGGCGCCGACCGGCACGCGCAGCGGGCCGCCGGTGGTGACCACCGGCGCACCGCGGCGGACCCCACGCAGGTCCGAGACCGGCATACAGGTGGCGACGTCCTCACGCAGGGCGACGACCTCGGCCAGGATCGGGCCGTCGTCGCCGGCGATGGACACGGCTTCGCCGACCGCGAGGTCGAGCCCGGCGACGTCGATGGACAGGCCGACCGCGCGGGTGACGTGCCCGGTGACCTCCGGCGCCGCGGCACGAACGAGGGCCTCCAGCAGGGCGCTCACGACTGCAGCACCGCCCGGACGCGCTCCAGCGCCGGCCCGAGCTGGCCGTCGATGCGGCGCTCGCCGGCGTCCACGACGCACCCACCACGCTCGACCTGGGGGTCGGCGACGAGGGTCAGGCTGCGCCCGGCAGCGAGAGGACCGCGAGCGGCGACGGCCTCGACGTCGTCGGGGTGCAGGCGCACCACCGCGACGCTGCCGGCCGGCGCGAGCGAGAGCGCCCGCTCGACGGCCTCCCGGGCCGGGCACCCGGCGACCTCGAGGTGGTGGCCCACGAGGGCCTCGGCGATCTCGACCGCCAGGACGGCACCGCTGCGGTGCAGCTCCTCCACGGCCGGTGCCTCCCGCTGCGCGAGCGCGGTGGCCGCCTGGGCCAGGGTGGCCAGGGTGGACGCCAGCTGGGCCGCCCGCACCTGACGCTCCTGCTCCTCGCGGGCGGCGACGGCGGCGAGCTCGGCCTCGAGCTCGCGCCGGGCCACCTCCCGTCCCTGCTCCAGCCCGGCGCGGAGGCCGTCCTCGAAGCCGGCGGTCCGGGCCTCGTCGGCGGCGGTGCTCGCCGCCTCGGCCACGACCGCCTCGAGCGTCGGGTCGCACAGCCGCGGGTCGGCCCCGTGCGTGCTCACCCAGGGGGTGGAACGCAGGTCGGCGCCGATCCGGGCGGGGCGCACCGCGCGGGCCTCCGACCCGCGCATGACGACCGAGCGCGGGAGGCTCTCAGACCACGAACTCATCGCTGCCCCCTCGCGAGATCAGGATCTCCCCCGCCTCCTCCAGCTCGCGGATCTGCCGGACGACGATGGCCTGGGCCTCCTCGACCTGCTTGAGCCGCACCGGGCCGAGCACCTCCATGTCCTCCGCGAGCGCGGTGCCGGCCCGCTCGGACATGTTGCGGATGATCTTGTCCCTGACGTCGGCCTTGACGCCCTTGAGCGCCACGGCCAGGTCCTTGGTCTCGACGTGCCGGAGCAGGACCTGCACCGAGCGGTCATCGAGCATGACGATGTCCTCGAACATGAACATCTGCGCGCGGACGTTCTCGGCCAGCTCGCTGTCGCGGACCTCCAGGCCCTGCAGGATGAGCCGTTCGGTGGCCCGGTCGGAGTGGTTGATGATCTCCACGAGCGGCTGGAGCCCTCCGACGGCCGAGTAGTCGCTGCTCTGCAGGACCGTCGACAGGCGACGCTCGAGGTGTGCCTCGACCTGCTTGACGATCTCCGGCGAGGTGCGGTCCATCACCGCGAGGCGGTGGGCGACGTCGGCCTGCAGGTCCTCCGGCAGGCCGGAGAGCACGACCGCGGCCTGGTCGGCCGCCATGTGCGCCAGCACGAGGGCGATCGTCTGCGGGTGCTCGTCCTGCAGGAACGAGAGCACCATCCGGGGGTCGATGCGCCGCAGGAACTCGAACGGCATCTCCACCATCGTGGAGGTGAGCCGGGCCAGCACCGCCTTGGCCTTGTCCGCGCCGAGGGTGGCCACGAGGACCTCCTCGGCGTAGGCCATGCCGCCCTGGCTGTAGTAGTGGCGGGCGGCGGCCAGCTCCTGGAACTCGCGCAGCACGGCGTCGCTGGTGTTGACGTCGATCTCCTCGAGCCGCGCGATCTCCGCGGTGAGGGCCTCGACCTCGGGCTCGCGCAGGCCCTTGAGGATCTGCGCGGACTGCTCCTTGCCGACCTGGACGAGCAGCACGGCTGCCTTGCGCAGCCCCGTGAGGTGGTCGATCGCGGTCATGGTCAGGGCCTCCGTTCGACGAGCCAGCCGCGCACCAGGCGGGCCACCTCGTCGGGCTGGTCGTCGATGAGCTGGCTGATCTCGTCGCGCATCGCCGCACGCATCTCGGCCTCGGGCGAGATCGGCTTCGGCGCCTCCAGCACGGGCGGCGCGCCCAGGCCGGAGTCGATCGCCAGTGTCTGCGGCCGGGCGATCTGGGCACGCTCCTCGCGGTAGGCCTCGAGCTCCCCGAGGTCGACCGGGGTCCTCTCGACCTTGCGGCTGCGGCGGGCGAAGACGAACAGCGCCAGGGCCAGCAGCAGGACCAGGCCCACCGTCTTGGCCAGGTTGACGAGGTCGGAGGTGCGCTTGTCCGACTCGGCCTGGGCCAGCTCCCTGGCCGCCGCAGCGGCGGCCTTGGTGTCGAACGGCAGCTTGTCGACCGTGACGACGTCACCGCGGGTGGTGTCCAGGCCGGCCGCGGAGGCGACCAGCGCGCTGATCTGCTTGGGGTCGGCCGAGCCGGTGGTGGTCGCGTCGAGGACGACCGCCACCGTCATCCGCTTGACCTGCCCCGGCGCCGCCGTGGTGTGGGTCTTCTGGGTGCCGACGGCGTTGGTCTGGTCGCCAGACTCCTTGGTGTACGTCGAGGCGGACCCGCCGGTGCCGCTCGGCACGGAGATGTTGTCCGGACCGAGCACGCCACCGACGGCGGCCCCGTTGCCCTTGAACGTCTCCTTGCTCGTGCTGACCGTCAGCGGGACCTGCTTCTTGTCCACGAGGTACTCCTCGCGGTCGACGGTCTGCTGGTCGTAGTTGAGCGAGGTGTCGACGCGCACGACCGCGTGGCCGGGGCCGACGACCTTGTCGAGCATCGACTGGACGGCGGCGGCGGTGGCGTCGGAGGCGGTGCGGCTCTGCTGGGCGCGGGCGTCGCTCAGGGCCGAGGACGCGCCGTCCTGCCCGGCGGCGCTGAGCACCTGGCCGCTGGCGTCGGCGACGGTGACCGCCGAGGGGTCGAGCTTGGGCACGGCCGAGGACACCAGGTGCACCACGGCCTCGACCTGGCTGCTCGTCAGCGAGGTGCCCGGCGCGGTCTTGACCAGCACCGAGGCGGTGGGCTTGGCGGCGTCGCTGGTGAAGACGTCCTGCTCGGGCAGGGCCAGGTGCACGACCGCGGCCTGCACCCCGTCGATGGACTCGATCGTCTTGCGCAGCTCACCCTCCAGCGCGCGCTGGTAGGTGATCTTCTGCTGGAAGTCGGAGGTGGTCAGGCTCTGCTTGTCCAGCAAGGAGTAGCCGTCGCCGTTGCCCCCGCCGGCGGGCAGGCCCTGACCGCTGAGGTTGATCCGCTGCTGGTAGACGTCGGCCTGCGGCACGAGCACCGTGGTCCCGCCGTCGGCGAGCTGGTACGGCTCCTTGGCCTCGGTGAGCTTGGCGGTGATCGCCGCGGCGTCGGTCGAGGACAGGCTGGTGAACAGCGGGGCATACGTCGGCTGGGAGACCCAGGACACGAAGAAGGTGCCGCCGACGACGGCCGCCACCACGGCGATCGCGGTCATCGCCTTCTGGCCGGTGGTGAAGCCGGAGAACAGGTTGCGGGCGCGCGCCAGCAGCGCCTTGGGGTCGAAGCCGTTCACATCTGCATCCGCATGATCTCGTTGAAGGCGTCAACGGCCTTGTTGCGCACGGCCACGGTCAGGCTCGTGGCCACCGAGGCCTCGTTGGACGCGATCATGTAGTCGTGGATGTCGGTCAGGTCACCGGTGGCTGCCTTGACGGCCAGGTTGTCGCTGGTGCTCTGCAGGTCCTGGAGCTGCTGCAGGCTGTTGGACACGAGGCCGCCGAAGTCGACGCCGGGCGCGGCGGTGGCGGCAGCGGGGGCGGCCACCTGCGGCACGGGGAGCGCGCCGATCGCGGAGATGGGGGGAATCATCACGTCACTTCCCGAGTCCGAGCGCGGCCTGGTAGGCGTCCTGCGCCCGCTGCACCACCGACAGGTTCGCCTGGTAGGCGCGCTGGGCGATGATCAGCTGGCCCATCTGGTCGGCCAGGTCGATGTCGGGCACGCGCACGTTGCCGTTCTTGTCCGCCAGCGGGTTGTCCGGCTGGTAGACGATCCGGCCCTGGGCGCTGCCGAGCTCGATCCCGGCGACCTGGGCGCCACCGGCGTTGCCGTAGTCCTGCGCCTGCGCCACGACGTAGCGGGCCTGGAAGGCCGGCCCGCTGGTCGGCGCGACGTCGTTGATGTTGGAGACGTTGTCGGACACCGCATCCAGCCACTTGCGGTAGACCACCAGCCCGGAGCCGGCGTTGTTGATCGCGTCGAACATGCCCATCAGGCGCCGCCCCCGATCGCCAGGCGCAGCTGGCTGAACTTGGCCGTCATCGCCTCGATCGCGAGTGAGTAGGACAGGTTGGTCTGCTCGCCGGCCAGTGTCTCCTCGTCGAGGTTGACGTTGTTGCCGTTGGTGTTCGTCGGCTCGAGCGACCGCGCGAGGCTCGGTGTGGCGGCGGCGGGGTCGCCCCCGGCGGCGAGGGTGCTGCGCAGGCTGTCCTCGAAGTCGACCTTGCCGGCCAGGAAGCCGGGGGTCTCGATGTTCGCGATGTTGTCCGCGATGGTGCGCTGACGCAGGGCGAGCCCCGACAGCGCCTGGTGCAGCGCGCTCATCGTGACGTCGCCGAGAGGCTCCGGCATTGAGGTCTTCCTCCAGCAGCGGTCGACGGGTCAGGCCCCCTCGGGAGGGGCCTGTGGGCGGGTGGGGCACCGCCTGTCCGTGGCAGCCGCTGGTCGTCCGTGACCGGGCCCCTCATCGGCGCACCCCCTGGGGACCTGAGGACTTGTGCCAAGTCCTGGCACAACGCGGTATGCCGGGTGGCCACGGGGAGGGCCGCGCAAGGCCCGAACCCCTCACCTGCGGCCGGTGGCCGCCGATAGGTGGAGCGACCGCAACGCACGGACGCAACGCGCGAGGAGCTCGAAGGAGGGCCCGTGTTCGAGCTTTCCGAGATGGAGGAGATCGTCCAGGAGTTCCTGGTCGAGTCGCACGAGAACCTCGACCAGCTGGACCGCGACCTGGTCCAGCTCGAACGTGACCCCGGCTCCCGCGAGCTGCTGGCCGCCATCTTCCGCACCATCCACACGATCAAGGGCACCAGCGGCTTCCTGGCGTACGGCCGGCTCGAGCAGGTCAGCCATGTCGGCGAGGGCCTGCTGAGCCGGTTGCGTGACGGCGAGCTGGAGCTGGACTTCGAGCGCGCGGCGGCCCTGCTCGACCTGGTCGACGCCATCCGGACCGTGCTGTCCTCGATCGAGGCGACCGGCCAGGAGGGCGAGCACGACTTCTCCGCCCTCGTCGCCCGGCTGGAGCGGCTGCAGTCCGCGGACCCGGAGCCGGCACCGGCCCGGACGGAGGCGCCCCGGCCGGCCGCGGTGCCAATGTCGCAGCCCGCGGAACCCGAGGGTGGCGAGGTGGACAGCCGGCGGGGCGTGGCCGACCACACCATCCGCGTCGACGTCGGCGTGCTCGACGAGCTGATGCAGATGGTCGGCGAGCTGGTGCTCACCCGGAACCGGATCGTGCAGCAGGCGGGGACGATCGCCGACCCCGCCCTGATGCAGACCGCGCACCGCCTCGACGTCATCGCCGCCGGGCTGCAGGAGGGCGTCATGAAGACGCGGATGCAGCCGATCGGCAACATCTGGAGCAGGATGCCCCGGGTCGTGCGCGACCTCGGCGTGGTCTGCGGCCGGCAGGTCCGCGTGGACATGGAGGGCCGCGAGACCGAGCTGGACCGCTCGCTGCTCGAGGCGATCAAGGACCCCCTGACGCACCTGGTCCGCAACGCCGTGGACCATGGCATCGAGCCCCCGCAGGAACGCGTCGCCCTCGGCAAGCCCGCCGAGGGCGTCATCTGGCTGCGGGCCTACCAGCAGGGCGGCAAGGTCCACGTCGAGATCACCGACGACGGCCGGGGCATCGACCCCGAGCGGGTCGGCCTCAAGGCGGTCGAGCGCGGCCTGCTCACCCCCGAGCAGCTGGCCACCCTCTCCCCGGAGGAGACCACGTCGCTGGTGTTCCAGCCCGGTTTCTCCACCGCCGAGGCGGTCAGCAGCGTCTCCGGTCGCGGCGTGGGCATGGACGTGGTGCGCACCAACATCGAGCAGGTCGGCGGGGCCGTGGCGCTGCGCAGCGTCCCCGGCCTCGGCAGCACCGTCACCCTGCAGATCCCGTTGACCCTGGCCATCATCCCCGCGCTGACCGTCGCCACTGGTGGCCAGCGCCTGGCCATCCCGCAGCTCAGCCTGGTCGAGCTGGTCGCCGTCCCCGCCGGCGAGGCGCGCACCACGATCGAGGACGTCTCCGGCGTGCCCGTCCTGCGGCTGCGCGGCCGGCTGCTCCCGCTGGTGCACCTCGACTCTGCGCTGGGGCTGGAGGCGTGCCGGCGCGTCGACGGCACGGTGTCGATCGTGGTCGTGCAGAGCGAGGGCCGTCAGTTCGGCATCGTCGTCGACCGGGTGGTCGACACCGAGGAGATCGTGGTCAAGCCACTCAGCTCCCAGCTCGCCGGCATCGGGCTGTATGCCGGGGCGATGGTCTCCGGCGACGGTGCGGTGGCGCTGATCCTGGACGTCACGGCGCTGGGGCACCGCAGCGGGGTGCTCGGCGCGGCCCGGGAGCTGGCCGGCACCGCCGAGCCCGAGCAGGTCACCGTGGACCAGCGGCGCGAGGCGTTCCTCGTCGTGGGGGTCGGGCCGGAGCGCCGGGTGGCGGTGCCGCTGGCCGCGGTGCACCGGATCGAGGAGCTGTCCACCGCGACGCTGGAGCGTGTCGGCGGCCGTGAGGTCATCCAGTACCGCGACGGCATCCTGCCCCTGACCCGGCTGACCCGGGTGATGGGCATGGTCGAGGACCGCGGCCCGCAGGAGCGGGTGCAGGTGGTCGTCTACAGCGAGGGCGGGCGCAGCGTCGGCCTGGTCGTCAGCGCCATCCACGACATCAGCGACGACTTCGACGGCGTGAGCAGCGACCTCGGCGGGCCGGGCCTGAACGGCTCGGTGGTCGTGGGCCGCCAGGTCGCCGAGCTGCTCGACGTCCGCGGCGCCGTGCTCGCCGCAGATCCCCTGTTCTACGAGCCGGCCGCGCCGGCGCTGCTCGACTGGATGGCGGTGCCCTCGTGAGCGACACCCGCCGGCTGTCCTCGTTCGCCGTCGACGACGGGCTGTTCGGCCTCGACGTCGAGCACGTGCAGGAGGTCATCCGCACGCCGCCGATCACCCCGGTCCCGCTCGCGCCGCCGGCCGTGCTCGGGCTGGCCAACCTGCGCGGGCAGGTCGTCACCGTCCTGGACCTGCGCACCCGGCTGGGGCTCGAGCCGCGCCCGCAGCACGGCACGGTCACCGTCGTGGTGCGCCACGACGGTGAGGTCGTCGGGCTCGTGGCCGACGCCCCCGGTGACCTCCTCGAGGTCGGCGCGGAGCAGCAGGACCCGCCCCCCGAGGCACTCACCGGACCACCGGCCGAGCTCATCAGCGGCACCTGCCGCCTGCCGGACCGGCTGCTGCTGGTCCTGGACGTCGCGCAGGCGGTGCGGGTCCCCGCAACGGCCTGACCCGGCATACCGGCTCCCCTGCGCGCGCGGCGCGCACCCCAGACCACGGATGGACAACGAAAGGACCACGGCCATGGCCGACACGACGCCCACGGACGGGCAGACCACGCCGGAGGTGGAGGCAGCGCCCGCGGTGGTCCCGCGGCGCCGCAAGCGTGACCGGTTCCGCGGCTGGTTCGCCAACCGCCGGATGAACACCAAGATCCTCATGTCCGTGCTGGTGGTGACCCTGGTCTCGATCGGCGTGGTCGTGCTGTCGGTGGTCAAGCTGGAGACCGTCAACTCCTCGGTGCACGGCCTCCAGCGCGACAACCTCGTCCCCATCACCGAGCTCGCCGCGATGCAGAAGCAGGCGCAGCAGAGCTGGATCGACATGGCCAACCTCGCCGAGGCGACGACGGCGGCCTCGCGCCAGGACTGGCTCAACCACATCCACCAGCAGGACACCGTCCTGGACTCGGCGATGACCGCCTACATGGCGCACGCCGCGCGCAAGGACCTCGTCTCGAAGTTCCAGACCGTGTGGAGCGACTACCGGCTCACCCGCGACTCCACGGCGATCCCGCTGGTCATCTCCGGCGACCGGGCGAAGTACGCGCAGGTCCGGGAGGACAAGCTCGCCCCCGCCACGGAGCAGGCGTTCGCGCTGATCGACCAGATGACCGCCGTGGAGCAGTCCGACGCCCAGGCGACGGTGACCCGCTCGGACAGCACCTTCCGCGACGCGGTCACGTTCATCATCGGCTGGCTGCTGATCGGGGTGGCCCTCGCCGTCGGCCTGGCGCTGTTCCTGGCGCACCTGGTGACCAGCCCGCTGCGCCGGGTCAGCCGGGTGCTGCGCGCCGTCGCGGAGGGTGACCTGACCCAGACCGCCCGGGTCGACTCCCACGACGAGGTCGGCGCCATGGCCGCGGACCTCAACACCGCCGTCGCCAGCCTGCGCCAGGCGATCGCCACGATGGCCACCAGTGCCGGCACCCTGGCGGTCAGCTCCGAGGAGCTGTCGGCCACCAGCCAGCAGATCGCCGCGAGCGCCGAGGAGACCTCGGCCCAGGCCAACGTCGTGGCCGCTGCCTCGGAGCAGGTCAGCCGCAACGTCCAGACCGTTGCCGCCGGCTCGATGGAGATGGGTGCCTCGATCCACGAGATCGCCCAGAACGCCACGGAGGCGGCCCGGGTCGCCCAGTCCGCGGTGGTGCACGCGGCCGAGACCAACGCCCAGGTCGGCAAGCTCGGCGAGTCCTCCCAGGAGATCGGCAACGTCATCAAGGTGATCACCCAGATCGCCGAGCAGACCAACCTGCTGGCCCTCAACGCCACGATCGAGGCGGCCCGCGCCGGTGACGCCGGACGCGGCTTCGTGGTGGTCGCCAACGAGGTCAAGGAGCTCGCCCGCGAGACGGCCCGGGCGACAGACGACATCGCCCACCGGGTCCAGACGATCCAGGGCGACACCGCCGTGGCGGTCCGGGCCATCGGCGAGATCGGCGACATCATCCACCGCATCAGCGACTTCCAGACCACGATCGCCTCGGCCGTGGAGGAGCAGACCGCCACGACCAACGAGATGAACCGCAATGTCCACGAGGCCGCCACCGGCAGCACCGAGATCGCGACCAACATCAACGGGGTCGCGACGGCGGCCGAGACCACGACCGCCGGCGTCGCGCAGACCCAGCAGGCCGCGGCCGAGCTGGCGCACCTGTCCAGCGAGCTGCAGACCCTGGTGGCGCACTTCCGCTACTGACGCGCCGACGCACCCCCGCCACGGCGGTGGGCCCGACCATCCCCCGGGTGGCTCAGGTCCACCGCCGTCGTGCCGATGGGGCACTCGAAGGCATGACCGTGACCGTGACTGGAGGACTGGTGCTCGCACTCGTCGTGGACGACTCCCGCGCGATGCGCATGATCCTGCGCCGGGTCATGACCTCGCACGGCTACGAGGTCGTCGAGGCGGGCGACGGCCAGGAGGCCCTGGACCTGCTCGCCGACGGCCTCCGCCCGGACCTCGCCCTGGTCGACTGGAACATGCCGGTCATGGACGGCCTGGCCTTCGTCGCGGTGTGCCGGTCGACGGCGGCCTACCGCGACATCACGCTGATGATGGTCACCACCGAGAGCGAGCGCGCCCAGATCGTGCGCGCCCTGGCGGCCGGCGCCCACGACTACGTGATCAAGCCGTTCACCGCCGACACGATCACCGCCAAGCTGCAGGTCCTCGGCCTGGCGGGCACACCGCGATGAGCCGCATCGGCGTGCTCGTCGTCGACGACTCGGTCGTCGTGCGGCGCATGGTGTCCGAGGCGCTGTCGGCCGACCCGGCCCTGGAGGTCCTGGGCACTGCCCCCAACGGGCAGGTGGCGCTGCAGAAGCTGGACCAGCTCGCCCCCGACTGCGTCGTCCTGGACATCGACATGCCGGTCATGGACGGCCTGGAGACGCTGCGCCGCATCCGTATCTCGCGCCCTCACCTGCCGGTCGTCATGTTCAGCACCCTGACCGAGCGCGGCGCGAGCGCCACGCTGGACGCGCTGGCGCTCGGGGCCAGCGACTACCTGCCCAAGCCGGCCCACGTCGCCAACGCCCCCGAGGCCATCGCCGTGGTGCGGGCCCAGCTGGCGCCCAGGATCGTGGCCCTGTGCGGCCGCCCGTTCGCGCCGCGGCTGGCCCAGGCCACGACCGGTGACGGGGTCCCCGCCCCGGTCGCTTCAGGCCCGGGGCGGGTCGACGTCGTCGTCATCGGTGCCTCGACCGGCGGCCCCGGAGCGCTGGAGACGGTCCTCCCGGCGCTGCCCGCGGACCTGCCCGTTCCCGTGCTGGTGGTCCAGCACATGCCGCCGATGTTCACCCAGCTCCTGGCCGAGCGGCTCGACCGGCACTGCGCCCTGGACGTGCGCGAGGCCACCCACGGCTCGGTCATCCAGCCGGGCCAGGTGCTCATCGCCCCCGGCGACCGGCACCTGACCATCGCCCGGCGCGAGGTGCACGTCTACGTCAGGCTGACCGCCGACCCGCCGGAGAACTTCTGCCGGCCGGCCGTCGACCCGCTGTTCCGCTCCGCCGCCGAGGTCTACGGGCCCGGCACGCTGGCGCTCGTCCTCACCGGGATGGGCAACGACGGCCGGCGCGGGTCGGCCGCCGTGTACGGCCGGCACGGCCGGGTACTGGCCCAGGACGCGGCCACCTCGACCGTGTGGGGCATGCCCGGCGCGGTCGTCGGCGCCGGCCTGGCCGACCGGGTGCTGCCGCTGGACCAGATGGCCGAGGTGCTGCTGGCCGCGGTGGCCGAGGGCCGCTCCGACTTCCGCCCCCCGGCGCCGCAGGCGGCCCGGCCCCTGGCCGCAGGAGGCCAGCCATGACGATTGCCAACGGCGACTTCGAGTTCGTCTCCGGGCTGGTGCAGCGGGAGTCCGCGATCTCCCTGCCCAAGGGCAAGGAGTACCTCGTGGAGGCGCGCCTGACCCCGCTGGCGCGCGATACCGGTCTGGGGTCTCTGCCCGCCCTGGTGGCCGAGCTGCGCCAGGGAGACAGCGGTGAGCTGCGCCGGCGCGTCGTGGACGCGATGACCACCAACGAGACCTCGTGGTTCCGCGACCGGACGCCGTTCGAGGCGCTGGGCTGCGGGGTCCTAGACCGGCTGCTCCCCGCGCGCCGGCTCCACGGCCGTGTGCGGATCTGGTCGGCCGGGTGCTCGTCGGGGCAGGAGCCGTACTCCATCGCGATGACGGTCGCGCCGCGGCTGGCCGCCGAGGGGCTGGCCCTCGACCTGGTCGCCACGGACCTGTCGGAGGAGATGGTCACCCGTGGCCGGGCCGGGCGGTACACCGACTTCGAGATGAAGCGGGGGCTGTCGCCCCAGGCCCGCGAGGAGCACTTCACCCGGGTCGAGGACGGCTGGCAGATCAGCGACGAGCTGCGGGCGATGGTCACCTTCCGGTCCCTCAACCTGGCCTCGCCGTTCCCCCCGCTGGGGACCATGGACGTGGTCTTCCTGCGCAACGTGCTCATCTACTTCGACGCCGAGACCAAGGCCCAGGTCCTCGAGCGGGTGGGGCAGCTGCTCGCCCCCGACGGCTACCTGTTCCTCGGCGCCGCCGAGACGACGATCAACGTCGACGAGCGGTTCACACGGACGACCGTGGGCGGCGCGACCGTCTACCGCCTCGACGGGAAGGCTGCGGCATGACACTGGACCCCCAGGACCTCGCCGAGATCGAGGAGATCGCGCGCGACGTCTGGAACGCGCTGCTCGGGCTCGAGGTCACGGTGGCGCAGGCCCCCGACGAGTGCCCGGACGAGGTGGTGACATCGGTCGTGACCGTGAGCGGTGACGCGCTCGGCGTGGTCGGGGTGCAGACCTCCGGCGCGGGCGCGCGCGCGATGGCTGCGGCGATGTTCATGATGGGCGCCGACGAGGTGGGCGAGGCCGAGGTCGCCGACGCCCTGGGCGAGCTCGCCAACGTCGTGGGCGGCAACGTCAAGGGACTGCTGCCCGGCTCCAACCGGCTGTCCCTGCCGGCCCTCCTCGACACCGGCGCCGAGGACCCGCGGGACCTGACTCAGCCGCCGCTGGCCGAGGTGTTCCTCACCTGCGACGGCGAGCCGGTCCTCATCGCCCTGCACGCCCTCTCCCCCGCCGTCACCCCGTCCCCCGCCGCACCCGAACGGATCCCCTGCTGATGCACATCCTCGTCGTCGACGACTCCCGCGCCATGCGCATGATCGTCATCCGCACCCTGCGCCAGGCCGGCTTCGAAGGCCACCAGATCAGCGAGGCCACCGACGGCCGCGAGGCGTTCGAGGCGGTCAAGGACACCCGGCCCGACCTGGTCCTCTCGGACTGGAACATGCCGAACATGACCGGCATCGAGCTGCTCACGGCGCTGCGCCGCTCCGGCGACGAGACGCCGTTCGGGTTCGTCACCTCCGAGGGCTCGGCGGAGATGCGCGACTGGGCGGAGCGGGCCGGCGCGCTGTTCCTCATCGCCAAGCCGTTCAACCCCGACACGTTCCGGGACGCCCTGCTGCCCGTGATGGCCTGAGGCTGCCGCTCGATGACCGTCCTGCCCGCGCCCAAGCGCGTCCGTGACCTCTTCGCCGACCTGCTCGGTCGGGACGTCGATATCTCCCCCTGCCTCGAGCCGGTGGTGCCGACCCTGGTCCGCCCGTGCGCGATCGGTGTCTACGTCACCGACGACCTCAAGACCGGCGCCCTGGTGTGCGCCGACCTGGAGCTGGCGGCCCGCGCCGGGGCGGCGCTGTCGCTGGTGCCCAAGGCCGGGGCCGACGCCGCGATCGAGGGCCGCTACATCCCGCAGAACCTGCTGGACAACTTCGCCGAGGTCATCAACGTCTTCGCCGGGCTCTTCAACGTGCCCAACGCCCCGCACCTGAAGCTGTACTCCGTGGTCGCCCCCGACGAGACCCCGCCGGCCGACCTGGTGCCGCTCGTACGCCGCGTGACCCGCCGGCTCGACCTGCGCCTGGCCATCGACGGCTACGGCCTCGGCCACCTCGCGGTCGTCCTCCCCAGCTGACGGGTTCGCGGCACCGTCCTTCGACGGCCCCCGCTCGCGGCCCCTGTCCTGACCACCGACCCACCGACCGCCAGGGCAACCCCACGGGCGCCCGGGGGGTCAGGGAGGCAAACGCGGGGTCGCCCGGCATGCAGGTCCCGCGCCCGGGTCTTTGTGCGCCGGGGTCGACGAAGTCCACACCGCAGCCCGCCGGGAAGTGTGGGTCTCGTCGACCTCGCGGCGGGGGTGGCCGCCAGATGCATGGGCTTCGTCGACCTCGCGGCGGGGGTGGTCGCCGCATGCATGGGCGTCGTCGACCTCGCGAGCCCCGGTATGCCGTGTGCCCACCACAGCGTGAAGGCCGCCTCCCGGCTGGGAGGCGGCCTTCACGGCATACCGGGAGCGTGTCCCGGGGCGGGCGTCAGCGCAGGAAGTCCATCAGCGACGGCTGGATGATCTTGGCCGTCGCGCCCAGCGCCGCCTGGTAGGCGTTCTGCTGGATCTGCAGCTGGATGATGGTGCCCGGCAGGTCAATGTCCTCGGCGTTGGACAGGCCTGTCGTGATGGTGTCGAGGTGGCTGTTGGCGAGGGTCTGCACGCTGTTGAGGCGGTTGACCCTGGCGCCCACGGCACTCTGGGCCGAGCTCATCGCCTGGGCCGCCGTGTCGAGCTGCCCGAGGGCGGTGTTCAGCCCGGTCGTGTCACCGGACCGCAGCGCCGTCGAGATCCGCTCGAGCAGGCCGGGGGCGACCGTGGGCGGGGTGGTGGAGCCGTTCACCCCGCCGCTGAGCAGGTCGGTGAAGGCCTGGGGACCGGGGACGTTGACCGCGAGCGTGCCGGACTGCGGGTCGGAGGAGACCTGGCGGTTGACGGCCGCCGTGTTGCCGACGAACACCCCGGTCGCCGGGTCGAACGCCACCGAGCCCTTCGCGGTGCCGGCGAACACGGGGGTGTTGCCGTATTGCGTGTTGCCGAGCTGGATCAGCGTCTGACGCAGCTGGTCGACCTCGTCGGCCATGGCTCCTCGTTCATCCGGGCCGTTGGCGGCGTTGGCCCCCTGGACCACGAGCTGGCGCACGCGCTGGACGGACGAGTTCGCCTGGGTCAGGGCGCTGTCGGCGGTGTTGAGCCACGCCAGGCCGTTGTCGATGTTGCGGGTGTACTGCGTGGTCTGCTGCTGGGCCGACCTCAGCTGCATGGCGCTGACGGTGTCCACCGGGGAGTCCGAGGGACGGTTCAGGCGCTTGCCCGACGAGAGCTGCGCCTGCGTGCGCTGCAGGGAGGTCAGGTTGGTCTGCAGGCCCTGGAGCACACCTCGGGCGAGGGTCCCCTGGGTCACGCGGAACGACATGTCAGGCCTGCCTTCAGTGGGTCATGTTGATGAGGGTGTCGAGCGTGGAGTCGATCGTGGTGACGAACTTCGCGGCCGCCTCGTAGGCGTGCTGGTACTGCACGAGGTTGGTCATCTCCTCGTCGAGGCTGACGCCCGACGCGGCGGTCCGTGCGTCGTCGAGCTGGCTGGCGACGCTGGTCTGCAGGTCGGTCTGCCGGTTGATGCTCTGGGCCTGGACGCCGAGCTGGACCATCAGGCTGCGGTAGGTCGCGTCGGCCCCGCCGGCATCGTTGGCCCGCTGCCCCATGGCGATCGCGTTGTCCCCGTCGTAGGCCGGCGGCGCAGCCGCCGAGACCGCAACTCCCTTGGGGTCGGTCAGCACCACGGTCATGTCGCCGGCACCGGTGCCGGCGAAGAGCGGCTGGCCGTTGGGGGCCGTCGCGGTGGGGTCGCTCTCGTCATACCCCTGGGCCTGCTGGCCGTTGACCGCGGCGACGACCGTGGTCGCGATCCCGTCCAGCGCGGTGAGGTAGCTCGGGATCGTCGTGTTGACGGCGTCGAGCAGTCCCTGGACGCTGCCCCCGCCGATGGCCGCAGAGCCGTCGGCCGCCCACTGAAGCTTCAGCTCGTTGCTCGCGCCCTGCGTGTGCGTCGTCGGCCCGGTGACCTGCAGCTCGCGGGTGCGGTCCCCCGTCACGAGGGGGCTGCCACCGAGGTTGACGTTGACCACCCCGTCAGGTCCGGCGGAGGCCGTCGCGCCGATCGCCTGGCCGAGCTGCATCACGATGGCGTCGCGCTGGTCGGAGAGCTCGTTGGCCGGGTTGCCGGCGGTGACCGCGGAGCGGATGGCGGAGTTCAGGCGCGCCACGTCAGCAGCCATGGAGTTGACGTCGTCGACAGTGGCGACCAGCTGCTCGCGGGAGTCGTGCCACTGCTGGCCCATCCGGCTGCTGAGCTGGTTGAAGGTCCCCGCCAGAGCGGAGGCCTGCTGCAGCATCTGGGACCGCGGTGCGTCGCTCGTGGGGTCGTTGGCGATGTCGTGCCACGAGCCCCAGAAGGAGGCGAGCTGCGCCTGCAACCCGCTGTCGCTCGGCTCCCCGAAGGTCGACTCGATGTCGGCGTAGGTCTGCTTCGCCGCGGACAGGTGCGACAGGCCGCCCTGGGCGGAGAGTGCCCGCGCCTCGGCGAACTCGTCGCGGATCCGGGTGATACCGGTGACGACGACACCGTCCGCAGGTGTGGTGCTGCGGGACCACATGGCCGGCACCACCGACCCGCCCGCCGCGACCTGTTCGACCCGCTGTCGCGAGTAGCCGGCCGTGTTGGCGTTGCTGATGTTCTGCCCGGTGACGTCCAGCGCCCGCTGGGCAGCCGACAGGGCGCGCGCACCCAGACCGAGGCTGGAGAAGCCAGACATCCACACCCACCTTTGTCGCCGACGGACCTGCATTGTGCCTATCGGCCCCGGGGTGGGTCACCTGAGGCGGTCAGGCCATCCGGTCGACGTATGCCGTCCGGCCGGCTCGCGTGCCCGCCATGCGGTTGGCCAGGGCCAGCTGGCGGCCGGCGCCGCCGAGCTGCGCGGCGACACGGTCACCGAGCTGTCCCGCGCGCAGCAGCAGCCGGCCGGCCCGCTCGCTGACCTCGAGCGGCATCGGCCCGAGGTCGGTCGGCGGGGTGAACGCGACGAGGTCGGCTGCCGGGTCCTCGTCGAGCTGACGCTCCTGCTCTGCCAGGCAGGCCTCGAACTCGTCCAGCACCTGCTCCCAGCGCAGCCAGGTCTCGTGGGGGGCCGGGTCGGCCTCGCTCATGCGTGTGCTGCCCTGGCGGTGGCCGAGGCGTTGGCGGCCTCGTGCCACGCGTCGCGCAGCGGTTCCACGACCTCGCGGCACTCGGCCACGATCATCGAGTCCTTGGACACGTTCGCCGCGATGAGCCGCTCCAGCAGCCAGGCGTAGAGCTGCGCCAGGCTCTCGCCCTCAGGCCAGATCGCGAGGTCGAGGCTGCCCGCGAGCTCGCGGATGATGTCCTGGGCGTGCACCAGCTCGCGGTGGGCGACCTCGATGTCGGGCACGCCGAGTGCGGTCTCGGCCGCGCCGAGGTCCCGCAGCAGCCGGTCGTAGAGCATGGTCACGAGCCGCTGCGGGGAGGCGGTGGTGACCGCGTCGCGCGCGTAGCGGTTGCGCATCAGGGCCGCGGTGGTCATCGAGGACTCCCCTACTTGCTCGAGGTCGACGTCGTCATGAGGGAACCGAGCTGGCCGGAGAGCCACTGGCTCTGCGACTGCAGCTGACCCAGCGAGGTCTCCAGGGCGGCGTACTGCTGCTGCAGGGACTGCTGCTTCAGCGTCATCCTGTCCTCGAACGCGGCGATCTGGTCGGTGTAGTCCTTGGCGATGCCCTGCTCGCTGGTGATCTGGGCGGTGATGTAGCCGTCGAGGGGGTCCGAGGCCTGCTTGGCCTGGTCGGAGATCGACTGCGCCATCGTGGTCATCGTCGACTGGACGCCTGACGGGTTCGCGGCGTAGGCGTTGAGGAAGGCGGTCCGGTCGAACGCCAGCGTGCCGTCCTTCTGCACGCTCACGCCGAACATCGCCGGGGTGCTCGTCGAGGTCCCGATGACGGCGCCCGCGATCTTCTGGGCGAGCTGGCTGGTCATCGAGTTGCCCAGGAACGGCTGCGCCGTCTTGGAACTCGGGTCGTAGGCGCTGTTGCGGTTGATGAACGACAGCACCGCGTTCGCGGAGTCGACCAGCGCCTGCATCTTGTCCGCCATGCCGCTGCTGTTGCTGGCGACGTTCACCGTCACCGAGGTGTTCGGGTCGGCCTTGAGCGCGGTGATCGTGACGCCCGGCAGCAGCGAGCTCACGGCGTTGGTGGAGGACGTCACGTCGTAGGCGCCGGCACCGGTGCCGACGTGCAGCACGGTGTCCTGTCCTGCGGTGAGCTGGGTCATGGCCCCCAGGCCGGAGGCAGTGGAGAACGCCCCGGAACTGAGGGTGACGTCGCTGGCAGCGCCCGTGGTGGTGGAGGTCAGCTGCAGCTTGTATGCCGTGCTGCTCACACCTACCGCTGTGGCCTGCACGCCTGCCCCGGCGGCGTTGATGCCCGCCACGACGTCGGCGAGGGAACCAGTGCCCGTGGCGACCGACGTCGCCGTGGCGAGTCCGGCTCGCAGGCCCCCGGTGAAGGTGGAGGTGATGACGTCGCCATTGGCTGCCTTGACGGAGAAGGCCTGGCCGGCCGCTATGTCCGTGATGGCGACAGCAGCACCCTTGTCCACGCTGACGAGAGCGTCCTGACCCGCCGTGGTTGCGGGGGCAGTCATGCCAAGGGCTGCAACAGCCGACCCGCCGGTGACCGAGAACGTCGAGGCCGATCCCTCGTGCGCGCTGGTCAACGTCAGCGCGCCGTTGCCGTTGATGACGGCGCGCATGTCGCCGCCGGTGGCGGACTGGACCGCCGTGGCGAGCTGGCCGGGGGTGTAGCTGCCGGCAGCCAGAGTCACCGTCCTGGCCACTCCGTCGATGGCATAGGACAACTGGTCGTTGGAGCCGGAAGTGATGGTGATCGTCGACGAGAGCGCCGAGCCGGTCAGCGTCGGACCACTCGAGGCCTGAGTCACGGCGATGGAGTGCGACGAGGCGTTCCAGCCGCTGCCGTCGAAGGCAGTCAGGCCGAGCGCGGACGCGCCCTTGCTCACGACGATGGAGCTGTTCGCGGTGGCAACCAGGGTGGATGTCGAGCCGACGCTTCCGCTGGAGACGGCCGAGCCCGCGGCGGCGACCTGGTTGACCGTGAAGGTGGCCGAGCCGGGGGTCGCGGTGGAGCTGGTGACGGCCGTGGCGAGGGCCGTGTTCGAGGACGTGGCAGTGGTGGTCGCCCAGGCGGACGGGGTGAGCACGGAGTCCGGCGCGAACGCCGTGGCCGCCGTCTGCATCGAGGCGACGAGGCCGTTGAGGTTCTGCAGGACCGACGCCAGGTTGGACGCCGCGCTCCGGCCCTGGGTCAGGGCCTGCTCGGGCAGACGCTCGACCTGCATGAGCTGGGCGATGATCTGCGTCGTGTTCAGGCCGGAGACGAGGCCGTCGATGGTCGATCCCACTGTCCCCGGTCCCTTCGCTTCAGGTGGTGGTGGATGGCCCTCCGGGGCGACCGCCGTTGCCGGCCGCCCCGGAGGACACGTTCAGCTCAGTCGGCTCAGCCCAGGAGCTTGAGGACCGACTGCGGGGCCTGGTTGGCCTGCGCCAGCATCGAGACACCGGCCTGCTGCAGGATCTGCGCCCGGGTGAAGGACGTCATCTCCTTGGCCATGTCGGTGTCCTGGATGCGGGACTGGGACGCGGCCGCGTTCTCCGAGGCGACACCGAGGTTGTTGATGGTGTGCTGGAGGCGGTTCTCGTAGGCACCGAGCTTGGCCCGCTCCGTGGAGACCGTGTTGATCGCGGTGTCGATGGTGTCGATCGCCGAGTTGGCGGCGCTCTGGCTGCTCGACACGTCGAGGCCGACAGCCGTCTCGTCGTAGGCGTTCGAGCTGCCGGGCGCCGCAGCGGCGTCGGCGACGGCCACGTTCAGCGTGCCACCGCGCATGTCACCGAGGGAGACGGTGAGGTTCTGGTCCTTGTTGGCACCGATCTGGAAGGTCAGGTCGGTGGTGCCGGTGGAGGCGGTCGAGTTGCTGCCGCCGGAACCCTGGGTGAGGTTCTTGGTGTTGAACTGGGTCGTGTTGCCGATCCGGTTCAGCTCCTTGGCGAGCTGGTCGACCTCCTTCTGGATGGCCTGACGGTCCGTGGAGGTGTTGGTGTCGTTCGAGGACTGCACGGCCAGCTGACGCATGCGCTGCAGGATCGACTGGCTCTCGTTCAGCGCACCCTCGGCGGTCTGGATGAGGCTGATGCCGTCCTGGGCGTTGGACTGGGCCTGGTTGAGGCCGTTGACCTGGCCCTGCAGCTTCTGCGAGATCGCGAGGCCGGCGGCGTCGTCGGCGGCGCTGTTGATGCGCAGACCGGAGGAGAGGCGCTGGAGGCTGGTGCTCATCGCGTTCTGCGTGTTGGAGAGGTTCCGGTACGCGTTCATCGCCGCGATGTTGGTGTTGATCTGAAGACCCATGGGGGTTCCTCCTTGGATGGGGTCCCGAGGACTCCATCCGTGGTGTCCCCGTAGCGTCACCCTCCGGTGTCGCCGGGGCCCTCATCGGCGGCCCCGCGAGGCACTTGAGGGATTCCCCCGACGCCGAAGGCAAAGATTTGGTCAGGCGCTCCGCTCGACCGAAACCCCGTGCACCACAGGCATGCTCAGCCGCGCACCGTATGACGAGCGCCCGGCGATCTGCGCGTAGTACGCCTCCCGACGCCGCGCCACGACACCGCCGGCACGCACCGGCGAGACCAGGTCGGGGTCGAGCTGGGAGTTCATGCCGTCGCGCAGCATGTTCAGCGCCTCGGCGCGGATCTGCGAGATCCGGGACTCGGTGACCCCGAGCTCCTCGGCGATCTCCTTGAACGGGCGGTCCTGGAAGAAGCAGCCCTCGACGACCACCCGCAGCCGCTCCGGCAGGGCGTGCACGGCGTCGCGCAGGTAGGCCTGGCGCTCCCGCTCGACGATCGCCGCCTCCGGCGTCTGGGAGACCGCCGGCAGCACCGCGTCCGAGCCCCCCTCGGCGGTCAGCTGGTCCAGGCGCAGGACGACGGACTGGTGCAGGTCGGCCTGCATCCGCTCCAGCTCGGCGAGCTCGATGCCCATCTCTGCGGCGGTCTCGACCGCCGAGGGCATCCGGCCCAGGCGCGCAGCCAGCTCGTCCTGGGCGAGGTCACGGGCGCGGACCCGGGCCCGCAGCGACCGGGTGGCCCAGTCGGCCGAGCGCAGCTCGTCGAGCAGGGCGCCCTTGATCCGGCGCGCGGCGAACCGGGCGAACGGCACTCCGTAGGATTCGTCGAACGACCGCGCCGCTGTCACCAGCGCGGCCATGCCGGCCGAGACGAGGTCGTCGAGGTGGACGTGACCGGGCAACCGGGCAGCCACCGCGCGGACTTCCATGTGCACCAGCGCCATGTGGGTGCGGCAGAGCTCGTCCTCACCGGCTGACGCCGGTTGCAGAGCCGCGACGGGGGGAGTAGTCACGTGCCGGAACGTAAGCGTTACTGACGCGTCAATTAGTCCGAATACATTCAACCTGAGGTAAAGAAATACAAACCACCCGATCGGACCATGCAGTATGACTCGCCCTGACTAGTTACGCCGTGACCTGCACGTTTCTGCAAAATTCTCAGCGCCGGACCACTTCGGCCGATGGGGGAACCGTGAACGACCACCGCCCCGGGCCCACGCCGCCCGGCCTCGATGCCGAGACCGAGACGGCCCTGGCCAACGTCTCCTCGGCCCTGTGGCGGGTGCGCGAGCTGCTGGACCTGCTGACCTTCAAGCTCGAGGAGGAGCAGGCGCTGCTCGCGGTCGGACGAGCCCGCTGGCTGGGCCGGGCGACCTACGAGGTCGAGCTGGTGCTGGAGGAGATCCGTCACGCCGAGCTGCGCCGGGTCGTGGAGCTCGGCCCGGTCACCGAGGCCCTGGGACTGGAGCCGACGGCCTCGCTGCGCGAGGTCGCCGCGGTGGCCCCCTCCCCCTGGGACGACGTCCTGACCGACCACCGCAACGCCCTGGTCTCGGCGACCGCCGAGATCACGGCCCTGGCCGGCGCGAACCGCGACCTGCTCGAGGGCAGCTACCGCGCGGTCCAGGAGGCCATGGGCCGCTACGCCGAGAGCCCCGAGGGCCCGACCTACACCGCGGCCGGCGCCCCGGCGGCCCAGCCGGCTCACCGCCTGTTCGACCAGTCCTCCTGAGGAGCGGCGCGAAGACCACCCACCGCGCCGGCAGTCGCGACCGGCCCGAGCAGCGAGCGCTCGAGCACCACCCACCCGCACGTCGAAGTGAGAGACCCATGAGCCAGATGACGATGACGTCGACGCAGACCTCGCAGCTGACCTTCCAGTCGGGCATCGTCGGCTTCCCCGAGGCTCAGCGGTTCGCGCTGGTCGAGGGGGGTGGCGAGGGCGTGTTCGAGCTGATGAGCGTGGACGAGCAGGGCCCGAGCTTCGTCGTGGTCGCCCCGCAGCCGTTCTTCCCCGACTACGCCCCGGTCATCGACGACGTCACCGCCGAGCGCCTCGAGCTCACCGACGCCGAGGACGCCCTGGTGCTGCTCGTCGTCACCCTGCGCGACGACCCCGAGGACGCCTCGGCCAACCTGCTCGCCCCGCTGGTGGTCAACCACCGCACCCACCAGGCGGCGCAGGTTGTCCTGACCGGCCAGCAGTTCCCCCTGCGCGCCCCCCTGCTGAGCGCCTGAGACGCTCCGGCCGCGCCGGCCCACAGGCGGCGGCCATAGGCTAGGCGTCTGGTTCCGCTTCTGCAGAAAGGACTTTCGCGTGCTGGTGCTCAGCCGTCGCCCGCAGCAGAGCTTCGTCATCGGTCACGACATCGTCATCACGGTGCTCGAGGTCAACGGTGACAACGTGCGGATCGGGATCAAGGCCCCCCGCGACGTGGACATCCACCGCGAGGAGGTCTACCTCGAGCTCCAGCAGGCCAACCAGTCGGCCGCGTCCCCCTCGGCCGGAGCGCTGGCCGCCTTCACCCGACGGGCGTCGAAGGCGTCCGGGGGCGAGGAGGAGCCGACGGCTCCTCCAGCCGACTGACCCTCCAGCCCGCCGCGACTGCGACCGCGGCGAAGCACGCCACGGCCACCGACCGCAGCCACCACGTGCCCGCATCGCTGCCCGACCCCAGCCCGTGCAGGAAGGCGACCGGCCACACGGCGTAGCCGAGCCAGTGCAGCCCGCGCCACACGGCATACCGGAGGTGCCTGCGCAGCAGGCTCGTCACGATGACCACGACCAGCAGGTCGAGCGCCAGCGTGCCCAGCCCCCACCACAGCGGCCGGCGCGACAGGAACGGCACCACCACGTCGACGGCGCGCAGCTGCGCCTGGGGGTCCAGCCACAGCGAGCCGACGTGCACTGCCAGCAGCACGGCCGCGCCAAGCGAGGCGCGACGGTGGATCTCGGTGAGCGCGAAGCGCGGCAGCTCTCGCGAGCGGTAGCCGCCGCCGGTCAGGACGCCCAGGACGACGGTGGTGGTCAGCAGCAGCAGCGACACCAGGCCCGTGCCGCGCCCGAGCAGCCACAGCGCGGTGCTCATGCCGGCACCGGTGTGCCGTGCCCCACCTCGGCCTCGACCGGCCAGCCCCCGAGGTGGTGGACTGCGCCGTCCTCGGCCACGAGCCGGGCCTGGAGGTGTTGTGCCGCAAGGGTTCCGGGTGCCTGCCGGCCGAGCACCAGGGCCGCCGTCGACCAGGTGTTGGCGGTGACGCAGTCGCCCGCGACGACCGACACCGACCGCCAGACCGGCTCGACCGGCAGGCAGGTGGCGGGGTCGAGCACGTGGTGCAGCTCGCGTCCGTCGCGCTGCCACTGCCGAGACCGGGTGCTCGACGTGGCCAGGGCGGCACCCGCCGGCAGGGCCACGAGCGCGGCCGGGTCGGCCGGCTGGTCCTGGACGAGCACCTGCCATCCGGACCGGGGTGCCGGCCCGGCGGTGGCGATGTCCCCGCCGAGGCTGGCCAGGACGCCGAGGCCGAGGGTGTCGGCGACAACCCGCGCGCACCGGTCGGCGGCCCACGCCTTGGCGGTCGCGCCGAGGTCGAGCTGGACGTCGGGTGGCACCTGCACGGTGAGCTCATCGAGGTCGAGCTCGACCCGCTGCCACCCCGGGGCGGCCCGGCGCAGCACCCGGACGGAGAACCCGTCCGTGCCGGCACCGCGCCGCACCTCGCCGAAGTCCCGGTCGTAGCCGAGCCCGGCCAGGGCGCTGCCAAGGGTCGGGTCGACGGCGCCGCCGGTCTCGCCGGCGGCACTGAGCGCCGCCTCCAGCAGGGCCGCCAGGGTGGGGCTGATGCGGGTGGGACGCCCGCCGCGATGGGCGAGGCGCCGGACCTCGGAGTCGGCCCGGAACCGGCTGGCAGCCAGCTCGACGGCCGCCAGCTCGTGGTCGACCAGCCGCCGCGCCGAGGGCAGGGCGTGCAGGTTCGCGACGGCGACCCGGACGGTGGTGGACCACAGGGCCCACTCGTAGGCGGGGCCGCGCAGGGTCAGGTCCATCACGAGCCCCCGCTCTGCGCCTGCGGAGCGCCGCCGCCGACGCCGAGCTGCCACTGCGAGGAGCTCGAGCTGTCGCTCGAGGTCGACCCGGTCGCCCTCGAGCCCGCGGAGCTGGTGCTCGCCGTCGTGCCCGCCTGGGACTCGTGGGCCAGGACCACGGCGGACCCGGTCGCGGCGACACTGGCCCCGACGAGGGCCGCGGTCGCCTGGCGGATGCGGAGCGCGCCGCGCTCCCGTGCGCTGTTCATCGGGACCTCCGGGGGTGGGGTTGTCAGTGGTCCCACCCTCGGCGGCCCGGCTGTGCCGCGACTGTGCCTGACCTGTCGCCTCTGTCAGACCTCGACCGACCTGGGTCGCGCCGCTCAGAGGTCGGGCCCCTGGGCGCGCAGCCGCTCGACCTCGGACATCGCCTCCCGCAGCCCGCTGAGCCACTCGTCGGTGTGCTGGCCGACCAGCCGGACGCACCAGGCCAGCGCCTCGGAGCGGGACCGGGCGACCCCGGCGTCGACCAGGGTGTCGAGGACCTGCCGCTCGCTCTGGCGCAGCCGGGTCATCGCCGGCACGGACAGGTGGGTGAACAGCTGGCCCTTCTCGCCGATCCGTGCCCCCCAGGAGACGGTGCGCCCGTAGCGCGCCTGCGCCTGGTCGGCGATCTTCATCCGCGTCTCGCGGGTCTCCTCGCGCCAGCGGCTGATCCGGCCCTCGGCGGCGGCCGGGTCGTCGCTGTCCGGCGCGGGCAGGTCACCGATGACGGTGATCTCCTCGCGGTCGACGGTGACCTGCGGTGCCCCGGTGAACCAGTCGTCGGGCAGCCGGCCGGCGAACCACGCCGCCGCGTCGGACGCGTCGGGCAGGTCGGCCTGCTGCCACCCGCCGGGCCGGCCGTAGCCGCCGCGGCCGCGGGGGGAGCTCTTGTGTGGTGCCATGACGGCCTCCTCAGTGATGTGCTTACGTGATTACACGCTTACATTGACGCACAACGCAAGACCCTCAGCACCGATTCCCCACTAGCATCCGGCTGTGCCGACCCCGGAGCCGACGACGTACCCCCTGCGCTGGCCGGTCGCGCTGGTGCGGGCGTTCCTCGCCCCCGGCCTCGGCGGCGCCGTGGTCGCCGTCCTGGTCGACCCGTGGCCGATCGGCCTGCTGCTCGGCCTCGCGCTGGCCGCGTCGTTCGGCGCCCTCACCCTGTCCCGCGTCCGACGCCGGTCCCTGACGGTCAGCGCCGACGGCCTGAGGCTCCGGCTCGAGGACCACACCCTGGAGGCGGGCTGGGAGGAGGTCACCGGCATACGCCGCCGGCGCCTTGGCGGGCTGGTGCCCGTCGAGGAGCTGACGCTGAGCGACAGCCGCACCGTCCCCGTCAGCCTCTACGACAGGACCTGGCGCGACGGCCCCATCGGCGAGCACCTGCGCGGCCGCAGGATCGACTGAGAGCACCAGCCGTATGCCGCACCCGGCCACCGCGCGTAGCGTGCGAGTGTCCACACAAGGACACCGCGAAAGGGGCACCGTCATGAGCGTCAACCGTGGGATCCTCGCCCTCCTCGAGGCCAAGCCCGGCAGGGGCGACGAGCTCGGGGCGTTCCTGGAGAAGGGCCGCGAGCTGGCCGCGGCCGAGCAGGGCACAGTCACCTGGTACGCCTTCAAGGTCAGCGACACGACCTACGGCATCTTCGACACGTTCGACGACGAGGAGGGCCGTCAGGCCCACCTGAACGGCCAGATCCCCCAGGCGCTCAGCCAGGTCGGACCCGACCTGCTCGCCACGGACCCCGACATCCGGCCGGTCGACGTCATTGCCGTGAAGTGAGCGCCTGACCCGGCGAGGAGGTCAGCCGCCGAGCCGCCACTGCCGCGGCACCGCGGTGCGCTCGGCGGCCGACCGCTCGATGCAGAACTCGTTGCCCTCGGGATCGGCCAGCACGACCCACCCCGTCCCGTCGGCGTTGCGCCGGTCGTCGATGATCCTCGCGCCGAGCCCCACCACCCGTTCGACCTCCTCGTCGCGGGTCCGGTCGGTCGGCTCGAGGTCGGGGTGCACCCGGTTCTTGGCGGTCCGGCCCTCCGGCACCGGGATGAACAGCATCGTCGGCCGCTGTGCCGGGGCGGGCGGGAACGCCGGCGCGACCAGCACCTCCGGGTCGTCGTCGTAGTAGACGTTCCAGCCGAGCACCTGCGCCCAGAACCACGCGAGGGCGGGGGCGTCGGCACAGTCCACGGTGAGGTTCTGCAGGCGGCTGGTCATGGGCCCATCATGGCCGGGACAGGGCGGCCGGGCAGCCGCAAACGCCGAGCGGAGACCGCAGCAGTCGGCCACCGACCGGCATCGGGCAGGATCGGCACCCATGAGCACTCCCCACGTCCTGTTCATCGGCGGCACCGGCGTCATCAGCTCGGCCTGCGTACACCGCGCCGTCGCCACGGGCTGGCAGGTCAGCGTGCTCAACCGCGGGCGCAGCACCACCCGCCCGCTGCCCGAGGGCGTCGAGGCGCTGCACGCCGACGCGCACGACCCGGTCGCGGTCCGGCAGGCGCTGGAGGGACGCCGGTTCGACGCGGTCGCCGACTTCATGACGTTCACCCCGGACCAGGCGGCCGCTGCCGTCGACACCTTCACCGGCCGCACCGGGCAGTACGTCTTCGTCAGCTCCGCCTCGGCCTACGCCAAGCCGCCGGCCACCCTGCCGGTCACCGAGTCGACCCCGCTGCGCAACCCGTTCCTGCAGTACTCCCGCGACAAGATCGCCTGCGAGGAGCTGCTCGTCGCCGCCCACCGCGAGCACGGTTTCCCGGTCACCATCGTGCGCCCCTCCCACACGTACGACGCAACGTCCGTGCCGCTGCTGGGCGGCTGGACCGAGGTGGACCGGATGCGCCGGGGGCTGCCGGTCGTCGTCCACGGCGACGGGACCTCGCTGTGGACCCTGACCCACCACCACGACTTCGCCCGCGGCTTCGTCGGCCTGCTCGGCCTGCCGGCCACGCTGGGCGACGCCATCCAGATCACCTCCGACGAGGTGCTGACCTGGGACGCGATCTACCGGCAGATGGCCCGCGCCGCCGGCGCGCCCGAGCCGGAGCTGGTGCACGTGCCCTCCGAGGCGATCCACTCGGTGGCCCCCGACATCGGCGACGCGCTGCTCGGGGACCGGATGCACCACGGAGTGTTCGACAACAGCAAGGTCAAGGCGCTCGTGCCGGGCTTTGCCGCCACGGTGCCGTTCTGGCGCGGTGCCCGCGAGGTCGTCGCCTGGCACGACGTCGACCCGGCCCGGCAGCGGGTCGACGAGCGCTACACCGCGGTCACCGAGCAGCTCCTGGCCCGCTACACCCTGCGCGACTGAGCGCGGCATCAGCAGGGCGGACACTTCTTCGCCAACCGGCCCCGCGAGGCTCCCCTCGGCCAGCATCATGGTCGCGATGCTCCAGGACCGGTTCGCCACCGTGCTCGTCCAGGCGCAGGCAGGGGACCCCGCTGCCTTCGCCATGCTGTGGCGTGACGGCCAGCCGATGCTCCTGCGCTACCTGGCGGTGACGGCGCCGGGACAGGCCGAGGACATCGCCTCCCAGACCTGGCTGCGGGTCATCGAGCGGCTCGACGGCTTCCGCGGCGACGAGCCGGCCTTCCGCCGGTGGCTGGTGACCATCGCCCGCAACCTGCACATCGACCACGTCCGCCGCGCCGCCCGTCGTCCCGAGCACCTCGTGCCGGACCACCTGCCCCAGGACATCCCCCTCGCGGCGGCCGCTCCGGACGCGGCCGACCTCGCCCTGACCGGGCTGTCGACCGCCGCGGCGCTGCGCCTCATCGCCTCCCTGCCACCCGAGCAGGCCGAGCTCGTCGCCCTCCGCGTCGTCGTCGGGCTCGACGTCGCGGACGTCGCGCGGGTCACCGGCCGGACCTCCGGCGCGGTCCGGGTCGCGGTGCACCGGGGGCTGCGCCGGCTGCGTGACACGCTGACCGCAGACGTTGCTGTAACGGCGCAGGTCGTGCCGTCGTCTCCTGCCTGAGATGAGCGAGCATCCCGTCCCCGCCCCGAAGCAGCCAGGCGCACCCTCCCGGCTGCGGGGTGGACTGCCCGCGGGAGCGCCGGCGCCGGCCATCGAGGACCCGGCCGTGACGGCGCTCCTGCGGGCCGTCACCGCACCGGCGACGGACGGGGAGCTCACGGGCCAGGTCGACGCCGTCGCAGCCTTCCTGGCCCACGTCTCCAGGCGCCCGCCCACCCTCCGCCGCCACTCGCGAGTGGCGGTGCCGGCCATCGCTGCGATGGTCGGCGTGTTCGCCCTCGGGGAGACGGCGGCTGCGGCGATGACAGGGTCGCTCCCGACACCCCTGCAGGACTTCGCCCATCACCTGACCGGCGTCCCCGCGCCGTCCCGGGTCATCCGGGAGGTGCCGACGGGGCCTGCCGGGCAGCACCACCCGGGGGCCTCGCTCGGGCCCGGACCCGTGTCCATCCCGGCCGCGCGGCCCACCGACCTCCCGGCGTCAACCCTCCCCGAGCCGTCAGCGCGGTCCACCGCCCGCGACGGGGCGACCGGCGACCGCGGGTCCGTGCAGTCCACCACCGCGGACCCGCGGGCCACCGGCAGCAGCCAGCGCCGCTCCGATGCCCAGGGCAACCCCACCGCCCAGGGCTCCGGCAGCGACACCCGCTCCGGCCACAGCGCCCGGCCCTCCACCCAGGGCGACGAACTGGGTCACGCTCGAGGCACGTCCGGGGCCGCCCCCACCTCGCCTTCCGGCACCACCGCGGCCCCGCAGCCGGCCTACCGGCAGGACCACCCGTCACCACCCAGACACCCGCAGGGCCCGACCACGACCAACACCACCCCCGGACACGGCCGGGGGCGGTGATCCAGACCCCGACCGGCGCCCCCTCTGCCGGTCGGTCCCGCGCGGCGGCGCCGCCTCACCCGCCCGGTTCCACACGGCGGCGCCGCCGTGACGCGGCAGAGCCCGGGCCCACCCAGTAGGGCCCGGGCTCGGTCGCGTTGGCTCAGGGCAGCTGCGGGCGGCCGTCGTCGCCGATCGGCCAGTCCGGGTTCCAGGCGACCTCCCACACGTGCCCGTCGGGGTCGCTGAAGTAGCCGATGTAGCCACCCCAGTCGGTGCGGTGCCCGGACTTGACCAGCGCGCCTCCGGCAGCCACCGCCGCCTCCAGGGTCGTGTCGACCTGTGCCTCGTCGTCGCAGTTGACCGCTGTGGTGACCCCCCGGAACATCCCCTGGGGCGCTGTTTGCAGCCCGGTGTCCGCGGCCAGGGCGGACGCGGCATACAGCGCGAGCAGGCCGCCGGAGGTGCGGAAGAAGCTGACCTCCCCCGCCACGGAGGCCGGGGACAGGGACCAGCCGAGGCCGAGGTAGAAGTCGGTGGAGCGCGCGACGTCCTCGACGCCGAGGGTGATCAGCGAGACGCGCGCGGGGGCGGACGGGGTCGCGGTCATGGCCGGAATGCTGGCACCGACCACCGACAGGCAGTCCCGGAAGGTGACGAACCTGACACGCACCCGCACCCCGAACACAGGACAAGTGGCCGATGACAGCCGGCCCCGGGCCGAGCAGGCTGGCGCCAGCCCGGTCGGCGAGGGGCCGGCCGGAGGAAGGGGAGCCGGCATGTCCGCGCACGACGACGCAGCGCTGCTGATCCAGATCGCCCAGTGGAGCACGCAGCTGGGACTCCAGGACGCGACAAGGACGCTGTGGTCGGAGAGCTTCGACCCCGAGGCAGCGACGACCGACGACGACGCGGTGGCCACCGTCCTGGCGTTCGGTGAGACGGTCGGCACGCTCACCTCGCGCGGTCTCATCGACACCGACCTCATCCTCGACTGGCTCTGGGTGGCGGGCCTGTGGCGGCAGGTGGCACCGGCCGCGCTCAAGGCCCGTGCGCGGTTCGGCGTGCCGGAGCTGTACGAGAACTTCGAGGCCCTGGCCGGCCAGCAGACATAAACACCCGGTATGCCGTGTTGTCAGGGGCATGCCTCTCCACGGTGAGTACCAGCCCAGCCCCGCGAAGTGGGTCCGCGACCAGGTCGAGGAGTACGAGTCCTCCGGTGGCACCCGTGGCACCACCCTGCGCGGCCGCCCGGTCGTCATCCTGACCACGCTGGGGGCCCGGTCCGGCACGCTGCGCAAGACCCCGCTGATGCGGGTCGAGCACGACGGCGTCTACGCCGTGGTCGCCTCGCTGGGCGGCGCCCCCAAGCACCCGGTCTGGTACTTCAACATCCAGGCCAACCCGTTGGTGGAGCTGCAGGACGGCCCCGAGGTCCAGGAGATGAAGGCGCGCGAGGTGACCGGCGAGGAGAAGGCCCAGTGGTGGGAGCGCGCCGTCGCCACCTGGCCGGACTACGCGTCCTACCAGGCCAAGACCGACCGCGAGATCCCGGTGTTCGTGCTGGAGCCGGTCAGCGGCTGACCGGCCCGGTCACCCCGCCCGCGCGTACGCCGGGCACCCGTCACACCGGCCCCCTACGGTGTCCCCCCGTGACCACCTACGTCCTCGTCCCGGGGGCCTGGCTCGGCGGCTGGGTCTGGGGCCCGTGGCCGCGCTGCTGCGCGAGCGCGGCCGTGCCGTCCACCCGCTGACCCTGTCCGGGCTGTCCGACCGGTCCGTGGGAGCCGCCGGGGTCGGCCTCGATGAGCACGTCGAGGACGTGGTCACCCTGCTGGAGGACCGCGACCTGCATGAGGTGGTGCTCCTCGGGCACAGCTACGCCGGGCTCGTCGCCGGCATGGTCGCCGACCGTGCGGCGGACCGGGTGGCCCACACCGTGTTCCTCGACGCCAACGTGCCGGTCGACGGCGCGTCGATGGTCGACGGCTGGTCCGCGGCCGGGCAGGACCTCGTGCGCGCCAGCATCGCCGGGCACGAGGGCCTGTGGCCGGCCCCCGAGCCCGAGGACCTCGCGGGCCACGACCTGACCGACGACCAGGTGGCCGACCTGCTGGCCCGCAGCACCGGACACCCCGGCCGCACCCTGCTGGAGCCGGCCAGCCTCACCCGGCCGATGGCGCAGCTCAGCGCCACCTTCGCGGCCTGCACCCTGCCCGACGGGCCGGAGCAACGCCCCCACGTGGAGGCGCTGCGCGGCGCCTGGGACTTCGTCGAGCTCGAGACCGGCCACTGGCCGATGGTGGCCGGCTGGCCGGTGCGGTCGAAGAGGCCCGGCGGTTGGGGGCCTGGCCGAGCCGGAGGTCCAACGGCGCCGGCGGCAGCGTGCGGCGACCCCACGGCATACCGGGTTCATCCGGCCCGGGAGACGGCGAACGGCCCGAACCCACCGCAGGGGGTGGAGGGTTCGGGCCGTTCGACGCGCTCGGATCAGGGGCGACCGTAGGTCACGGCACTGGTCCAGATGGCGCGCTTGGAGACGACCGCGCCGGAGTGCGGCTCGTCCCACATCATGCCGCCGCCGGCGTAGATGCCGACGTGGTAGGCCGGGGACCCGAAGAAGACCAGGTCACCGGGCTGCGGGGTGCTGACCCGCGTCACGGCGAGGCGCTGCTCCTCGGCCGTGCGCGGCAGCGAGATACCGATCTTGTGGAAGACGTACTGCGTGAAGCCGGAGCAGTCGAAGCCCGACGGAGTCGTGCCGCCCCAGACGTACGGCACGCCGGCGTACTGGGCCGCGACGGCCAGGACGCTGGTGGCCGGCGAGGCGACGGACACGGACACGGCCGGGCGGGTGGTGGCCCGGCTGACCTGGGGCGTGGCCGCCCGCTGGACGGGAGCCGGAGCCGGAGCCGCGACGGGCTTCGGCGCGGGCGCGGGCTTGGGCGCGACGCTGTGGAAGCCGACCTCGCCGAAGGTGGGGGCGACGACCGCGGGGCTGGCAGCCGGGGCCGCGACGGCCACGGTGTCAGGCGCCGCGGGCGGTGCCACGAGCGGAGCCGGGGCCGCCGACGAAGCGGCCGAGGCCGGTCCGGCGAGGGTGGCGACGATGCCACCGGAGACAGCGAGGACCGCCGTCGTCCGGCCCGTGGTGGTGCCGAGGGGGTTGGTGGGACGGTTTTGGGCGCGGTGACGCCCAGCCTGATGCTTGGACACGTGAAGCACACCTCCGGTCGCCTGCGAGGTGAGCTGTCGGGTTCGGGTGGGAGAGATGCACCCGGTCCACGCGACGGCGGTATGCCGTGTGGCGCGGACTTCACCCCAAGGAGCACCGGAGTGCCCCAGAAGTGGGTCCCCCGCTCCTGCCATGCGGGTTACAGGGGTTCCCCGACACCGGTGGCAGGACTCGGCGGTCCCGGTGCGGGGGCTCCTTGCAGGGGATCAAAGAGCGTGGCAAACCGTACCTAAAGCCCCACCGAGATGTCACGCCGAGGTCACGAATGCTCACACCAATGACCAAGGTCCCTACCGCAGACGGTCAGCGGGGTACTCGCGCAATGTGCACGTCGGCCCCTCGGTGCAGCTCGATCCCGCCGTCGTCGTGCATCCGCCAGAGCTCGTCGAGGGCGCGTCGCTCGAGCTCGACCTGGTCCCCGGGCGCGAGCGAGCGGAAGAAGCCGACGAAGCCGTGCGACATCTGCCACTCCCACAGCTCGCGGGGCGAGGAGACCGGCAGCCGCACCTCGAGGCTGCCCGTCCACGGGTCCTCCAGCCCGGCCCCGGCGACCAGGCGCTCGACATCGATCGGGCGCGCCACCTGGACCGCGCCGGGGGCGGGACGGAACGCCGCCCCGACCTCGTAGAACCGGTCCCACCGGCCGCCGTCGTCCACCGGGCCGGGGACCGTGAGGACGACCTGCCCTCCGGGCCGGGTCACCCGGACCATCTCGGCGAGGACCTGCGCCGGGTCGTCGACGCAGTGCAGCAGCAGTGCGGCCACCGCCACGTCGACGCTGTCGTCGGGCAGGGCCAGGGCATGGGCGTCCATGAGCCGCACGACCATGTCGGGGTCGGCCGCGCGCAGGTGGTCCACCATCTGGCTCGAGGCGTCGATCGCGGTCACGTGCCAGCCGCGGGAGGAGGCCGCGAGCGCGACCGCACCCCGGCCGGCACCCACGTCGAGCAGCTCGGCCCCGGCGGCGTCGTCGATGAGCTCGAGCACCTGCTCACCGAAGCGTGAGCACAGCGGGAGCACCTGGTCGTAGTCCTCGGCGAGCTCGTCGAACATGGGCACCGAGTCCAGACGCGTCATGCCGCCGACGCTGCCACCTTCGCCGGGCTCCGTGCAATCCGAAGCCACCAGGGTCCCGGCATGGCCAAGGCGCGTCGCACCGCCGGCATCGTCGCCTTCTACGGCCGGGCGGCCGCTGCTCGACGGCGCGACGGGCGACCACCCGCCGGCGTGAACGCCTGCATGTCGGCGACCAGCTCGCGGACCCCGGTTTTACCCGAGCCCCGGATCGGGCACGGTGGGGGCACGACGACACGGGAGGTACGCGCATGAAGGCCAAGGCAACGCTGCTCGTCGGTGCGGCGATCGGATACGTCCTCGGCGCACGGGCCGGGCGCCAGCGCTACGAGAAGATCAAGGCTCGTGGTCAGGACCTGTGGCAGCACCCCAAGGTGCAGGAGCAGGTCGGCCACGCCCAGGACCTGGCCCGGGAGAAAGCCCCCGACGTCCAGCAGAAGCTGGCGGACGCGACCTCCAAGGTCACGGCCGTGGTCGGCGACAAGCTCGGCGAGAAGCTGCACGCTGACGACGCCCCGGAGCCCTCTGCGCCCGGCACGACTCCGGGCGCGCACCGCTCAGCCTGACCAGCCCCGGAACCCCGGGAAGCCCCGGCCGCCCTCGTGGTGGCCGGGGCTCTTGCCGTCCCGGACCACCACAGGTCTTCGCGACCTGTTGACCCGATTGCCAGCAAACGCAGGCGAAATGCCCTCAAGCAGTGCAAAACTGGCCCCGCCGACGACAGGTCGCTGGTCACATCGAGGAGGTTCGCATGGCGTTCCGCGCTGAGCGAGGGCCCCGCGCCCTCGTGCGCAACGTCCCTGCCCCACCATCCCGGAGACATCCTCGGGGTCGGCTCCGCCCACGCTTCTGGGGAGCCGGCCCGACCTTCGCGCTGGTCATCCTGCAGGCGGCGGTGTTCGCCGTCTCCGGGTGCCTGCTTGCCCCCTTCGACGTCAGCCACCCGAACGACCCGGGGACCGCGTGGGCGCTCGCCCTGCCGGCGTCCCCGGCCCTGCCCCTGGCGGACCTCGCCCTGCCCGACCGCCCCTCGCGCGGCGAGCAGGTGCGGGCCAGGGTGGTCGTGCCCGTCAGCACCGCGACACGCTCCAGCGACGCCAGGACCGCGCCAGCCGTGACCTTCGGCTCGGCAGCGCCCGGCCACACGGACGTCATCGAGCCGGTCAGCTACGTGATTCTCCCCGCGGCCCTCCCTGCGGCAGTCTCACCTCGCCGACCGACCCCGGTCGCCGGCTCCCCCGCGCCGCCCGTCGCGCCGACGACCCGGAAGGCGCGCGTCAGGCCGCCCCACCCCCACCACGCCGTCCCCCGGGCAAGGACCCGCAGGCACCGGGCCGCCCTGCCGGCCCGCACGCCCATCGCACGACCCGGTCACACCCCCCGGCACACCCCGGGAGACGTGCCGGCCTGACGCACCGGTGCGGTCCGGGCAGGCACATCCAGGAAGCCGCCGCTACCCCCTTGGGGTGGCGCAGGTGGCGACTTACCATTCGCAAAGAGGACGGCGTGTCCTTGACCCCTGGCAGGGCGGTTGGGTGGACCGGACCACCACGGGGCACACAGACTGGTGGGCGTCGATGATGGGGACCGGGGCAGACGGGGTGCACGAGCGGCTGCGGCTGCGGCTGCCGGCCAACGAGGCCGCGCCGCGTCTGGCCCGCCGGCGCGTGACCGAGTTCTGCGGCGAGCTCGGCGAGGACATCGCGATGGCCGCCGAGCTCCTCACCAGCGAGCTGGTGACCAACGCGGTCATCCACCCCAGGCCGTCGGCCACGGCACACAGCGACGTGGCCGCGATCGTCCTGAACCTGCACCGCACCCCAGACCGGCTCCGCGTCGAGGTCATCGACCACGACCCCGCGCCGCTCCAACCCGCCGCCGGGCCGGCGGAGGACCTCAGCCATGGCTGGGGACTCCAGCTGCTGGACCGCCTCGCCACCTCGTGGGGCGCCCAGTCCCTGTCCGTCGAGGTGGGCAAGAAGGTCTGGTTCGAGATCCACGCCCCCGAACGCGGGTGACCTCGGCGACCGCAACCAGAGTCCCCCTCTCCCGCACACAGCACCTCAGACCGCCGGCGAGGGCATTCCGGTGGCCCCCGTGTGGGCCGGCTCACAGCGAGGGAGGATGCTGGAGCCCATGCCTTCCTTCCCCGCACGCCAGCCGTTCAAGAGCCCGTTCAACCTCGCGCGGGAGGCGGCGATCCGGCCGGTGGAGCGCTTCGAGGTCGGCGAACGGGTCACTCACGACCGGCACGGGCTCGGGCGGGTCACCGCGTGTGACGGCGACGCCGCGGTCTACGTCGACTTCGGTCACGGCGCCCGGCGCGTGACGCTGCCGACGACCAAGCTGCACCACCTCTGACCCGGGCCGGAATCCTCGTCCACCGTCTGGTGGGGGAGGTTCCGGCCGGTGGGACGGCGTACTGTTGGAGCACAGGAGCCCCGTCTCCCCGACAGCTGTCAGGGTCGGTTTCCGTGCTCGTGACCTTCCGGGCGTTCGAGCCCCCGGGTTTGGCTGGTGGTCACCATGGCCATGGACACTTCCCCCCGTCACTCCGCCCCTCAGAGCGCCCCCGCGCCCGTTCCCCAGGCCGGGCAGCTCCCCCCACGCCTACGACTTCTGGCTGCCTCCCGGAAGCGGCCCGGACCCCTCGACGGTGCCTGGTGGCCGCGTTCGTCCGACCTGGCGGCGGAGGCGCCGGCGCTGCTGGCCGCGATCTGGGCCGCCCGCGACAGCAAGCCGCTCCACATGACCTACGACCCCGGCATCTGGGACTCCCACCCGGCGCGCGTGTACGTCGACGGGCACCGGGTCAAGGCGGGCTGGTTCCGCACCGGAGACCCGCACCAGGTCACGGTCGCCCTGGCCAACGGCACCCGGTTGATCCTCCTGGTGGTCCCCTCCGACCTGGGCGCCGACGAGGCGTCGTGGGCCCTGGAGCGGTCCATCGAGCCGGACAACGTGCTCGGCCCGGCGCAGCTGCTGGCGCTCTCGCGTCAGGCAGGCGAACACCCGTGACCTCGTCGGTGGATGCCGGCCGTGAAAATGCGGCGCCGGAGACTGTCCGAAGCGCGGACGGCCCGACTTCGGAGCCGGTCGACCTCTTCCTGCGCATCCATGCCCTCAGCGGCGAGGACATGCTGGTGGTGTGCCGCGACTTCTGCTCCGAGGTGGACGCGGCGCAGGCCATCGCCCAGGCGCTGGACGACCGCCGGAGCCTGACCTTCGCCCACGCCAGCTTCAGCAGGGAGAGCCAGGAGAGCGTGGTCGTGGTCAACCCGTCGAACGTCGTCGCGATCCGCATCTCCCGGACCGACAGCGCGGCAACAGGTCAGTACCTCTGACGGAGGCCCTGATGTCACTGGAGACATCCGGCGGTCACACCCGGGACCACCCGGTGGTCGTCAACGGCCACACCAACACCGTGGCCGCCGAGGAGATCTCCTTCGAGGAGCTCCTGGCCCTGGCGTTCAGCCCTGTCCCGGCCGGCCGGCACCGGGTGTTCACGGTCACCTACCGCGGCGGCCCCGCGGACCGGCCGGAAGGTTCACTCACGCCAGGATCCACGGTGAGGGTCAGGGACTGGATGGCCTTCCACGTCACGCATTCCTCCAGCTCGTCGGCGTGAGTCGGGTCCGACCTGCTCCGGGTCAGATGGCGGCGTCGTCCAGCTCGCCCGTGCGCACTCGCAGGACCGACTCCACCGGCACGACCCAGACCTTCCCGTCCCCGATCCGCCCCGTCCTGGCGGAGTCCGCGATCACCCGGACGACGTCGGCGGCCTCGCGGTCGTCGGCGAGGACCTCGAGACGCAGCTTGGGCACCAGGTCGACCTCGTACTCGGCCCCTCGGTAGACCTCGGTGTGGCCGCGTTGGCGCCCGTGGCCACTGGCCTCGGACACCGTCATCCCGTTGATCCCCAACGCATCGAGGGCTTCGCGCACCTCCTGGAACATGTGCGGCTTGATGACCGCGGTGACGAGCTTCATCGGTTCTCCCCTGAGTGAGTGAGCGTGCGCAGTGTGCCGTGCGGGACGGTGCGTCCGGTGACGAGGGCGTGCAGGTCGTAGGCGGTCTCGGCGTGCACGGCGAGGTCGATGCCCCCGACCTCGTCGTCCCGGTGGACCCTGAAGCCCATGAGCTTGTCGATGGCCAGGCCAAGGATGCCGGATACCACGAAGGCGTAGACCATGACGGTGACCACCCCGACCGCCTGCTTGCCCAGCTGACCCGGCCCACCGCCGTACAGGAGCCCGTCGACCCCCGTGGGGGCGGCGGCCGTGGCCAGGAGACCGATGCCGAGCGTGCCGACGATGCCGCCCACCATGTGCACGCCCACGACGTCGAGCGAGTCGTCGTAGCCGAGCCGATGCTTGAGGCCCACCGCGAAGGCGCAGACCACCCCGGCGGCAGCCCCCAGGACGATCGCGCCGAGGGGCGACAGGGACGCGCACGAGGGGGTGATCGCCACGAGGCCGGCCACCATGCCCGACGCGGCGCCGAGCGAGGTGGCGTGGCCGTCACGGAACCGTTCGACCGCAAGCCAGCCCAGGGTGCCGGCCGCCCCGGCGACCAGGGTGGTCGTGAAGACGATGACGGCGCTCTGGTTGGCGGCCAGCGCCGAGCCGGCGTTGAAACCGAACCAACCGAACCAGAGCAGCCCGGCGCCCACCATGACGAGGGTGAGGTTGTGCGGCCGCATGGGGTCCTTGCCGAACCCGATCCGGCGGCCGAGGACCAGGGCCAGGGCGAGCGCCGAGGCGCCGGAGGCCACCTCGACCACGGTGCCCCCGGCGAAGTCGATGAGACCGACCTGGTGGACCAGCCAGCCGCCGGGGTGCCCGGGCGAGCCGGTGTCGAAGACCCAGTGCGCCACCGGGGCGTAGACCACCACGGTCCACACCGCCACGAACACCATCCAGGCCCCGAACCTGGCGCGGTCGGCGATAGCCCCCGACACCAGCGCCCCGGTGATGACCGCGAACAGGCCCTGGAACACGGCATACAGGAGCACGGGGACGTGACCCGCGCCGTTGCTCGTCGCGGACATGAGGTCGCCCAGGCCGAGGTGCTGCAGGGGGTCACCGAGCAGGCCGGCGCCGACGTCGTTGCCGAAGGCGAGCGAGTAGCCGACCAGGGTCCACAGCACGAGGACGACGGCGAGCGACCCGAAGGTCATCATCATCATGTTGAGCACGCTCTTGGCGCGCACCATGCCGCCGTAGAAGAGGGCGAGGCCGGGCGCCATCAAGAGCACGAGCGCCGCGGACGTCAGCAACCACGCGGTGTCGCCGGTGTCGAGGGCCGAGGGGGCGGCGGTGAGGACGGTCATGGGGAAGACACCTTCGGCGCGGCCGCCGGGGGCGCAGCCGCGACTGGTCGGGGACGGTCAGCTCGGCGGCAGGGGCCTCCGCCGCCGGCGACGATCCCACACCTGGCGTGTTGCTCGCCGTGATGCCCATTACGCGGCCACTCCGCGCCGCAGGTATGCGCGGCTGGCCGGCCCGCGCGGCAGGTTCCGCGTCCGGACCTGCCGGCCCGGATGCACCGTGGCGGCGTCGGCGCTGGCGGCGTCTACGACAATCAGGCTACGTCGCAGGCCTCCGGTTGGGGTGCGACGCCGAAGGTCGCCAGCGGCTGGGCGCGGCTGGGCGCGATACCAAACCGGGGCCCACTAGGACATTCTGGCGGTCCCGGGACCGTTCGCCTAGTGGAGCGCAGCGGCGGAACGGCTTCCTAGGGTCGCTCGGGTCAGGACGAACCCGCGCGTGGGGGCCGCAAACCCGCGCCTGACCCTGGCGGAGGACGCCCGCTACGGCCCGCACGGGCCGCGGTGTCCTGCCGCCGACCGGGGGCACGAAATGGACATGAATGAGGCTTTTCGACGCATCGTCGTGGGCCACCGCCGGCTGCTGCTGCTCTTTGCCCTGGCGCCACTGCTCGTCGTCGCCGTGCTCACCGCGACGACGCATCCCAGCTACGTCGCGTCCGCACGGATCCAGCAGTCGAGCACCAAGGTCGGCTCCGACACCGAGGCGGACTCGGTCGTCAACCAGGTGAGGGGGATAGCCACCAGCACCACGGCGATCAACCAGGCCCTGCAGGCAGCCGGCGTCAACGACCGAACGGCCTCGGACGTCGCAGGCGAGGTCACCGTCACCCAGTTCGGCGCCTCACCGGTCCTCGACCTCGCGGTCACCGACCGCAGGCCCGAGGTGGCCAGCCGCGTGGCCACGGCGCTGGCGCGCACCGTCGTGGACTACCTCGGCGGTGAGCAGCAACGGCGCGTGCAGGGCCTGATCAGCCAGATGCAGGCACAGCAGCGGCAGCTCTACACGCAACGCCAGGCCGTGGTCAGCCGGCTGTCCGCGACGGTGGACCAGGCGCGGATCGCCACCCTGTCGGCCCAGCTGACGACCCTCGACCAGGAGCTCAGCGACCTCGGCTCGACCGTCCGCCAGCTGCAGCTGCCCGATGCCACGGGGGGGTCGGCGATGCTGATCTCACCCGCGGCGACGGCCCAGCCTGTGGCCCGCCGCCGCGTCACCGACCTCTCGCTGGCGCTGCTGGCCGGCCTGGTCGCCGGGCTCCTCGTCGCCAGCGTCCTGGAGGTGCTGCGGCCCCGCGTGGCCGACCCCGGGAGCTTCGCGCGTGAGCTGGGCGTGCCCCTGCTGGGAACGCTCACCCTGCCGCGACGCCGGGCGCGCGCGCGACGACGTGCCAGGCAACGCGCGACGGGAGCTCGCCGCGGCGGGCAGGCCGCACCCGCCGACGCCGAGCACGAAGCGGATCCTCCGGCCAGGGTGCCCCTCGAGACTGCGCTCGTCGTGCGCCGTGCGGCGGCCCGGGAGCACGCCCACACCGTCGTCGTGGTCGAGTGCGGCGAGCCGGACCAGGTCGAGGCGGTGGCCGCGGGGCTGGCCGAGGCACTGGCGGCACCACGGGCAGCCCCGTCGTCGAACGGCCAGGTGCAGCCGGACCTGCACCGGACGAGGGCGGGGGGCGAGGGCTACGAGCTCAGAGGGCAGACGCCTCCCGGGACCGAGCCCGGACCCGCAACGACCACGATGCTCCGGGATCAGCAGGCCGAGCCGTCGGCCGACGGCCTGCAGGTGGTACGACTCCGCGACGACAGGGCGCTGACGAACGATGCGGGGCGCGTCCTGCTCGTCCTCGACGCGAACCTGACCTCGTACGCCGAAGTCCGGCGTGTCACCGACCTCTGCGCCGCCACCGGGTGGCCGGTCATCGGGGTGCTCGGCCTGCGCTACCGGAAGGGGGCGCGGTCATGAGGAACCCGTTGAGCAGCAACCCGATCCGGGTTCGGTTCGAGCCGCCTTCGTCCGCCACCGACCTGACCGCGAACCTCGTGGCCGCCCTGGAGATGCTGACTGACGCCAGACGGGTCGAGCTCGTCGGCTCGGGCGACACCGCGGACGTGGTGCACACGACCGGAAGCACCCAGGTCCCCTGGGCCGGTCGGGCCCTGCGGGTCCACAGCATCGAGCGCCTGCCACTTCGTGAGAACGGGCTGTCCCCCGCCGGTTGGTGGGTGCGCAGCTGCAACCGGATGATCCCGGCGGTGGCGACCTGGCTGGTCCATGGCCAGACCGCCGCCCGGCTGCTCGTCAGCTCAGGCGTCGCCCCGGGTGGGCGGATCAGGTGCCTGCCGCTGCTGGGGCCGGCAGCCGCCGCACCCTCCAGCACGAGCATCGGCGAGACCCGGGCCGATCTGCGCCGCGTCCTGGACGTGGCTCCGGGGGTGAGGCTCGCTGTCGGGCTCGAGCCCGGGACCAGCCACCTGGGCGCTGCGGCCTGGGCGCCGACCCTGCATGCCTTGCGGCGCAGTGATCTCGTGGTCGCTCAGCTGCGTCCCGTCCCGGGCGCGCCAGGACAGTACGCCGTCCGTCGTGTCGACGGCCGACACGGTGCCGTGACCGCGCCCCTCGCCGTGGTCCTGCGGGCAGCCGACGTCATCGTCGCCACGGACTCCGGGCTGGCGGCTGCCAGCCCATCCGCCGCGGCAGTCGACGTGGGTCTGCCGGTCGTGGCCGTCACCACCGACAGTGCCGCCGAGCTCGTGCTGTCAGGTGGGGCCGGCTGCGTCGTCCCTCCCCGCGCCGAGGCCGTGGCGCAGGCGGTGGTCTCGATGCTGGAGGGCGGAGTGACCGCCCGCCGGTTCGGGCCGGGACCCCAGGACGAGCGGCGCAAGGTCGCCCTGCTGGCCCACCACCTGCTCGACACCTACCGGCAGTCGCTCACCGTGGCGATGGTCCGGGGACTGGCATGACCACCGCACCACTGCTGCCCGGCCAGACGATCGACCCCGTGAGCTTTGCGCAGTGCCACATCTCGCCCGAGGCGCGGGAGCTGGCACTGGAGGTGATGGCCGGCGGCTGGCTCACGGCAGGCCAACGCACCCTGCAGTTCGAGGACGAGCTCGCCAGGTGGGTCGGCGCCCGGAGCAGTGTCGCCGTCAGCTCCTGCACGGCCGCGATCGAGATGGCCCTGCGGGCCCTTGACCTGCGCCCCGGTTCCGCCGTGCTCACCCCCACGCTCACGTTCTGCGGCGCCGTGCACGCGATAGTCCACGCCGGACTGCGACCGGTCCTGCTCGACGTGGATGAGGAGACCCTCACGGTCAACGTCGCCGAGGCCGCGCGCAAGCGCCGGGAGCGTCCGGCCGCCATGGTGGTCCAGCACATGGCCGGCTACCCAGCGGCCACGCAGGAGCTGGCCGAGGCGGCCGGGCTGAGACTCGACCGGGTCGTCGAGGACGCCGCACACGGGCTCGGGGCAGCGCGGGACGGCCAGGCCGTCGGGACATTGCCGTCAACCACCTGCTTCAGCTTCTACGCCACGAAGAACCTGCCCATCGGCGAGGGCGGGGCGCTCACGACGCCCGACCCCGAGCGGACGGACCGGCTGCGGGTGATGCGGCAGCACGGCATGAGCCGGGACGCCTGGCGGCGGTACGAACCGGGCTCCGGGTGGCGCTACGACGTCGCGGTCGACGGGCTCAAGGCGAACTTCACAGACCTCCAGGCGGC
>NZ_DASVZH010000324.1:0-3903 GCF_036391795.1 Oryzihumus sp.
GACGCGTTCGCCGACGCCGTGCGTCGTCTCGCCGGCGGAGGGCCCGAGGCGCCGTGAGCGCGACGACGCCCCCGGCGCGCCCGGCACCGCGGACCGCGGCACCGGCGTCCCTCGGGCGCCTGGGCTCGCTCGCGGAGCGCCTGGAGTCCCCGGTCACCACCTACTACCTGCTGGTCGGCGCCACCGCCCTGCTCATCGTCATCGGGCTGGTCATGGTGCTGTCCGCCTCCAGCGTCACCTCCTACAAGGAGACGCACTCCTCCTACACGGTCTTCCTCAACCAGCTGCGCTTCGCCGTCATCGGGGTGGTCGGCGCGGTCACCGCCAGCCGCCAGCAGGTGCGCACGTGGCGGCGGCTGGCGCCGTGGCTGCTCGTCGGCGCCACCCTCCTGCAGGCCACGGTGTTCAGCCCCCTGGGCGTCTCGGTGCTCGGCAACCGCAACTGGATCCGCATCGGCGGCATGCAGCTGCAGCCGTCGGAGTTCGCCAAGATCGCGCTGATCCTCTTCGGCGCCACCGTGCTCAGCTCCAAGCGCCGCCGGCTCGGGGAGTTCAAGCACGCGGTGGTGCCGCTGGTCTTCCCCGCGTCGTTCCTGCTCATCGGCCTGGTCCTCGCCGGGCACGACCTCGGCACCGGCATGGTGCTGCTGGCGATCGTCGCCGGCATGCTCTTTGCCGCCGGCGTGCCGGCCCGCATGTTCGCCCTGGCCGGAGGCGGCGCCGCCCTGCTGACCCTGGTCATGGTCGTCACCAGCGCCAACCGGATGCGGCGGATCAGCTCGTGGATCGGCGGTGGCTGCACCGACCCCAACGGCGCCTGCTGGCAGACCATCCACGGCCAGTACGCCCTCGCCGACGGCGGCTGGTGGGGCGTCGGTCTCGGCGCCAGCCGGGAGAAGTGGCAGTGGCTGCCCGAGGCCCACAACGACTTCATCTTCGCGATCATCGGCGAGGAGCTCGGGCTGCCCGGCACCCTCGTCGTCATCGGGCTGTTCGCCGTCATCGCCGTGGCCTGCTACCGCCTCGTGCTGCGCAGCGACGACTTCTTCACGCGCGTCGCCACAGCCGGGGTCATGGTGTGGATCCTCGGCCAGGCCGTCATCAACATCGGCGCCGTGATCGGCCTGCTGCCGGTCATCGGCGTCCCGCTCCCTCTCGTCTCCAGCGGCGGCTCCGCCCTGGTGACGACCCTGTTCGCCCTCGGCATGCTGGTCTCGTTCGCCCGCAACGAACCCGGCTGCCGTGAGGCCCTCGCGGCGCGCCCCGGAGTGGTGCGTCGCTCGCTCGCCGTCGTCCCCCTCGGTCGGAGATCTCGTTCATGAACCACCCCCACGCCCTGTCCTCCGTGCTGCTCGCGGGGGGCGGGACGGCTGGTCACGTCTCACCCCTGCTCGCCCTCGCGGACTGCCTGCGCCGCCGCAACCCCGACCTGGAGGTCACCGCCCTCGGCACCGACACCGGGCTGGAGTCCTCCCTGGTGCCGGCCCGCGGATACCCGCTCAAGACCATCCCCAAGGTGGCCTTCCCCCGCAAGCCCTCCGGGGACGCGCTGCGACTGCCCGGCGCGCTGCGCGCGGCGGTGGCGCTGGCCGGCCGCGCCATCGACGACGTCGCGGCCGACGTGGTCGTGGGCTTCGGTGGCTACGTCTCCACCCCCGCCTACCTCGCCGCGCGCAAGCGGGGCATCCCCATCGTCATCCACGAGCAGAACGCCCGGCCCGGCCTGGCCAACCGGCTCGGGGCACGGATGACCCCGTGGGTCGCCACCACGTTCTCCTCGACGGTGCTGCCGCACGCCAAGGCGATCGGCATGCCGCTGCGTCCCGAGATCACGCACCTGGACCGGGTCGCGCTGCGGGCCGAGGCGCTGTCCACCCTCGGCCTGGAGGACCGCCGCCCCACGTTGCTGGTCACCGGCGGCTCGCTGGGCGCCCAGCGGCTCAACACCGCCTTCGAGCAGCGGGTCAAGGCCCTGCGTGACGCCGGGGTGCAGGTGCTGCACGTCACCGGGCGCGGCAAGGAGTTCGACCCGGTGCCCAAGGGTGAGGGACCGCGCTACGTCGTGCTGCCCTATGCCGAGCGGATGGACCTCGCTTACGCCGCCGCCGACCTCGTGGTCACCCGCGCGGGCGCGGGCATGGTGTGCGAGCTGACCGCGGTCGGCCTGCCGGCGGTCTACGTGCCGCTGCCGATCGGCAACGGCGAGCAGCACGTCAACGCCGCCGACGTCGTGGCGGCCGGCGGTGGCCTGCTCGTCGACGACGCGACCGTCAGCCCCGAGTGGATCGACGCCGAGCTGATCCCGCTGCTCACCGACGCCGACCGGCTCGCGGCCATGGCCACCGCCGCGTCCACCGTGGGGGAGAAGGACGCCGACGAGCGCCTGGCCGACATGGTCGTCGCCGCGGTGGAAGGGCCCGCCCAGTGAGGAACAGCCGGTTCGACTTCACCGACCCGGTGCCGGCTGCGGCCGACCTCGGCCGGGTCCACTTCATCGCGATCGGCGGGGCGGGCATGTCCGGCGTGGCCCGCGTCCTGCTGGCCCAGGGGGTCGCGGTCAGCGGCTCCGATGCCCGGGAATCCCTGGTGCTGACGGCGCTGGCGGCCGAGGGCGCCGACGTCCACGTCGGCCACGACGCGGCCCACCTCGAGGGCGTCGACACCGTGGTCATCTCCTCGGCCATCCGCGAGGACAACCCCGAGCTCGAGGCGGCCCGCGCGCGTGGGCTGCGCGTGCTGCACCGGTCCCAGGCCCTCGCCTCGGTGATGCAGGGCCGCCGCCGGGTCGCCGTGGCCGGGGCCAACGGCAAGACCACCACCACCTCGATGCTCACCGTCGCCCTGCAGCACTGCGGGGTCGACCCCTCGTTCGCGGTCGGGGGCGAGCTCGCCAAGCACGGCACCAACGCCCACCACGGGACTGGTGAGGTGTTCGTGGCCGAGGCCGACGAGAGCGACGGCTCCTTCCTCGTCTACCGCCCCGAGGTGGCCATCGTCACCAACGTCCAGCCCGACCACCTCGACTTCTACGGCACCTTCGAGGCGGTGCAGGAGGCGTATGCCCGGTTCGCCGCCAGCATCCAGCCCGGTGGCCTGCTGGTGACCTGTGCCGACGACGAGGGGGCACGCACCCTGGCCGACACCGCCGGGGCCGGCGGCGTGCGGGTGCTGACCTACGGGGTCGCCGAGGACGCCGACCTGCGGCTGTCCGACCTCGCCGGTGAGGGCATGGCCTCCAGTGCCCGCCTGCAGCTGCGCGGCGAGGACTCCGCCCGCACCCTGCAGATCGGCATCCCGGGGCGGCACAACCTGCTCAACGCCGCTGCGGCCTGGCTCGCGGCCACCGTGGGCCTGGGCCAGGACCCCGACCTGGTGCTCGAGGGCCTGGCCGGGTTCACCGGCACCCGGCGCCGGTTCGAGCCCAAGGGGGAGGCCGGGGGAGTGCGGGTCGTCGACGACTACGCCCACAACCCCGGCAAGGTGGCGGCCGTGGTCGAGACCGCGCGCGGCCTGGCCGCACCCGGTCGGCTGGTCGTGGTCTTCCAGCCGCACCTGTACTCGCGCACGCGGGATTTCGCCCAGCAGCTGGCCGATGCGCTGGGCCCGGCCGACGTGGTGCTCGTGATGGACGTCTACGCGGCCCGGGAGGACCCGGTGCCCGGGGTGTCCGGTGCCCTCGTGGCAGACCGAATCACCGGTGCGGACGCCGAGTTCGTGCCGTCCTGGTCGGCCGTCGCCCCTGCCGTCGCCGAGCTGGTGCGCCCCGGCGACCTCGTGCTGACCGTGGGGGCCGGTGACGTGACGATGGTGGGGCCGGAGGTCCTGCGGCTGCTCGGCGAGCGCTCGCAGGCGCCGGCGGCCGGCGCGTGAGCGCGCGGCGCGGCAGCTCCACCGTCGGGGGCC
>NZ_DASVZH010000325.1:0-5817 GCF_036391795.1 Oryzihumus sp.
GCGACGGTGTCGTAGGAAGCCTGCGTCCCCGCGAGGTCCTCGGCGGACGGCATCGGGGTGCCGGGCGGGACGGCGAGGGACACGCTGGCGCGGGGTGCGCTGGACCGGGGCATGGCGGGGACCCTAGCGACGTCGCCGGACCCCCACCCGTCGGAGCGCCACGCCGGCGTGGTCGGGCGCCTCAGATGCCCAGCCGGCTCGCTACCACCGGTCCCCCGATCTCGCGGACAAGCGCCGGGTCGCCGACCACGACCAGCCGGTCGGTCGCGCGGGACAGACCGACGTAGAGCCGCTCGGTGTCCCGCGGGCGCACCCTCTCGTGGTTGACGCAGAGCACCACGGCGCGCCGCTCCAGACCCTTGCACCCCAGGACGTGGCCGTAGAAGACGTCGTCGTCCTCCCAGAACGAGCGCCAGTAGCTCTCAGGGTCCTCGTCGGCTCCGCGGTCGATCTGCACCGGGTGGCGGTGTCCCGTGACGAGGAGCGCGACGTCCCGCGGGCGCCAGCCCTCGTCGAGCAGGGCCTCCACCTGCTCGTCGGAACGGTCGACCGCTTCCTCCTGTCCAGCGGCGGCCACGAACGTGACGTCGGGTCCGTTGCCGCCGAGCAGGCGCATCCGCATGGGCGCCAGCGGGTTGAACGCCTCACCGATCTGCCTGGTGTTGCGCAGGTTGTGGTCCAGCACGAGGGGCACCAGCGGCACCGGCGGCCCGCCGAACCGGGCGAAGATGCGCTGGTTCTCGTCCGTGTAGGCGTAGATGCCGCCGCGCTCCTCGTCGCGCAGGCACCCGAGGATGGGCGCCCACCACGACTCGGCGAAGTCCTGGGACTCATCGACGATGACGGCGTCGAAACGCCGGCCGTCCGGAAGGCCCCGTGCCAGCTCGGCCATCTGCCGGGGCAGCTCGGACTCCCAGAACTCGCTGTTGTCGCGCGAGCCGTCCGGCGCACCCCAGGACCGGCCGAGCTGGTGGAACGTGCCCACGAACGCCGGCCGCTGCTTGCGCGGCCAGCCCTCGACGACCCGCTGGAACCACGCCGCGAGACCCCGCGAGTAGCAGACCAGCGCGACGCGCTGCGGCTTCTGGCCTCGGCCCCCGCAGGTGAGCTGTCTGGCCTGCTCGAGCGCGAGCACGGTCTTGCCGCTGCCTGCTCCCCCGCGCACCTCGACCCGCGGCAGCAGCCGAGTCACCTGCAGCAGCTGGGCCTGCTCGAGGGTGAGCCGCTGGGCGCGCGACTCCCGCTCGTCCGCCTCGGCGACCACCGAGTACTGCGGCAGGTGACGTCCCCGCAGGATCTCGGCGACCAGGGCGCAGTCCTCCTCGTCGGGGACCCGGCACGAGACCTCCTGCTGGCGGGGGACGTCCCACAGCCGCCCGGCGAGGTCGTCCATGTCCCCCTTCCCGTGGATGCTCCACCGGGGGCAGTCGGGCAGGGCGAAGTCCTCGTCGACGTCGGACCACGGCACCACCACGGCGTGTCCCCAGCGCACCCGCCCTCGGGACGAGCCCTTCCACCGCGGGTCCGACTCGACGTAACGGCGCAGGGCGTACTGCGTGTCGCGGACCTGACGCACCGGGTCGATCACCCTGGTCTCGCCGCGTGCGGTCTGCTGCCAGGAGTGCCCGTCGTGGTGGACGCTGCCGCCCTTGACCTCGACCACGACGACCCCGGCGCCGGGCATCAGCACGACCAGGTCGGCCTCGTGGTCCTTGGTGTGGTCGGTCAGGCGCAGGTTGGCCAGCAGCCGGTCCTCCTGCCGCAGGGTGTCCCTGAGCGTCTCCCAGACGTGGCGCTCGGACTCGGTGGTGAACAGCGGCTCGGCTGGGTCGCAGTGGCAGTGCATGGGACCACAGTGAAGCACCGCCATCCCCCGCTCGTGGCCGATTCCGGCACAGCGCGGGTCAGGCGGACTCGACGGCGTCCATCGCCTTGTAGATGCGCTTCTCCGAGACCGGGTATGCCGTGCCGAGCGTCTGCGCGAACAGGCTCACCCGCAGCTCCTCGACCATCCAGCGCAGGTCGCGCACGTCGTCCGCCGTGCGACGGGTGGGAGGCAGGGAAGCCAGCAGGTCGGCATACTCCGCCTGGACGCGCTCGACGACGGCGAGGCGCTCGGCGTCGCGGGCGAGCTCGCCCGGCGCCTTGTCGATGCGCACCAGCATGGCGCGCAGGTAGCGCTCGACGTGACGCAGCCGCGGGTAACCCGTCTCCGCCACGCACCCCGGGTGGATGAGCGACCCCAGCTGCGCCGTCAGGTCGGCCTTCAGCGCCCCGACGAGCGGGCTCGTCAGCCCGGAGAGAGCCACCTCGACCGCGCGTGCCCGCAACAGCACCGGCTCGACGAACGCGACGACGTCGAGGACACGGGGCACGACGTTCTGGCGGACCAGCGCCAGCGTCTCCTCGAACTCGGCCGGCGTGCGCACCGTCCCGCCGGGCCGCTCGGCCACCAGCGAGTCCACTGCGCAGGCCAGGCAGTCCTCCAGGAGGGCCGGCACGCTGCCGTGCGGGTTGTTGCCGAGGGTGAGCTTCTGGGCGTTGGTCAGGGTGGCCAGCACCCGCTTCCACGGGGCCGTGGTGTTGAGCAGCAGCAACCGGCGCACGCCCAGCCGGCTGGCCGCGTCGCGCTCGGCGGCGGTGGGCAGCACCTCGACCGACACGCTCTCGCCGTGGTCGACCACCGCCGGGAAGCCCTGGATGACCCGCTCACCCGAGGTGCGCTCGAAGGTGGCGGGAAGGTCCCCGAAGTCCCACTGCCGCAAGCCTTTTCGCTCCACCGACGATGCGGCGCGAGCCATCGTCTGGCGGACCTGTGGCGCCAGGTGGGCCTTGAGCGCCTCCAGGTCCTTGCCCTCACCGAGGACCGAGCGGCGGCGGTCCTCGACCCGGAAGGTGATGCGCAGGTGGTCGGGCACCCGCGTCCAGTCCCAGTCCATCGGGTCGATGCCGGTCCCGGTGCGCGCCTTGAGCGCCCGGGCCAGCTCCTCGGTGATCGGCCCGGCGTCCGGGTCCGCGTCGGCCAGCGCTGCCGCCGCATGGTCGGGCGCGGGCACGAAGCTGCGCCGGGTGGCCTTGGGCAGCGACTTCAGCAGCGCGGTGGCGAGGTCGTGGCGCAACCCGGGCACCTGCCAGTCGAAGCCGTCCGGCTCGACCTGGTTGAGCACGTCGACCGGCACGTGCACGGTGACGCCGTCCGCCGCGGTGCCGGGCTCGAACTGGTAGCTGACCGGCAGCTCGATCGACCCCTGCCGCCACACCTGCGGGTAGTCGTCGGCGCTGACGGCCCCGGCCTCGTCGGTGACCAGCAGGTCCTCGGTGAAGGTCAGCAGGTCCGGCTGCTCGCGCCGGGTCTTCTTCCACCACGAGTCGAAGTGACGCCCGGAGACGACGTCGGCGGGAATCCGCTTGTCGTAGAACGCGACCAGCGTCTCGTCGTCGACGATGAGACCCCGACGGCGGGCCCGCGCCTCGAGCTCGCCGAGCCGCTCGACCAGCGCCCGGTTGTCGTGGAAGAAACGGTGCTCGGTGTCCCAGTCGCCCTCGACGAGGGCGTGCCGGATGAACAGCTCGCGGGACTCCTCGGGGTTGACCCGCCCGTAGCCGACCTTGCGACCGGCAACCAGCGGCACGCCATACAGGGTGACCTTCTCCAGCGCGACCGCGCTGGCGCGCCTGCGCTCCCAGTGCGGTTCGGAGTACTGCCGCTTGACCAGGTGCTGGGCCTGCTTCTCCACCCACGCCGGGTCGATGCGGGCGTTGACCCTGGCCCACAGCCGCGTCGTCTCGACCAGCTCGGCGGCCATGACCCACTGCGGCTGCTTCCTGAACAGCGACGAGCCGGGCGAGATGCCGAAACGCGCACCCCGGGCGCCGAGGTACTCCCGCTTCTCCACGTCGCGCAGGCCGATGTGCGAGAGCAGGCCGGCCAGCAGCGACTGGTGGACCTGGTCGGGCGTGGCCGGGGTCTCGTTCGGGTGCAGGCCCAGGGACTTGCACGCCTGCTTGAGCTGGCTGTGCAGGTCCTGCCACTCGCGCACCCGCAGGTAGTGCAGGTACTCCGCCTTGCACATCCGGCGGAAAGCGCTGCCGCTCAACGCCTTCTGCTGCTCGCGCAGGTAGCCCCACAGGTTGGTGAGCGCGATGAAGTCGGAGTGCTCGTCGGCGAAGCGGCGGTGCTTCTCGTCGGCCTGCTGCTGCTTGTCGGCCGGCCTCTCGCGCGGGTCCTGGATCGACAGTGCCGCGACGATGACGAGCACCTCACGCAGCGCGCCGTTGCGGTCGGCCTCCAGCACCATGCGCGCCAGGCGCGGGTCGAGCGGCAGTTGCGCGATGGACCGGCCGTATGCCGTGAGCCGTTTGCGCGGGTCGCTCACCTCCGGGCGGATCGCCTCGAGCTCCTCGAGCAGCCGCACACCGTCGCTGATCTGGCGGGAGTCGGGCGGGTCGACGAACGGGAAGCGCGCGATGTCGCCGAGCCCGAGCGAGGTCATCTGGAGGATGACCGAGGCCAGGTTGGTGCGCAGGATCTCAGGGTCGGTGAACGCCGGGCGGTTCTCGAAGTCGTCCTCGGAGTAGAGCCGGATGCAGATGCCGTCGGCCACGCGACCACAGCGGCCGGCGCGCTGGCGGGCGCTGGCCTGGGAGATCGGCTCGATCGGCAGGCGCTGCACCTTGGTGCGCTGGCTGTAGCGGGAGATGCGCGCGGTGCCGGCGTCGACGACGTAGCGGATGCCGGGCACGGTCAGCGAGGTCTCGGCGACGTTGGTGGCGAGCACGACCCGGCGCCCGGTGTGCGAGCCGAAGACGCGGTGCTGCTCGGCGGCGGAGAGCCGGGCGTAGAGCGGCAGGATCTCGGTGTGCGGCAACGACATCCCGGTCAGGGCGTCGGCGGTGTCGCGGATCTCGCGTTCTCCGGAGAGGAACACGAGGATGTCGCCGGTGCCCTCGGTCCACAGCTCCTCGACGGCCTGGCAGATGCCGGTGACCTGGTCAATGTCGACGTCGCCCTCCTCGGTCCGCTGCAGCAGCGGCCGGTAGCGGACCTCGACGGGGTAGGTGCGCCCGGAGACCTCGATGATCGGTGCCGGCACGCCGTCGCGCTCGAAGTGCCGGGCGAACCGCTCGGGGTCGATGGTCGCGGACGTGACGATGACCTTGAGGTCGGGCCGGCGCGGCAGCAGCTGCTTGAGGTAGCCCAGGATGAAGTCGATGTTGAGCGACCGCTCGTGCGCCTCGTCGATGATGATCGTGTCGTACTTGCGCAGGTCGCGGTCGCGCTGCATCTCCGAGAGGAGGATGCCGTCGGTCATGACCTTGACCAGGGTGTCGTCGCTGGAGCGGTCCGTGAAGCGCACCTGGTAGCCGACGGCGGTGCCGAGCTCGGTGCCCAGCTCCTCGGCGATGCGCTCGGCGACCGAGCGGGCGGCGATCCGGCGCGGCTGGGTGTGCCCGATGAGGCCCTCGACGCCGCGGCCGAGCTCGAGGCAGATCTTGGGCAGCTGGGTGGTCTTGCCCGACCCGGTCTCGCCGGCGACGATCACGACCTGGTGGTCGCGGATGAGCGCGGCAATGTCGTCCTTGCGGGCGGCGACCGGCAGGTCCTCGGGGTAGGTGACCGTCGGCATGGCGGCGCGGCGGCGCGCCATCCGGGCCTCCCGGGCGGCCTGCCGCGCGGCGCTCCACCTCCGCCGGGCTGAGCCGGCGGGTCTGCGCCGGCTTGCGGCGGTTCTGGGGGCGGCGACGACGGGGCCGGGAGCCCTGCGCGCGGTGCTCCGCCTCTCCCACCTCAGCCATGACCCGCCAAGTCTAGGTGGC
>NZ_DASVZH010000326.1:0-6339 GCF_036391795.1 Oryzihumus sp.
CGGTCTGCCTGGCCGTCGCGCTGGGGTCGGTGGTGCTGGCCTTCGCCTCGGCCGACCCGACCCGCGAGGTCGTCGGGCCCTGGGGGCGGGGGCTGCTGCCGCTGGGCGTCGTGGCCCTCGCCGGCTACGCCTGGCGGCACCGCACCGCCGCGGTCCCGCTCATCGCCCGCGGCGTGCTCCGCGGGCGGGTGCCGGTCGCGCTCCTGGTCAGCGTCCTCGTCGGTGCCGCGCTGGTGGCCGTCGTCGTGGACGTGCCGGTCCTCGCCCGGCTCGGGGACCGCTCCCAGACCGGTGCCGCCCTGGTGCTGCTGCGGTTCCTCGTCGCGGTGCCGGTGGGCGCGCTCGCCGGGGGACAGGCCCTGCGGCACGCCGGCAGTGCCGTCGTCGCCGCCGGGGGACTGGCCCTGGCCGCGGTCGCCCTCGGGCTCATGTCCGGCTGGACCCCGGGGGCGCTGGACAGCGTGGGTGCGACCGCGGTGCTCGTCGCCGCCGGCCTGGGCCTGGGCCTGGCCATCGCGCCGGTCAACGCCGCGGCGCTGGCCGATGCGCCGGCTGGCGATGCCGGGGTCGCCAGCGCCCTCGTCGTGGTCGCCCGGATGACCGGGATGGTCGTGGGACTGGCGGTGCTGACCGCCATCGGCCTGCACCGCTTCTCGGCCGCGGTCAGCGCCCTGCCGGACCCGACCGACACCGCGGCGCTGGCCCGGGCCGGCGTGGTCCAGGTGCAGTCCGTGCTGCTCGGTGGGGGGATCGCCGCCGGTGCGGCCGCGGTCGCGGCCCTGTGGCTCGGCATACGGCCCGAGCGGGTGCACGACGCCCCCGAGCCGGCCACCGCGGCCAGCGCCCTCTGACGCACCGGCCGCCCCCGCGACCCCCCCGTCCCACAGGGACTTGGTGCCCGTTCCGCCGCGAAAGCGCAGCTGGGACGGCCCTTTTCGCGGAGGACCGGGCACCAGGTGCGGCCCGTGGCGGCCGGGTCAGACGGCCTAGTGGTGCGCTGCCTTGTGGCGGTCGACCTTGCGGTGCTGCTCGGCCATGTGCTCGAACGTGCGCATCCGCGTGCGCTTGATCCGGGCCCGGGTGAGGAACCAGGCGATGAGCACCGCGCCGAGCACGGGCACGAGCCGGTTGACGTCCACCGCCGGGCGCCACACGACGTCGTCGTCGCGGATGATGTAGGCCCCGGCCGGCCGCCCGCTGAGACCGAAGCCCCCGCCCTCGCCCTCGCCGCCGTTCTGGTCGTGGCCGATGCCGCCGCCCCCGCCGCCGGCGACCGTCGCCGCGGCGATGATGGTGACGCCGTTCTTCTCGTAGGGCTCGGCGAAGACCCGCCGCACCGTGATGGCGTCCCGCGCCGAGGTCATCAGCTCGTCCAGCTTCATCGTCCCCACCTCTCCTGGCCGGGGTCGCCGATGTCGCCGACCCGCGGGTCCGATCGTGCGCGCTCCCATCGGCGGTGGGCAGGATCGAAGGTCCCGGGAGCGGCCGGCGCCGGCCGGGGAGCCGCCGGCAGGTCAGACCGGCCAGGCCTCCTGGCGCCAGGCGGCGTCCCAGAACAGCCACTCGTGCCGCGATGCGGTGATGAATGCCTCCGTCATGCGTCGCACGGTGGCCTCGCCGGACTCCGACGCGACCCGGTCCACGATCGTCCGGGCGGTTGCCGTCGAGGCCGCGAAGGCCGGGTCACCGTACGTGCCGATCCAGTCCCCGTAGGGGTGGTCGGAGAGGTCGCCGACCCGCTCCCGCAGCCGCCGGCCGACGTCCTCGTAGATCCAGTAGCAGGGCAGCACCCCGGCCACCAGGACCGGGTAGCTGCCCCCGGCGGCCAGCCCGAGCAGGAACGAGGTGTACGCCGTGCAGGTGGGTGACTTCTCGTGGCGGTCCAGGTCGGTGACGTGCGAGGTGTGCAGGCTGCGCTCGACGAGCACCGCCTGCTGGGCGCTGCCGGCCCAGAAGACCAGGTCATCCGCCGTCCGCGACTGGGTGGCGCAGGAGGCGAGCACCCGGGCGTAGTCGGACAGGTAGTGCGCGTCCTGCGCGAGGTAGCCGGTGAACACCTGTCGCGGCAGCGTGCCGTCCTCCAGGCCGGCGAGGAAGGGGTGGTCGTCGATGCTGCGCCGGATGTCGCTGACCGCGTCCCAGACGTGCTCGCTGAAGCCGGCCATCAGTGGTCCCAGATCTGGTGGAAGTGGTGGACCGGCCCGTGGCCGTGCCCGACCTCGAGGGTGTCGGCGGCCGCCAGCGCCCCGGTCAGCCAGTCCTTGGCGTCGCGGGCCGTGTCCACCCACGTGTCCCGCTGCGGCCGCAGCGCCGCCAGTGCGGAGGACAGCGAGCAGCCCGTGCCGTGCGTGTTGGTCGTCTCCACCCACGGCGCGCGCAGCCAGGTCACCCCATCGGGCTCGGCGAGCACGTCGGAGGCGGCCCCCTGCCCCGCCCGGTGGCCGCCCTTGAGCAGGACCCGCTGCGCGCCCAGGGCCCGCAGCGCCTGCGCCTGGTTCAGCATCTCCGTCTCGTCCACGGCGTCGGCCACGCCGAGCAGCCCGGCGGCCTCCGGCAGGTTCGGGGTCACCACGGAGGCCAGCGGCAGCAGGGCGCGCAGGGCCTCGACCGCGTCGTCGGCCAGCAGCCGGTCCCCGCTGGTCGCGACCATCACCGGGTCGAGGACGACCACCGGGCAGGGGTGGGCGCGCAGGAAGTCGGCCACCGCTTCGGCCAGGTCGGCGGTCGCCAGCATGCCGATCTTGACCGCGTCGACGCGCACGTCGGCGACGAGGGTCTCCAGCTGCTCGGTGACGAACGCCGTCGGCACCACGTGCACCCCGGTCACCCCGGTCGTGCTCTGCGCGGTCAGGGCGGTCAGCACCGAGGTTCCGTAGGCCCCCAGCGCCGAGAACGTCTTGAGGTCCGCCTGCACCCCGGCCCCGCCGGAGGGGTCGCTGCCGGCGATGGTCAGGGCGACCGGCGGCCGGGTCACGCCCGCACCCCCGCGTGGTCCCAGGCGGCTCGCAGCGCCCGGGTGGCCCCGGCCACGTCCGGCTGGCCGCAGATGGCGCTGACGACGGCGATGCCCGCCGCGTCGGTCGCCCGGACCTGCGCCGCCTGCTCGAGGCCGATCCCGCCGATCGCCACGCACGGCACCGGGCTCAGGGCCACGATCCGCGCGAGGCGGTCCAGCCCGCCCGGTTCGGCGCCGTCGGGCTTGGTGACCTGGGCGAACACCGGCCCGACGCCGAGGTAGTCCACGTCCGCGCCGCCCGCCGCCGCGACGTGCTCCGTGGTCTGCACGGACAGCCCCAGGTATGCCGTGTGGCCCAGTCGCGCCCGCGCCGCACCGGGGTCGGTGTCGCCCTGCCCGACGTGGGCGCCCTGCGCCCCGATCGCCTCGACCAGGTGCACCGCGTCGTTGACGAGCAGGGGCACGCCGGTGCCGGTCAGCTCCCGGGCGATGGCCCGCCCCAGGGTGACCAGCTCGCCGTCGTCGGCGGCGGGGTCGCGCAGCTGGACCACGGTCACCCCGGCCGCGACCGCGGCGGCCACGGTGGCCGGCACCCCGACGGTCCCGCACAGGCGGGTGTCGGTCACCAGGTAGAGCGACAGGTCCAGCGGCGGGCGGCTCATCGGTCAGCCCAGCCGGACCCGCTCGGTGAGCGCCTCAGGCGTGAGAGCGGCCAGCTCGTCCAGCAGCGCGACGGCGAAGGACCCGGGGCCGGCGGTGCGGGCGGCGGCCCCGTCGGCGGCGACGGTCAGGGTCGCGGTGGCGGCGGTCGCCGCGAGCAACGGGTCCTCCACGCAGCCGGCGAACGCGGCCATGAGCGCGCCCAGGGCGCAGCCCACGCCGGTCACTCGGGTCAGCCACTCGTGTCCGTTGGCCACGGTGACCAGGCGGTCACCGTCGGTGAGGTGGTCCACCGGTCCGCTGACGGCGACCACGGTGCCGTGGCTGGTGGCCAGGGCGCGGGCCGCCTCGAGCGCCGCCTCGGGGGTGTCCAGGCTGTCCACGCCCTTGCCCCCGGCGCCGCCGGCCAGGGCCATGACCTCCGAGGCGTTGCCGCGGATAACCGCGGGGGCCGCGACGGAGAGCAGGCGCAGCGCGATACCGGTGCGCCACCCCAGCAGGGGGCCGACCGCGACCGGGTCCAGCACCCAGGGGGTCCCGGCGCGCCCGGCGGCGGTGACCGCCTGCTCCATCGCCGCGGCGGTCTCGCCGTAGGGCGTGCCGACGTTGACGAGCACCCCACCGGCGATCCCGGCGAAGACCCCCGACTCCTCGGGGTTGTCCACCATGGCCGGTGCGGCGCCGGTGGCCAGCAGCAGGTTGGCCGTCCACTGGGCGACGACGATGTTGGTCAGGCACTGCACCAGGGGCGAGCGCTCGCGCAGGGTGGCGAGGGCGTCGCCGACGGCAGCGGCGGTGATGGGGGAGACGGGCGTGGTCGTGACCATGACGGTGACGTCCCTTCGCTAGTGCGAGCTAGATCAGGTTCAACGGGTGTGTTCTCAGCCGGTACGGACCGGCACCCCGCGTCGCGGGCGACTCTAGCCGAGCGCGCTGGTACGCCCACCTCGCCCCTTTGCCCGATGACACCCGGCAGGGCGGGGCATAGGGCGGAAGAGGAGGGGCGAGGGCATTCCCCCGCACCCCGTCGCGAACCCGACCCTGGAGGTCAGCCATGCACCCGATCGACGACCGCGCCCTGGCGCAGCTGCGCACCAGCGTCGGGGGGACGGTGCTGCAGGAGGGGGACGAGGAGTTCGACGACGCCCTGGAGAAGGCGGTCTGGAACGGCGACATCCACCGGCGTCCCGCCCTGATCGTCGAGGCCATCAGTGCCCGCGACGTCGCCACCGTCATCGCCTTCGCCAGGGAGCACCGGCTCGACCTGACCGTGCGCGGGGGTGGGCACAGCTTCGCGGGGCACGCCGTCTCCGAGGGCGGGCTGATGCTGGACCTCGGGCCCCTCGACCGGGTCGACGTCGACCCGAGGGCGCGCCGGGCGCGGGTCGGCGGCGGGGCGCGCTGGTCCGACCTCGACACCGCGACAGCCGCGCACGGCCTGGCCGTCACGGGGGGCTTCGTCAGCCACACCGGGGTCGGCGGGCTCACCCTCGGCGGGGGGATGGGCTGGCTGACCCGGCGGTGCGGCCTGACCTGCGACAGCCTGGTGTCCGCACAGGTGGTCACCGCCGACGGGCGCACCGTGACCGCCTCGGCCGACTCCGAGCCGGACCTGTTCTGGGCGCTGCGCGGGGGCGGCGGCAACTTCGGGGTGGTGACCTCGTTCGACTTCGCCCTGCACGAGGTCGACCAGCTGGCCAACGTCGGGCTGTTCTTCTGGGCGCCCCAGGACGCGCGCGAGCCGCTGCGTGCGGCCGCGCATGTCATCCCCGCCCTGCCCCGGGAGTACGGCGCGTTCATCGGCGGCCTGACCGCTCCGCCGGCACCGTTCGTGCCCGCGGAGCGCCAGGGCACGACGACGTTCGTCGTGGGCGTCATCGGCTGGGGTGCACCCCACGACCACGCCGAGGTGGTGGCCCCGATCCAGGCGCTGGACCCGGCATTCGAGCTGGTGACCTCGATGCCGTACTCCGCCGTGCAGCAGATGTTCGACGACACCGCGCCGTGGCGGATCAAGGGCTACGAGAAGGCGCTCTGGCTGGAGGAGCTGTCGGACCCGGTCATCGACGTGGTGCTGGAGTTCCTGCCGCGCAAGACCTCGCCGCTGAGCTTCATGCCGGTCTTCGCCCTGGGCGGCGCCTTCGCCGAGGTCCCGGACGAGGCCACCGCGTTCAGCGGCTCACGCCGCAGCCTGTGGGCGCTGAACATCGCCGCCGTCGCCGAGGACGCCGGGATGCTCGCGGTCGACCGCGACTGGGTCCAGCGGTTCTGGTCGGCGTTGCGGCCCTACGCCTCGGGTGACGGCAGCTACGTCAACTTCATCGCCGACGAGGACGAGGCTCGGGTCCGGGCCAGCTACGGCGAGGCGAAGTACGCGAGGCTCGCCTCGATCAAGGCGCGGTGGGACCCTGAGAACGTGTTCCACCACAACGCCAACATCCGGCCGACGCCGGCTGCCCAGGCGGTCCCGTCCCGGGCCTGAGCTGTGCGGACGACGTGAGCGCCGGGGGGCTCGTGAGGGCGACCCCGCGGTGCCCGTTCGTCACAGAGGAGGCCTCGATGGACAAGGTCCTGATCGGCGCGCTGATGGGGTTGATGGCCACCTTGGCGGTCTTCATCCTCATCGTGTTCTTCGCGGCCGTGTTCCAGTCGCCCTGACCTCACGCGTATGCCGCGCCCCTCACCGGGCGCTGCGCGCGGCCCGGCGGTAGCGGCGAAGCTCG
>NZ_DASVZH010000327.1:0-14959 GCF_036391795.1 Oryzihumus sp.
GCGCGGCTGGGCGCCGGGCGAGCTGCCGCTGCACCTGACCTCGGCGACGGTCACCGCGACCCTGTGGGCGGCATACCTCCTCGGCGCCCTGGCGGTCGCGCTCGGGCTGTGGCGGCGCACCGCGCCGCGGCTGGGCTGGCCGCTGGTGCTGGGGCTGGGCGCGCTCGCGCTGCTCACGGCACCCTTCGGCTCGGCCGACCACACCAACTACGCCGCCTACGGGCGGATCGCGGCCCAGGGCGGCGACCCCTACCTCGTGCCGCCGGTGACGTGGGCGGGCGGCCACGACCCGGTCACCAGCGCCGTCGAGCCGCCGTGGACGCACACGCCGAGCATCTACGGTCCCGCCGCCACGGCGCTGCAGGCCCTCGCCTCGTACGTCGGCGGCGCCAACCTGCGCCAGACGGTCTGGGTGTGGCAGGTCCTCGTCGTGCTGGCGTGGCTGGGCGTGCGCTGGCTGCTGCTGCGGGCCGGGACCGGGCCGCGCTGGCAGGGCCGGGTCGACCTGCTCTGGACCGCGAACCCGGTGGTGTTCGGCGTGGTCGTGCTCGGCGCCCACGTCGACGTCATCGCCACCGCCCTGGCCCTGGCGGCGGTGCTGCTCGCGGCCCGGCACCCCGGGCTCGCCGGGCTCGTGCTGGGGCTGTCCGTGAGCACCAAGGTCACCGACGCCGTCGTGGGTGTGGCCGTGCTGTGGTCGTGGCGGGCGCTGGGACGGGCCGAGCTGGTGCGCCGGGTGCTGATGGCCGCCGCCGGGTTCGTCGTGGTCGCCGTGCCGCTGCACCTGTGGGCCGGCCCGCACGTGTTCTCCCAGCTGGAGAAGGCGCGCCGGTCGGTGTCCTTCGCGACGCCGTGGCGTCCGGTGCTGGAGTGGCTTACCGGCCCGCTGGGCGGGGGCGCCGCCCGGACCGTCGTCACGACCGCGGCCGTCGTGGTGGTCGTCGCGATGGGGCTGCTGCTCGCCGTGCTGGTCCGCGCCGCCGGGCCGGCGCCGGGGGCCGCCGACGCGATGACCGCCTCGGCGCTGCTGGCGACCCTGGTGACCGGCACGGCATACGTCCTGGGCGCGCCCTACTCGCTGCCCTGGTACGACGCCCTCACGTGGGCGACCCTGCCGGCGCTCGCCGCCAGTGCGCTCGACGGCATCCTGCTGGCGCGGCTGCTGGTGCTCGTGCTGGCCTACGTGCCGGGCCGGGTCGTGGCCATGTCGGCCGCGGTCGAGTCGTTCAGCCTCGGCGTGAGGAGGAACCTCGCCCCGTACGCCGGGATCCTCGTGTGGCTTCTCCTTGCTGGTGCCGCTGCGCGCGCGTGGCGAACCGGGGCGGGTCGGCCCGGTCGACCGGGGCGGCCACGGAGCCCGCAGCCTCCGGGGCCGGCGTCGCCACCGCCACCGCAACAGCCGGTGCGGCAGGGCTGACCGGACTGCCACGTCGGCCCCGGCGGCTGCTGCGGGTGGCGCCGCGCTCGTCGTCCTCGAGCGCCTGCACGCTCACCGCGATCACCAGCGGGATGGCCAGGGTCGCCGAGACGGCGGGGATCGCGGTGCCGGAGTCGTTCAGGGCGAAGCCGATCACCAGCGTGATGAGCAGGGCGATCAGGCCGGGGCGCAGGAGCGGTGCCCGCTCGTAGGAGCGTTGCAGCGCCCGGGAGCCCCACGAGGTCGGTCGGGCGAGGATGTAGACCATGAACGCCAGCCCGACCGGGACGAGCAGGGTGAGGCTGCTGCCGGTGAGGATGCTGAAGTTCTGCTGCGCCTTGCGCACCACGATGTCGGTCGCACCGCCGTCGATCGCGGTCTGCACGAACCGGCCCAGGTGCGAGCGTGAGTCCGGCGGGCGCAGCCAGTCCAGGAAACCCACGACGACGAGGAACAGGGCGGTGCCGCCGACGATCATGCCGGCCCGGCGCCAGGTCAGCTTGATGCCCAGCACCGCGAGGACGAGGTAGGCCACCCCCGGCAGCAGTGCGGGCGGGCCGCCGAAGTCGCTGCCCCAGGACGGTGACCCGTCGACCACGACGCCGAACAGCCCGACCATGCCGACCCCGATGGCGGCCACCACCGGGCTGTGGTTGCGGCTGAGCCGGTCGGCGACGGCGACCGCCAGGAGGAGCGTGGCCGTGGCGAACAGCGCGAACGTCACGTTGCCCATGCCGTAGAACCGGCCACCCACGACCGGCTGAAGCCCCATGAGGGAGGACAGCTGCAGCCGGGAGCCGGTCATGACGTCGGCGGCGAGCACCACCATGGTGGCGACCGAGATGACCACGAGGGGGCCGAACAGCGAGCGGCGCCACGGCCCGTTCATCGCCACGGCCGAGATGATCGCGACGAACACGCCGACCGAGGCCACCACCGCGACCATCGGCCACGGGAAGCGCCACCACGGGAAGAGGTTGGCCAGGAACGTCGCGACGGGCACGGTCGCCGCGACGACGGCCACCCGGCGCACCACGCGCAGCAGCTGCAGGCGGGTCTGCTCAGAGCCCCACCGCCGCCGCCACACCACGGCCACGAACAGGTAGATCGCCAGCTGGGAGTAGACCAGCCCGGTGAAGAACGGCGGCACCAGCGAGTGGACCTCGTGGGAGGCCAGGTCGTAGTCGACGAACGCCTGCAGGCGCTGGTGCGCTGAGTCCTCGGAGTTGTTCGGTGCCGGCTCGTTGCGCAGCGGCGTGCCGCCCAGGGTGCCTGGCACCGGGGCCCCGATGTCGCTGAGGACGGTGGGGGCGATGTCGGCGAGCTGGACCAGGCCGGGCTGCCGGGTGGAGGAGGAGTACAGCGTGCCGGCGCCGAAGTGCGGCCCCTTGAGGGCCAGCAGTCGCAGCCGCTCCGTCTGGCCGGCGTCGGCGAGGCTGACCAGCATGAGGTCGGCTCCGGCCGGCGCCTGCTGGACCACCTGCTCTATCCGGCGGTCGATCGTGCGGGCCTGCAGCGCCGCACTGCCCTGGGGCACCGGCTTCTCGGCCGGGTCGACGTCCGCCGGGTCACGCACGACGCCGACGTCGACGAGGGTCAGCGGGCAGGCGACCAGGGCGCTGGTGAGCTGGTCACCGAAGGGGGTGTAGTGGGCGACGGCGCCGTTGGACCGGGCCGCGCCGAGGGCGGCGCCCGGGCCGATCGCCTGCACGCAGAGGTTGCCGCTGGCCGCCTGGTCGCCGAGCAGGCCGAGGTGGGCGTCGAAGTTCTTGTCGGCCGCCGCCTTGAGCCAGGTGTCCCAGTGCGGCACCTTGCCGTCCGCGCCCGGACCCTGGTCGATCGTCCGGCACGGGGGCTTGCTGTTGCTGCCCTGGTCGACGTCCCCGGCCCGCTCCCCGGCGCCGAGCGTCAGCCAGCCGTCCACCGGGCAGGTGTTGGTGTGGACCGAGCGCACGGTGAGGGAGGCGGCGCCGCCGTCGCGCAGGAACGACCACATCGCCGGGGTGTCCTTCTGCGTCACGTCGCTCCACGTCAGGCCGCCGGTGCCGATCACGATGACAGGACCCGTCTCCGAGCCCTGGGCGGGTGAGCTCGAGGTGGGTCGTGCCTCGGCGGAGGCGTCGGCCGGGGACCCCGACGCGATGAACCGACCGGCGAGCGCGCCGAGCACCATCAGGACCGCGAGCACGGCGATGAGGCGGCGTCGGGTCACGGGGAACAGGCTACGACCCCTCGTCGGGTGCCGGTCCCGGCCCGTCGCGACCCACGCAGGCCGGACCCGCCACAATGGCGCGGTGACCGATCAGCGCCCCGCCCCCCGCTCGTCTGCGACCGGGCGGATGTGGCTGCTCGCGGTCCTGGTCATCATCGTGGGCTCCAGCCCGGTGTGGCTGCACTACCTGGTGTTCTGGCCGCTGGACCAGTGGCAGGTTGACGTCGAGGTCTACCGCGAGGCCGGCGTGTCCATCCTCACCGGCCGCCCCATCTACGAGGCGATGACCGAGTCGCCGCAGCTGCTGCCGTTCACCTACCCGCCGTTCGCGGCGCTGTGGGCGCTGCCGCTGGCCCTCATCCCGTTCGGGGCGGTGGGCTGGCTGTGGACCGCACTGCAGCTCGCGGCCAACACCGCGATCGTCTGGTATGCCGGGTGGCGGCTGATCCACCGGGCCGGTGCCAGGGCGCCCTTGGTCCTCGCACTGCTCGTCGTGCCGATGATCTGGCTGCAGCCGGTCGCCGACGGCATCCGCTTCGGCCAGGTCAACGCGTTCATGGTGCTCGCCTGCCTGATGGACCTGCGCCGGCCCCGGCCCGGCCTGCTCCGGCGGATCCCGCCGGGGGTCCTCGTCGGCCTGGCCATGTCGATCAAGCTGACGCCCGGCGTCTTCGTGGTGCACTACCTGGTCAACAAGCGCTGGCGGGAGGCCGCGTGGGCGGTCGGCACCGCGGTGGGGGTCACCGTCGGCACCTGGCTGCTGCTGCCGGAGGCGTCGTTCGCCTTCTGGGGCGGCGCGCTGCAGGACCCCAGCCGGCTCGGGCCCAACTCCGGCACGTCCAACCAGTCGCTGCGTGGCTTCCTGCTCCGGGTCGCGCCGCAGGGCCTGACCGGCACGGCGATCTGGCTGGTGTGCGTCGCCGTGGTCGGCGTGATCGGCTTCGCCCTGGCCCGGCGGGCCTACCGGCAGCACGACTCCATCGCCGAGGTCGCGGTCGTCGGGCTCATGGCCGTGCTGCTCTCTCCGGTGGCGTGGATCCACCACCTCCACTGGATCGTCGTGGTCGTCTTCGCCATCCTCGGCGCGGACCCGCTGCGCGACCGCAAGCGGTTGTGGGCGGCCGGCGTGGTCACGGCGTGGTTCCTGTGCCGGATGCCGTGGTGGGGCATCTCCTGGCTCAGCGACGGCTGGTCGCCGGTGTTCGTCGGCAGGATGCTGCAGAACGCCGACACGGCGGGGGCGCTGCTGGCCCTGGCCCTGCTCGGCTGGACGCTGCGGACCCGCGACGACCACGACCCGGGCGAGGCAGGTCGGGAGGGCATGCTCACACCCGACCGCTCCGGGGCGCCGCAGGTGGCGCCGGGAGCGGTCCTGGGTGAGCAGAGCCGCCTGGGCTGAGCACCCAGACTCCTCAGGCGACGAGGTCCACGCCGGCGACCTGCAGGACGGTCAGCCCGGCCATCAGCAGGCACAGCCCGGCACCGACCCGGTGCAGCGTGCCCAGCCGGATCCGCTTGAGCAGGGTCCGGCCGAGCACCGCGCCGAGCGCGGACACCGTGGCCAGGGCCAGGAAGGCGCCGATGCCCACGGGAACCGGGTCGTTGTAGCGCACCACGAGGCCGGCGGTCAGCAGCTGGCTCAGGTCGCCCCACTCGGCGACGAACAGCACGAGGAAGCTGGCCCCCACCGCGCGCCAGCCGTGCACGCCGGCGCGGGCCTTGGCGGCGAACTCGTGCTCGGTCTCGGCCTCCTCCGCCTCGGCGTGGGCGGCCCCGCGCCACAGGATGACGGCGCCGACGAGGAACAGCAGGCCGGCCACGACCTCCACCGGCGTGCGCGGCAGACGCGCCAGCAGCCCGCCCAGGGTGCAGGCGACGACCGTCTGCACGAGGAACGCGGCGGTGACCCCGACCCAGACCGCCAGCGGCTTGTAGCGCGTCGCCAGCACGAGCGTGGCGATGAACGTCTTGTCCGGCAGCTCGATCGGGAAGATCAGCACGAAGGCGGTGGCGGCGATGGCGAGGGGACTCATGGTGTCCCCGACCCTATTCGGTCGCTCCGTGGGACGTCCGGGCACGCACAGCGACCGGGCAATACGCTGCCGGGCGTGAGCATGCGATACGGCTACTTCGGCCCGGCCGGGACGTTCACCGAGATGGCCCTGCTGCGCCTGCCCGGCGTCGAGGACGTCGAGCGGGTGCCGATCGCCTCGGTCGAGGCCGCGCTGGAGGCGGTGCGCGACGGGTCGGTGGACGCGGCGGTCGTGCCCATCGAGAACTCCGTCGAGGGCGGGGTCAGCGCCACCCTGGACGCGCTGTCCTCCGGTGCCGACCTGGTCGTGGTCCACGAGGTGCTCGTGCCGATCACCTTCGTCCTGGCCGCCCGCGCGGGCACCACGCTGGCGGACGTCCGCGGCGTCGGCAGCCACCCGCACGCCTGGGCCCAGGTGCGCCACTGGATGGGCGCTCAGCTGCCGGAGGCCACCTACGTGCCGTGCCTGTCCACCGCGGCGGCGGCGGCCGGGCTGGCCGGTGGCGACACGGCATACGAGGCTGCGGTGTGCGCGCCGGTCGCGGCGCAGGCGCACGGGCTGCAGGTGCTGGCCGAGGACATCGGCGACAACCGCAGTGCGGTGACCCGGTTCGTGCTGGTGGCCCGGCCGGGCCGGCTGCCGGAGCCGACCGGGGCGGACAAGACCTCGGTGGTGCTGTTCCAGACCGACGACCACCCCGGGGGCCTGCTGGAGCTGCTGGAGCAGTTCGCCGCCCGCGGGATCAACCTGACCCGGCTGGAGTCCCGGCCCACCGGCGACGCGCTGGGCCGCTACTGCTTCTCCATCGACTTCGAGGGCCACGTCAACGACGAGCGGGTCGGCGAGACGCTGATGGGGCTGCGCCGGGTGTGCGCCGACGTGCGCTTCCTCGGCTCCTACCCGCGCGCGGACGGGGCGGTCGTCGAGGTCCGGCCGGGCACCCGCGACACGGACTTCACCGCGGCGCGGGCCTGGCTGCGGGGGCTGCGCAACGCCTGACTCAGCCGGTCAGGTGGGCGCGCAGGCCGCGCTCGCCGCCGCGCATCATCGCGGCGTGGTTGGCCCGGAGCACCGGCCGCAGCAGGAAGGACACCCGGCGCAGCACCGGGGCGTGCAGCTCCACCTCCTGCCGGTATGCCGCGTGGGTGCCTCCCGGCCCCGGTCTCAGCTCCCAGCCGGACCAGCCGTGCAGGTGGCCGCGGACCGCGGCGCGCAGCCGCAGGGCCGACTCGTCCTCCACCTCGCGGCGCAGGTGCAGGTGCAGGGTCCACGGCAGGACGCTGCGGATCTGCACGTCGCCGGACTCGTCGTCCAGCCGGGTGATCCGCCGGACCTGCGGCCACCACCGGTCGTACCGCTCGATGTCCGCGAGCACGGCGTAGACCCGCTCGGGCTCGGCGGGCAGCCGCCACGTCGTGGCGAAGCGGTAGACCGGTGGGGCCACGGGGGGTCAGACCGGGGAGGTGCGACCGCCGTCGGCCTCGCGGATGCACCACCGGGCGAGCAGGGCGCACACGATGCCGTTGGCGAAGCCGACGAGGACGTCGCTGACGTGGTGCATGCCGCGGTAGAGGCGGGCGTAGGCCACGAGGAGCGGGATGAGCGCGAAGACGGTGACGAGGGTGTTGCGCAGCCAGACCCGCTCGATCCGGGAGGCGAAGAAGATGAGGGAGAGGTAGAGCGCGGTCGAGGCGCCCACGTGGCCGCTGGGGTAGCTCGAGGTCGGCGGGGCGGGGTCGAGGTGCTGCACCGTCGGGCGGTCGCGGCCGACGACGAGGGTGGCGCCGACGAACGTCGAGGCCTGGAGGGCGATCGCGATCGCCGGGATGATCGCCAGCCACCAGCGCCGGGTCAGCGCCAGCAGCACGATGCAGGCGACGACGCAGACGCCGATCACGATCTCGGTGTTGCCGATGTGCGACCAGACCGCGGTGACCGAGTTCATCGTGGCGGTGCGGCTCCTGGCCAGGGCCTTGTTGACCGAGTTCTCGTTGTCCTCGATCGACTTCAGCGGCCCGGCCAGCAGCAGCCCGATCCCGCAGATGACCGCCCAGACGAGGATGCCCGGCAGCACGACCCGCAGCAGCAGGCTCTTGGCCACCGCCCCGGCGCCGGGGCGCTCCCGTTCGGTGGGCGGGGACCAGCGGGTGAGGACGGTCATGGTGCGGACCTTTCGATCGAGGGGGTGGCCTCGCGGGCAACCGGGCGCGGACCCCGGTACCCGGCCCACGACGCGGCGACGAGGGCCAGCGCAAGGATGACACCACCGACGACGTCAGAAGGAAAGTGGACGCCCAGGAAGACCCGGTCCAGGCAGGTCCCGACGACCACCAGCGACCCGAGCGTCAGCAGGGTCGCCTTGACGGCGCGGTGCGCCAGCGGCCACACCGCGACCGTGACGACGGTGAGGGCCAGCGCGGCGTTGAACGCGTGCCCCGAGGGGAAGCTGTATCCCGGGGAGTGCGACACGGGGTCGCTCACCACCGGGCGGGCCCGCTGCACGAGCAGCTTGACGAGGAAGCCCAGGAACCAGCCCACGAGCATGGTCGCGGCAGCCCACAGCGCCCGCGAGCGCAGGCCGCGCCGCCAGACCCAGGCGCACACCACGGACGCGACGAGGTAGACCCAGACCGGCTGCATCACCGCCTGCACCACGAGCAGCGCCTGGAGCAGGGCGGGGTGCGCGCGGGTGACGTCGGTGGCCGCGCGGATCACGGCGTCGTCCGCGTGGATGAGCGGCTGGAACCGCTCCCGCACCAGGACGGCGACCACGACGACCGGCACGAGCGCGAGGACCCCGACCAGCAGCCCCCGCCCGACCCGGCGCAGCACGTCAGACCCGGACGACGAGGGCGCCCGGCTCCACGCGGATGCCCAGCGCGAGGGCCTTGCCGATGGTGTCGCCGTCGAGCTGGACCTCCTCGGGGCGGTCGCTGCGGATGGACAGCTCCCGGCCGCGCAGGTGGTCGACCCGCTCGTGGCCCTTGCGGGTCTTGGTCAGCACCCGGGCCGCGACGGCCAGCCAGCCGACGATGCCCTTGGGTGAGAGGGTGACCGCGTCGAGCCAGCCGTCGTCGACCTCCGCCTTGGGCATGAGCACCAGGCCGCCGGTGAGCTTGCCGCAGTTGCCGACCACGACCGTGCGCACCCGGCGCGAGATCTCCGCCTCGTCGTCGACGGTGATCCGGACCTTGAACTGGGCGCCGCGCAGGTTGCGCACCCCCGCGACCCCGTAGGCCAGCCAGCCCACCCGCGCCTTGAGCGCCTCGGGGGCGCCGGCCATGATCGCCGCGTCGAAGCCGAGGCCGGCCATGACGAGGAAGACGTGCTCGGCGGGGCGCTCGTGCTCCCCGGAGGCGTCGACCCGGATCCGCCCGACGTCGACCCGCTTGTTCTGCCCGGTCAGGGCCACCTTCAGCGCCTCGGACACGTCGTCGACCGGCAGGTCGAGGTTGCGGGCCAGCAGGTTGCCGGTGCCGCCGGGCAGCAGGCCCATCGGGGTCTCGGTGCCGACCAGCACGCCGGCCACGGCACGGACCGTGCCGTCGCCGCCGAGCGGGCAGACGACGGTCACGCCCTCCTCGAGCGCCTGCCGGGTCTGGCCCTCGCCGGTGTCCTCAGCGGTGGTCTCGATGAACAGCGGCTCGGCCCACCCGGCGTCGGCGCAGCCCTTGGCGATCTTGCGCCGGACCGCCGACTGGTCCTCGAACTTGGTCGGGTTGATGATGATCGCAGCGCGACGGGGCTTGTCCTCGGCCACTGCAGCTCCTTCCGGTCGGAAGTGCTGCCGGTGGGGGCGACGCCGCGCGAAGCGGCGGGTCGCCTGCAACGCCTGGTCCACGCGGGCGCGAGCGCCACGGCTCGAGGCGGCCGTGACGGCCCCCGCGAGCAGCAGGACGAGGAGGATGGCCAGCACGGCGATCCACCCGGCGTTGTCTTTCAGCACAGCGCGGACGTTACCCGAAAGTAGGCTGCGCCCCATGGCCCGTCCCACGGCACCGACCCCGCCGCCACCAGACGACAAGGACTGGACCTGGGTGCTGCACGAGCCGTGCCCGGACTGCGGGTTCGACGCGGCCCACGTGGCCGGGACCCAGGTGCCCGACATCGTCCGTGACAGCGCGGCGCGGTGGGGCGCGGTGCTGGCCCGGCCGGACGCCCGGCTGCGCCCGGAGCCCCACGTGTGGTCCCCGCTGGAGTACGCCTGCCACGTCCGCGACGTGTGCCGGGTCTTCGCCGAGCGGGTCCGCCTCATGCTCACCACCGACCACCCGCACTTCGCCAACTGGGACCAGGACGCCACCGCGCTGGCCGAGCGCTACTGGGAGCAGGACCCCGCCCTGGTGTCGGCCGAGCTCACCGGCGCCGCCGAGCTGGCCGCCGCCCGGTTCGACGAGGTCACCGAGGAGGAGTGGGACCGGACCGGCCTGCGCAGCAACGGATCCGCCTTCACCGTCGAGACGCTCGGGCAGTACTTCGTCCACGACCTGGTGCACCACGGCCACGACGTGGGCGCGTGAGCCGGCCACCCGGCATACCCCTGCGGTTGGCCAACGGTTCGGAGCCGCGCCACGAGCGCCGATAGGCTCGGGCCCGTGATCGACATCCGACTTCTGCGTGAGGACCCTGAGGCGGTGCGCGCCTCGCAGCGCGCGCGTGGCGAGGACGAGGGGATCGTCGACGCGATCCTGTCCGCGGACGAGCGCCGACGGTCGTCCCTGACCGAGTTCGAGCAGCTGCGCGCGGAGCAGAAGTCGTTCGGCAAGAAGGTCGCCGCCGCCAAGGGCGAGGAGAAGGCCGCCCTGGTCGCCGAGGCGAAGAAGACCTCCGACCGGGTCAAGGAGCTGCAGGCCGCCGCCGACGAGGCCGAGGCCGAGCTGAACGCGCTCGTGCGCCGGGTGCCCAACGTGGTCATCGCCGGCATCCCCAGCGGCGGCGAGGACGACTACACCGTGCTCGAGACCCACGGCGCGGCGCGCGACTTCGCCGTGGAGGGCTTCGAGCCGCGGGACCACCTCGAGCTCGCCGAGGGCCTGGGCGCCCTCGACATGGAGCGCGGCGCCAAGGTCGGGGGGTCGCGCTTCTACTTCCTCACCGGGGTCGGTGCCCGCCTCGAGCTGGCACTGCTCAACATGGCGGTGGCGCAGGCGGTCGAGCACGGCTTCACCCCGATGATCACGCCCACCCTGGTCAAGGACGACGTCATGGCCGGCGCCGGCTTCCTCGACGCGCACGCCGACGAGGTCTACCGGCTCGAGGCCGACGACCTCTACCTCACCGGCACCTCCGAGGTCGCCCTCGCCGGCTACCACGCCGACGAGATCCTCGACCTGTCCCGCGGCCCGAAGCGGTATGCCGGGTGGTCCACCTGCTATCGCAGGGAAGCCGGGTCCTACGGCAAGGACACCCGCGGCATCATCCGGGTGCACCAGTTCCAGAAGGTCGAGATGTTCAGCTACTGCCGGCCCGAGGACGCCGAGGCCGAGCACCAGCGGCTGCTGGACTGGGAGCGCGAGATGCTCGCCAAGATCGAGGTGCCCTACCGCATCATCGACACCGCTGCCGGTGACCTCGGCGGTCCCGCGGCGCGCAAGTTCGACTGCGAGGCGTGGGTGCCGACGCAGGGCCGCTACCGGGAGCTGACCTCCACGAGCAACTGCACGACGTACCAGGCCCGCCGGCTCAACGTGCGCGAGCGGACCGGGTCGGGGGCGACCCGCATCGTGGCCACGCTCAACGGCACCCTGGCCACGACCCGCTGGCTCGTGGCGATCCTGGAGAACCACCAGCAGGCCGACGGGTCGGTCGTCGTGCCGCAGGCGCTGCGGCCGTTCCTCGGGCTCGACGTCCTGACCCCGCAGGGCTGAGGCGGGGCATGGCCGAGCGCCTGGTCGCCCTCGACCTCGACGGCACCACCGTCAACCACGCCGGGGAGCTCTCGCCCGCGGTGCGGGACGCGGTGCGCGCGGTCGCCGACGCCGGGGTGCACGTCGTCATCGCGACCGGTCGCTCGACGGTGGCCGCGATGCCGGTGATCGACGCGCTCGGCCTGTCCCACGGGTTCGCCGTCTGCTCCAACGGCGCGGTGACCCTCGAGCTCGACCCCTCCGAGAACGGCGGCTACCGCTTCCTCGACGTCGTCACGTTCGACCCGGCGCCGGCGCTGAACCTGCTGCGCGAGCGGATCCCCGACGCGGCGGTCGCGGTGGAGGAGCTGGGCGTGGGCTTCAAGCTCAGCAAGCCGTTCCCCGACGGCGAGCTGGTCGGGCAACTGCGCGTCGTCGAGTGGGAGGAGCTGGTGTCCGCGCCCGCCACCCGTGTCACGCTGCGCAGCCCGGAGGCCACGGCCGAGGAGTTCATGCGCCTCGTCGGGGAGGCCGGCCTGCACGAGGTGTCCTACGCCGTGGGCTGGACCGCGTGGCTGGACATCAACCCCGAGGGCGTGACCAAGGGCTCGGCGCTGGAGCAGGTCCGTCGCCACCTGTCGGTCGAGCCGGCGCACACGATGGCCGTCGGCGACCAGCGCAACGACCTGGAGATGCTGCACTGGGCCGCCCGGGGCGTGGCGATGGGCAACGCCCCGGACGAGGTCAAGGCGGCGGCCGACGAGGTCACCGGCCACGTCGACGACGACGGACTCGTGCCGGTCCTGCGCTCCCTGCTCGACTGACCGGTTCTTTGCTCAGCCGGGACGGCTTTGCTCACTCCCGGCCGGTTTCCGCCGCCGGAACCGTGTCCGCGACCGGCCTGGGCCGAGCAAAGCGGCCTGAGGTGAGCAGGGGCGCGGGCGGCCTCAGAGGCGGGACAGCGACTCGCGCAGGCCCTTCTGCGCGTCGTCGCCGAGCTTCTTCAGCGCGCCCATGAACAGGGGCAGGAGGAACTTGGCCATGCCCTGGAACTCGAAGTCGGCGGTGTAGAGGACGTCGCTGCCCGAGCCGTTGGGGCTGACCTCGATGGTGTCCGTGGCGGTGACCGTCTTGTTCTGGCCGCGCAGCTGCACGCGGTGCCCCGGCTGCACGTCGAGCACCGTGTAGGTCAGCTCGGTCTCGCGGCCGAGGACCCTCGAGGTGTTGAGATAGACGGTGCCGACCCCGCCGTCACCGCTGGTGCGCACGCACCGCACCGTGCCGGGGTCCCACTCCTCGGTGGTCGTGAAGTCCGAGAGGTAGGCGAAGACCTTCTCCGGTGACGCGTCCACCGTGACGCTGCGCTGCAGTCTCATGACCCCATCCTCACCCGGGCACGGGCCGTCGGCATGCCGGACCGGTGCACGACGGGTGCCCCAGATCCTGCGTCGGGGCGGCACGCACGCGTACGGTCGTGTCCCGTGAGGGTCGCGCTGATGGTCACCTGCCTGGGCGACGCGCTCTTCCCCGGCGTGGGCCGGGCGACGGTCGCGCTGCTGCGCCGCCTCGGGGTCGAGGTCGAGGTCCCCGCGGGACAGACCTGCTGCGCGCAGCCGATGGTCAACACCGGCTACCTCGACGAGGCGGTGCCCGTCGTGCGCACCTTCGTCGAGGCGTTCGCCGGGTATGACGCGGTGGTCGCGCCGTCGGGGTCGTGCGCGGGGTCGGTGCGTCACCAGCACGCGCTCGTCGCCCGGCGGGCCGGGGACCCGGCGCTGGCGGAGGCGGTCGCGCGGACCGCGCCGCGGGTGCACGAGCTGAGCGGGTTCCTCACGGACGTGCTCGGCGTCGAGGACGTGGGCGCGACCTTCGCGCACCGGGTGACCTACCACCCGACCTGCCACTCGCTGCGGCTGCTCGACGTCGGCGACCGGCCCACCCGGCTGCTGCGGGCGGTCCGCGGCCTGGAGCTGGTCGAGCTGCCCGGCGCGCAGGAGTGCTGCGGCTTCGGTGGCACGTTCGCGGTGAAGAACGCCGACACCTCGGTGGCGATGGGGCAGGACAAGGCCCGGCACGTGGTGGGCACCGGCGCCGACGTGCTCGTGGCCAGCGACAGCTCCTGCCTGATGCACGTCGGCGGGATCCTGTCGCGCCAGCGCGCCGGGGTGCGGGTCATGCACCTGGCCGAGGTCCTGGCTGCCACGGGGTCGCCATGAGCGCCACGTTCGTCGGGATGCCGGCGTTCCCCAAGGCCGCCCGGGAGGCCCTCGGCAACGCCCAGCTGCGGGCCAACCTCGCCCACGCCACGGGCACCATCCGGGCCAAGCGGGCCGCGGTCGTCGCCGAGGTCGAGGACTGGGAGGAGCTGCGGCTCGCCGGCGCCGCGATCAAGGACGCGACCCTGCTGCGCCTGGACGAGCACCTGCTGACCCTCGAGGCGGCGCTGCAGGCGCGCGGCGCCCAGGTCCACTGGGCCCGCGACGCGGCCGAGGCCTGCCGCATCGTCGCCGACGTGGCCCGAGCCCACGCCGTCGACGAGGTGGTCAAGGTCAAGTCCATGGCCACCCAGGAGATCGGGCTCAACGAGGCCCTGGCCGCCGAGGGCATCGCCGCCTGGGAGACCGACCTGGCCGAGCTCATCGTCCAGCTCGGCGACGACCTGCCCAGCCACATCCTCGTGCCGGCGATCCATCGCAACCGGGCCGAGATCCGCGACATCTTCGCCCGCGCCATGGCGTCGGCAGGCCGTCCCGCGCCCGCGGACCTGACCGACGACCCGGCCCGGCTGGCCGAGGCGGCCCGGCTGCACCTGAGGGAGAAGTTCCTGCGCGCCCGGGTCGCCGTCTCGGGGGCGAACTTCGCCGTCGCCGACACCGGCACCCTCGTGGTCGTCGAGTCCGAGGGCAACGGCCGGATGTGCCTGACCCTGCCGGAGGTGCTGGTCAGCGTCGTCGGCATCGAGAAGGTCGTGCCGACCTGGTCCGACCTCGAGGTCTTCCTGCAGCTGCTGCCGCGCTCCAGCACGGGGGAGCGGATGAACCCCTACACCTCCACCTGGTCCGGGGTGACCCCCGGCGACGGCCCGCAGGAGGTGCACGTCGTGCTGCTCGACAACGGTCGCACCCGGGCGCTCGCCGACGAGGTGGGCCGGCAGGCGCTGCGCTGCATCCGCTGCTCGGCCTGCCTCAACGTGTGCCCCGTCTACGAGCGCACCGGCGGGCACGCCTACGGCTCGGTCTACCCCGGCCCCATCGGCGCCATCCTCAACCCGCTGCTGCGTGGGGTCGGCCAGGACGCCCAGACCGACTCGCTGCCCTACGCCTCGACGCTGTGCGGCGCCTGCTTCGAGGTGTGCCCGGTGCGCATCGACATCCCCGAGGTGCTGGTGCACCTGCGTTCGCAGGTCGTCGACGCGCACCGCGGTGGCGTGCCGCGGCCCGAAGCGGTGGCG
>NZ_DASVZH010000328.1:0-11762 GCF_036391795.1 Oryzihumus sp.
CGGACTTCCGCAGCTACACCCAGGACGACCTCGACGCGGTCGCCCGCGAACTCAACGGGCGACCACGCGAGACCTTGAACTGGAAGAATCCCGCCCAGAAGCTGAACGAACTCCTCGTTGCAACCGCCGCTTGAAACCGCCGGTCGTGAAACCCTGAGGAACGTCCCTCTCGGCGGAAATGGGGTGGGGGTGGGGGCGGGGCTAGCTGACGACGAGGAGGAGGTCGCCGCCCTCCACCTGCTGCTGGTTGCCGATCGCGAGGCGCTGCACGGTGCCGGCCACGGGCGTGGTGATCGCTGCCTCCATCTTCATCGCCTCGATCGTCGCGACCTGTGCGCCGGCCTCGACCTGCTGGCCCGACTCCACCGACAGGGACACCACGCCGGCGAACGGCGCCGCCACCTGGCCGGGCTGGCTCGGGTCGGCCTTCTCGGCGACCCGCACGTCGACCGCGACGGACTCGTCGCGCACCTGCACGGGTCGCAGCTGCCCGTTGACCGTGCACATGACGATGCGGAAGCCGCGCTCGTCCGGCTCACTGATGGACTGCACGCCGAGCAGCAGGCGCTTGCCCGGCTCGAGGTCGACCTCGTGCTCGGTGCCGACCGCGAGGCCGTGCAGGAACTCACCCGTGCCCAGCACCGACAGGTTGGAGTAGGCGTCCCGCGAGGCTTCGAACTCCTTGGTCGGCCCCGGGAAGAGCAGCCGGTTGAGGGTATGCCGCGGGTCGGCGGCCAGCGCGGCCTCCTCCTCCCCGGTCAGCTCGGTGACCCCGGGCCGAGCCTTGCGGCCCTCCAGGGCCTTGGTGCGGAACGGCTCCGGCCACCCGCCGGGCGGGTCGCCGAGCTCGCCGTTGAGGAAGCCGATGACCGAGTCGGGGATGTCGTACTTCGTCGGGTTGGCCTCGAAGTCGGCCGGGTCGGCGTTGGCGCCGACGAGGGCGAGGGCGAGGTCGCCGACCACCTTGGAGCTCGGCGTCACCTTGACCACGTTGCCCAGGATCGCGTTGGCCGCGGCGTACATGTCCTCGATCGACTCGAACCGGTCGCCCAGGCCCAGGGCGATCGCCTGCTGGCGCAGGTTCGACAGCTGCCCGCCCGGGATCTCGTGGGTGTAGACCCGGCCGGTGGGGGAGGGGAGTCCGGACTCGAACGGCGCGTACAGCTGGCGCACGCCCTCCCAGTACGGCTCGAGGTCGCACACGGTCTGAAGGTCCAGACCGGTCGCGCGCGGCGTGCCGTCGGTCGCGGCGACCAGGGCCGACATCGACGGCTGGCTGGTGGTGCCGGACATCGAGGCGCTGGCCACGTCGACCGCGTCGACGCCGGCGTCGATCGCCGCGAGCAGGGTCGCGAGCTGGCCGCCGGCGGTGTCGTGGGTGTGCAGGTGGACCGGCAGGTCGAACTCCTCGCGCAGCGCCGTGACCAGGGTCCGCGCGGCCGGGGCGCGGAGCAGGCCGGCCATGTCCTTGATCGCCAGCACGTGGGCGCCGGCGTCGACGATGCGCTCGGCCAGCTTGAGGTAGTAGTCGAGGGTGTAGAGCGTCTCGGACGGGCTGTGCAGGTCGCCGGTGTAGCAGAGCGCTACCTCGGCCACGGCCGTCCCGGTGGCCCGGACCGCGTCGATCGCCGGGCGCATCTGGTCGACGTCGTTGAGGGCGTCGAAGATGCGGAAGATGTCGATGCCCGTGCGCGCCGCCTCGGTGACGAACGCGTCGGTGACCTTGGTCGGGTAGGGCGTGTAGCCGACGGTGTTGCGCCCCCGCAGCAGCATCTGCAGCGGCAGGTTCGGCATCGCCTCGCGCAGCAGGGCGAGGCGCTCCCACGGGTCCTCGGACAGGAACCGCAGCGCCACGTCGTAGGTGGCACCACCCCATGCCTCGACGCTGAGCAGCTGCGGCGTCAGCCGGGCGACGTGCGGCGCGACGTGCATGAGGTCGCGGGTGCGCACCCGGGTGGCGAGCAGGGACTGGTGGGCGTCGCGGAAGGTCGTCTCGGTGACCCCCACCGGCACCTGCGCGCGCAGCGCCCGGGCGAACTCCTGCGGGCCGACCCGCATCAGCAGGTCACGGGCCCCCGGCGGCGGGGGAGCGTCGCGGTCGATGGCCGGCAGCTTGCTGCGCGGGGACACCTTCGTGCGCGAGGGTCCGTAGGGCTGGTTGACCGTGACCTCGGCCAGGTAGGTCAGCAGCTTGGTGCCGCGGTCGGCCGGCGTGCGGGCGGTGAGCAGGCCGGGGCGCTCGTCGATGAACGAGGTGGAGAGCCGTCCGGCGACGAAGTCGGGCTCGTCCAGCAGGGCCTGCAGGAAGGGGATGTTGGTGGACACGCCGCGGATGCGGAACTCCGCCAGCGCCCGGCGGGCCCGGCGCACCGCGGTGGCGAAGTCGGCGCCACGACAGGTCAGCTTGACCAGCATGGAGTCGAAGTGGGCGCCGATCTCCGCGCCGACGAACACCGTGCCGCCGTCGAGGCGCACGCCCGCGCCGCCCGCGGACCGGTAGACGGTGATGTGTCCGGTGTCCGGGCGGAACCCGTTGGCCGGGTCCTCGGTGGTGATCCGGCACTGCAGCGCCGCCCCCCGCAGCCGCACGGTGTCCTGCGACAGGCCGAGGTGGGCCAGGGTCTCCCCGGAGGCGATCCGCAGCTGGGCGCTGACCAGGTCGACGTCGGTGACCTCCTCGGTGACCGTGTGCTCGACCTGGATGCGCGGGTTCATCTCGATGAACACGTAGCGGCCGTCGGGCGCCAGCAGGAACTCCACCGTGCCGGCGTTGACATAGCCGATCTCGCGGGCGAAGGCCACGGCGTCGGCGCAGATCCGTTGGCGCAGCTCGGGATCGAGGTTCGGCGCCGGCGCGATCTCGACGACCTTCTGGTGCCGGCGCTGCACCGAGCAGTCGCGCTCGAAGAGGTGGATGACGTTGCCCGAGCCGTCGGCGAGGATCTGCACCTCGATGTGTCGCGGGCTGACCACGGCCTCCTCGAGGAACACCGTCGCGTCGCCGAAGGCCGACTCCGCCTCGCGCATCGCCGCCTCGAGGGACTCGCGCAGGTCCTCGGGGCGCTCGACCCGGCGCATGCCACGCCCGCCGCCGCCGGCGACCGCCTTGACGAAGATCGGGAAGCCCACCTCGTCCGCGGCGGCCAGCAGGGTCTCGACGTCGTCGCTCGGCTCGGCGCTGCGCAGCGTCGGCAGCCCGGCGGCCTTGGCCGCGGCGATGGCCCGCGCCTTGTTGCCGGTGAGGTAGAGCACCGAGGCCGGCGGCCCGACGAACGTGATGCCCGCCTCCGCGCACGCCTCGGCCAGCGCAGGGTTCTCGGAGAGGAAGCCGTAGCCGGGGTAGATCGCGTCGGCGCCGGCCTCGGCCGCGACGCGAGTGACCTCCTGCGGGTCGAGGTAGGCCCGGACCGGGTGCCCCGGCTCGCCGATCTCGTAGGCCTCGTCGGCCTTGAGCCGGTGCTCGCTCTTGCGGTCCTCGTGCGGGAAGACCGCGACCGTCGTCGCGCCGAGCTCCGTGGCGGCGCGGAACGCGCGCACCGCGATCTCTCCTCGGTTGGCTACGAGCACCTTGCGAAACACGAACGCCTCCCACGGGGGGTTGGGCCGTCAGGTCGGGGGACAGCCTAGTGAGGCGACCGTACTGCGAGACTCGTGTCCCGGCATACGGGATCTGGGCCACAGTCCGACCCGGACCGTCGAGCGTAGACCCGCGAGCGGATGCCGAGGAAGCGTTGCCGACCTACCCTGTCAGCGAGCTGGGGAGGCATATGTCACAGGCACAGGTCAAGGCGGTGGGAAGCGCGGCGCACGAGGCCGCGCGCGATACGCTGCGGGCGCAGCTCGCCGGTATGCCGCCCGGTCACCCCGTGCGCCTGGCCAAGCGCACCTCCAACCTCTTCCGGCCCCGCGAGGCGACCGGCGCCCCCGGCCTGGACGTCAGCGACTTCACCCACGTGCTGTCGGTCGATCCCGACGCGCTGGTCGCCGACGTGCAGGGGATGACCACCTACGAGCATCTCGTCGACGCGACGCTGGCGCACGGCTGCATGCCCCTGGTCGTGCCGCAGCTGAAGACGATCACCATCGGCGGCGCGGTCACCGGGCTCGGCATCGAGGCGTCGTCGTTCCGCAGCGGGCTGCCGCACGAGTCGGTGCTCGAGATGGAGGTCCTCACCGGCGACGGCGACATCGTCACGGCCACGCCCGAGGGCGAGCACGCCGACCTGTTCCGGGCGTTCCCCAACTCCTACGGCTCGCTGGGCTACGCGCTGCGGCTACGGATCGAGCTCGAGCGCGTGCACCCCTACGTCCGGCTCCGGCACGTGCGGTTCACCGACCTCGATGCGCTGCAGGACGCGATCGGGCACGTGACCAGCACGCGGGTGCACGAGGGCGAGCCGGTCGACTTCGTGGACGGCGTGGTCTTCTCGGCACACGAGAGCTACCTGGTCCTGGGCGACTGGCAGGACCACACGCCGTTCACCAGCGACTACACCGGCCAGCGCGTGTTCTACCGCTCGATCCGGCAGCAGTCGGTGGACTTCCTCACCGTCCGCGACTACCTGTGGCGCTGGGACACCGACTGGTTCTGGTGCTCGCGGGCGTTCGGGGCGCAGCACCCGGTCGTGCGCCGGCTGTGGCCCAGGCGGCTGCTGCGCAGCGACGTCTACTGGAAGCTCGTGGCGTTCGAGAACCGCCACCACGTCTTCGCCCGGCTCGACGAGCGCCGCGGCCGGCCGCCGACCGAGCGGGTCGTGCAGGACGTGGAGGTCCCGCTGGAGCGCACCGCCGAGTTCCTGCGCTGGTTCCTGCGCGAGGTGCCGATCGAGCCGGTCTGGCTCTGCCCGCTGGCACTTCGTGACACCGCGGTCAGCCGCGCGGGCTGGCCGTTGTACCCCCTGGAGCCTGGGCGGACCTACGTCAATGTGGGGTTCTGGTCCACGGTTCCGATCCTCGACGGTCGACGGGACGGCGACGTCAACCGGGCCATCGAGCGGGAGGTGCACGACGTGGGTGGACACAAGTCCCTCTACTCGGACGCCTACTACGAGGAGGCGCAGTTCTGGGAGCACTACGGCGGTGAGACCTACCACGCGGTCAAGGAACGCTACGACCCCGAGGGCCGGCTGCCCTCGCTCTACGACAAGGCGGTGAGACGCAGATGACGTTGACCATCGGGCAGATGCTGGACCGGGTTTTCGACCCCGGCACACCGGTGCGGTTCACGGCATACGACGGGTCCTCGGCGGGCGACCCGGACTCGAGGTTCACGATCCACCTGGCCAACGAGCGGGCGGTGCGCTACATCGCCACGGCGCCGGGCGAACTCGGCCTCGCCCGCGCCTACGTCGCCGGCGACCTCAGCGTCGAGGGCGCCGACCCGGGCGACCCCTACGACCTGCTGCGCACGTTCCGCGACGAGGTGGAGCCGCACGTGCCCAAGGTCAACGAGCTGCCGGAGATCCTGAAGTCGTTGGGGCTCAAGGGACTTCGGCCGCCGGAGCTGCCTCCGCAGGAGACGCCCGCGCCGTGGCGCCGCATGGTCCACGGGCTGCGGCACTCCAAGGCGCGCGACGCCGACGCGATCCACCACCACTACGACGTGTCCAACCGGTTCTACGAGATCCTGCTCGGCCCGTCGATGACCTACACGTGTGCCTGCTACCCCAGCGTCGATGCGACCCTGGAGGAGGCGCAGGCCAACAAGTACGACCTGGTCTGCCGCAAGCTCGGCCTGCAGCCCGGCATGCGGCTGCTCGACGTCGGCTGCGGCTGGGGCGGCATGGTCCGCCACGCGGTCAAGCACTACGGCGTCACCGCGCTCGGCGTCACGCTCTCGGACCAGCAGGCCCGCTGGGCGGCCAAGGCCATCGCCGAGGACGGGATCTCCGAGCGGGCCGAGGTGCGCCACCTCGACTACCGCGACGTCACCGAGACCGGCTTCGACGCGGTCAGCTCGATCGGCCTGACCGAGCACATCGGGGTGCGCAACTACCCGGGCTACTTCCGCTTCCTCAAGGCGCGGCTGCGCGAGGGCGGCCGGCTGCTCAACCACTGCATCACCCGGCCGGACAACAAGCACCCCGGGATCACCCGTGGCGGGTTCATCGACCGCTACGTCTTCCCCGACGGCGAGCTGACCGGCTCCGGCTCGATCACCACCGTGATGCAGGACGTGGGGTTCGAGGTGCGCCACGCCGAGAACCTGCGCGAGCACTACGCCATGACCACCCGCGACTGGTGCCGCAACCTCAGCGCCGGCTGGGACGAGGCCGTGGCCGAGGTGGGGCCTGGCACGGCCAAGGTGTGGGGCCTCTACCTTGCGGGGTCGCGGTTGTCCTTCGAGGAGAACAGCATCCAGTTGCACCAGGTGCTCGGGGTCAAGGTCGGCGCCGACGGCGACGCGCACATGCCCATCCGCCCGACCTGGGCCAGCTGAGCAGACGGGCAGCGCCCCCACCGGACACGCGTCGGCCCGCGTTTCCTGCCGTGACGACGGAGGAGACGCGGGCCGAGCGGTGTCCGGTGTGCCGGAAGGCGTCAGAGGCGGATCAGCATCTTGCCGGTGTTGCCACCGGTGAGCAGGCCGCGGAAGCCCTCGACGGCGCTTTCGATGCCGTCGACGACGGTCTCGCGCCAGGCGATCTTGCCCTCGGCCAGCCACTGGCCGACTTCGGCCTCGAACTGCGGGCGCAGGTCGCGGTGGTCGGAGACGATGAAGCCGCGCAGGGTCAGGCGCTTGCCGATGATCATCGCCAGGTTGCGCGGTCCGGGGGCCGCCTCCGTGTTGTTGTAGACCGAGATCGCCCCGCACAGGGCCGCGCGACCGTTCTGCCGCAGGGCGCCGATGGCGGCCTCGAGGTGGTCGCCGCCCACGTTGTCGAAGTAGACGTCGATGCCCTCGGGAGCGGCCTCGGCCAGGCCCTGGCGGATCGGCGCGGCCTTGTAGTCGACGGCGGCGTTGAACCCGGCGTCGTCCTGGAGCCACTGCACCTTCTCGGGGCCGCCGGCGCTGCCGACGACGCGGGAGGCTCCCTTGAGCCGGGCGATCTGGCCGACGAGGGAGCCGACGGCACCGGCCGCGGCGGAGACGAACACGGCGTCGCCCTCGGTGAACTGTGCGACCCGCAGCAGGCCGGCGTAGGCGGTCAGCCCCGGCATCCCGAGGACCCCGAGGTAGGCCTGTGCGGGCGCGAGGTCGGTGTCGAGCACGCGGGCGTGCTTGGCCGGCACGAGCGCGCGGGTGCGCCAGCCGAGCGGGTGGATCACGGTGTCGCCCACCGAGATCGGCGTGCCGGTGGCGTCCACGGCGTCCGGGCCGACGGCCTCCACCACGCCGACCGCCTCGCCGTCCATGGGCTTGTCGAGCTCGAACGGCGGGACGTAGGACTTGGCGTCGTTCATCCGGCCGCGCATGTAGGGGTCGACCGACAGGAACGTGTTGCGGACGACGACCTGGCCGGCGTCGGGCTCGGGCAGCTCCACGTCGACGAGCGCAAAGTCCTCGTCGACGGGCTCCCCGTGGGGTCGCCGGGTCAGGTGCCACTCGCGGCTGGTCGTCATGGGGGAGGACGCCCTTTCAGGTTGGGGGGGTGTTCGGGGCCCGGGTCGGGCCTCCCTAGGCAACCATGGGGTGCGACCCACCCTTCCGCCAGCGGGCGTGAGGGTCCTCACCCCGGGGTATGCCGTCCGCCCGCCGCAGGCGGTCAGGTCGCCAGTGAGCGGCGCAGGCGCAGCGACGCCAGCACGAGCAGTCCTGCGGCGAACGCGAGCAGCACCGCCAGCTGGCCGAGGATGTCCAGCAGCCCCCCGCCGCGGGAGAGCAGCACCACCCACGCGTCGACGGCCCAGGCGTGCGGGGTCAGGTGGCCCAGGGCGCGCACCGCCGGCGGCACGATCTCCAGCGGCCACATGCAGCCACCGAGCATGCCGAAGGCGATGCCGATCGCCGGCCCGATGGCGCTGGCCTGCTCCGGGGTGCGGAAGAGCGTGCCCGAGAGCAACCCGGCCCCGGTGCCCACCAGCGCCCACGTCCCCACCAGGGCGACCGCGGCGAGCGGGTTGCCCCAGCTCACCCCGAACAGCACGGCCCCGACGAGCACGATGAGCGCCGCCTGGCCCAGCGCCAGCAGCAGGTAGCACAGTCCCTCGCCCAGCACGATGTCCCGCGGGCGGACCGGGGCGGCCAGGGCCCGCGCGAACACCCCGGTGCGCCGGGTCTGGATCATCGCGGCCCCGCCGGCGAGGGCGTTGACGAAGACGAAGAGCACAAGCATGGTCGGCGCGCTGTAGCTGAAGCCGAGCGGCAGCGTGTCCGCCGTGCTGTCCACGACCGTGGTCGTCACCCGGGTCGGCGGCGAGGCCGCCTCGACGGTCCGGGCCAGCGTCAGGGCGTCGCCCAGCCCCACGGCGCTGTGCTGGGTGACGAAGCGGGCCGCCTGCACGGTGGCGGCGTGCCGGGCCACGACGGCGCGCACCGTCGACAGCGCTCCCTGGGCCGACTGCGCGACGGCGGAGGTGGTCACCACCGCAACCGTCGCGGACCCGCCACCGGCCAGGCGGCGGTCCAGGTCCGGCGGGAGTTCGACGACCGCCGCGACCTCGCCGCGGCGCAGGGCCGCCACGCTGTCGGCCGGGGAGGAGAACGTCCGGGTCTCCAGCTGGGGGGCGCGGCCCAGGTCCTGGGCGAGCCGGCCGGCCAGCGGCCCGGTGCCGCCACCGACGATGCCCACCCGGGTCGAGGTGTTGCCCGAGACGGTCGCGCCGATGAGCAGGATGACCAGCACGGGCAGCAGCACCATGAAGAACAGCGCGGTCCGGTCGCGGACCACTCGCCGCAGCTCGGCGCCAGCCAGCGCCAGGGCGGCGTTCATGGCCGCCGCCGGCTCGCGGTCGGGCTCAGGCCGGCCTCCGCCGGGCTCCTGCGGACATCCGCCGGGCTCATGCCAGCACCCGCCGGCGCAGGAGGACCGCCACGCCCATCGCCACGGCGCCGAAGGCCAGGATCGCCAACAGGGGCGGCACCGCCGCGGTCCAGCCGGCGCCACCGGCCAGGTCGGTGAAGGCGCGCAGCGCCCAGCCGTTGGGGGTGAACAGGGACAGTGTGCGCACGGCGGGCGGCGCGGCGCTGATGAAGATGAAGTTGCCGCCGAGCAGGACCAGGCCGAAGGTCAGCATGGCCGCGATCCCGTCAGCCTGCCGTTCGGTCCGGGCGACGGTGATGACCAGGGCGGTCAGCCCGACGAGCGTGAAGGACAGGGCCAGCACCAGCGCCACGACCATCGGCGGTGGCCCCCAGTCGGCGCGGAACACCAGCGACGTGGCCAGGGCGACGGTGCCCAGGCTGATCGCCCCGTAGGCGAAGGTGGCCAGCGACTTGCCCAGCAGGATGGTGCCCGGCCCCACCGGCGCCGCCGCGATCCGGTCGAGGGTGCCGGCGCTGCGCTCCTGGAAGAAGCTGCGCGCGCCGAAGCCGATGGCGAACAGCAGGAAGAAGATGCCCATCGCCGGGGCGTAGTAGCTGCGCGACGAGAGCACCTTGGTGCCGGCGGCCCGTTCGACCACGGACTCCGGCAGCCGGCCCTGCGCCGCGGCGGCGGTCAGCTCGGCGACCCGGGTGGGTGCTGCGCCGGCGGCCAGGGCGGCGGCGACCGAGAGCCGGTCCGCGTCGAGCTGGGCCGAGAACGCCTCGGCCAGCGAACCGGCCACCTGACCGGCCACGGGGGAGTCGACGCCCGCGAGGACCGTCACGTCCGGGGTCGGTCCGCTGCCGTGCATCGCCCCGGACCACCCGGCGGGCAGGACGAAGGCGGCCCCGACGGTACCGTCGCGCACCATCCGGGCCGCCGTGGCGTCGTCGGCGACCCGGCGCACCGTCACGAGGTCGGCGAGCTCGGGGCTGGTCAGGAAGCCGGCGAACCCGGCGGACACCGGACCCCTGTCGTGGTCGACGACCGCCACGTCGGCGTGGAAGGTGTCGACCCCGCCGAACGCCAGGCTGATCAGGCCGGCCACCGCGAGCGGGGCCACGAAGCCCAGGATGAGCGCGGACCGGTCGCGCAGTCGCTGCCGCAGGTCCTTGAGCGCGATGACGAGCGCGACCGGCACCCTCACTCCCGCAGCGCGGTGCCGGTCAGGTGCAGGAAGACCGCCTCGAGGTCGGGCTCGGCGACGTCGACCGAGCTCACCGCCGCGCCGGCCCGGTCGGCGGCCTCGAGCACGGCGGGCAGCAAGCGGCGCCCGTCGTGCACGACGAGGTGAACCTCCGGGCCGGAGACGTCGGCCCCGTCGACCCCCGCCAGCGCGCGGCAGGCGGTCGCGAACGCGGCCAGGTCACCGGTGCCGGTCAGCGTGATCCGGTCGCGCTCCCCGAGGCGGGAGACCAGCTCGCGGCGCGTCCCCTCGGCGACCAGCCGGCCGTGGTCGATGATCCCGACCCGGTCGCAGATGCGCTCCGCCTCCTCCATGTAGTGCGTCGTGTAGAGCACCGCCATCCCGCCGGCACCGAACCGGCGCACACTCTCCAGGATCGCGTGCCGGCTCTGCGGGTCGACGCCGACGGTCGGCTCGTCGAGCACCAGCAGCGTCGGTCGGTGCAGCAGCCCGGCCCCGATGTTGAGCCGGCGCCGCATCCCGCCGGAGAAGGAGTCCACCCGGTCCTCCGCGCGGTCGCGTAGGTCGACCAGGTCCAGCACCTCCTCGACCCGCTGCTGCAGCACCCGCCGTGGCAGGGCGTAGAGCCGGCCGAAGAAGCGCAGGTTCTCCCGCGCCGTCAGGTCCGGGTAGAGCGCCACCTCCTGGGGCACGTAGCCGACCAGCGCCTTGGCGGCCCTGCCGCCGCCGTCCATGAGGTGGCCCCCGATGCTCACCCGCCCCGCGTCGGGGGTCAGCAGCCCGCAGACCAGCCGGATCGTCGTGGTCTTCCCGGCGCCGTTGGGCCCGAGCAGGCCGTACGTCTCGCCGGGGGCAACCGCGAAGCCGACGTCGTCGACTGCCACCCGGTCGCCGAACCGGCGCACGAGGTGTTCGGCGCGCAGCACCGGCTCGGGGCCGACCGGCCTCCTCGCCCGCTGCGTCGCCACACCGACCGCACCACCCGCCGGTATGCCGTGTGGCTGGCTGTCCATGCCCCGAAGCCAAGCCGCGGCGGGCCGCGACGACCAGAGACCCATGTCCCGGCTCGCCCAGGGAGGGTCGCGCGGGGGCGGCCACCCGGCATACCGGGAATGGCTTGGCGGTCCCGTCCGTTGGACGGATAGGCTTGGTGCACCGGCACCGAGCCGGCAGCAGGTTGAGAAGTGAACAGTGCGACGTAGCCACCCCATGGGGGTGATCGGTTTCGACGTTGGTCGTCATTCCAGGGGAAGCGGGTCGAGGATGCAGGGTCATCTCGTCAACGCTCCCTGTAAACACATAGGTGCCAATTCCAAGCGCACCGACTTCGCCCTCGCCGCCTGAGCGAGCCCCGAAGTCCGTCAGCCTCGGTTCGCTACTGACCGAGATCCTGGCGTCAGCTAGGTAGCTTGCTGCGCAGTCATGTCGGGGGACTGCGCGGGACTCTTACTCGACTGGGCCTGTCAGAGGACGTGTGCGCGCGAGCTCTGGGGCCGAGAAACTCCTCAGCGCACTGCACCCGGAGAAGCCCTGGATTCACGTCAGCGGACGCGGGTTCGATTCCCGCCACCTCCACCACTCATGGGTACGTCGCCCTGTTCCACCCTCACGACGAAGGGCCCGGCCACCTGGCCGGGCCCTTCGTCGTC
>NZ_DASVZH010000329.1:0-20478 GCF_036391795.1 Oryzihumus sp.
TGTACATCGCTCGGTTGCCGATCGTCTCGAAGTACTGCTGGGTGTGGCGTTCGGGCGCGGCGGCGTCGATCAGCGTGTCGGCGAAGGTGACGCCGTGCAGCGGTTCCTGCTTCACCCCGTCGACCCGGGACGGGGCCGGGATGCCGGCGATGTCGAGAATCGTCGCGCCGACATCGGTCACGTGCGTGAACTGGGAGCGCAGCCCGCCGGGGTCGACGACGCGCTCGGGCCAGTGGATGACCATCGGGTTTCGTGTGCCGCCGAGGTGCGACCCGACCTGCTTGCCCCACTTGAACGGGGTGTTCCCGGCCCAGGCCCAGGCCGCCGAGTAGTGCGGGTCCATGATCGGGGCACCCCAGGACTCCTCGCCGCCGTAGCGTTCGGAGAGCTGCAGCTGCATCTCGTCGGTGAGCGGGATGCCGTTCTGCATCGTCATCTCGTTGAACGAGCCGGTGATGGTGCCCTCCATGCTGGCACCGTTGTCGCCCCAGATCCAGATGACCAGGGTGTTGTCGAGCTCGCCCAGCTCCTCGATCGCGTCGACGACCCGGCCCACGTTGTGGTCGGCGTTCTCCGAGAACCCCGCGTAGACCTCCATCTGGCGTGCGTAGAAGGCCTTCAGCCGCGGGGGAACGTCGTCCCATGCCGGGAAGGCATCGTCCCGCGTCGTGAGCTCCGCGTCCGCAGGGACGACGCCGAGCTCCTTCTGCCGCGCGAAGACCTCTTCCCGCAAGCGGTCCCACCCCTGGTCGAACTGCCCCTTGTACCTGTCGGCCCACTCGGAGGCGACGTGGTGAGGGGCGTGGCTGCACCCGGTGGAGAAGTAGACGAAGAACGGCTTGCGCGCGTCCTGCCCACGCACGCCGTGCAGCCACTCGATGGTCCTGTCGGCCATCGCGTCGGGCAGGTAGTAGGGGCTCTGCTCGTCGTAGTACTCCGCCGGGGTCCCGATGATCTTCTGGTTCTCGGCAAGGCAGGGGTCCCACTGCCCGGAGTCGCCCCCGAGGAAGCCGTAGAAGTAGTCGAAGCCCCACCCGGTCGGCCAGCGCCCCAGCGGGCCGGCGGGTCCCTGCTGCCCGTCCGGCGTCAGGTGCCACTTGCCGAAGGCGGCCGTGCTGTAGCCGTTGTCACGCAGGATTCGCGGTAGCGGGGCACACTCGAGCGGCACCATGGCGGTGTAGCCGGGGAACCCGCTGGAGAACTCACCCACGGAGCCGAAGCCGACGGCGTGGTTGTTCCGCGCGGTCAGCAGGGCGGCACGGGTGGGGGAGCACAGTGCGGTGACGTGGAACCGGTTGTACCGCAACCCGGCTTCGGCGAGCCGGGTGTAGTTCGGGGTCTGTATCGGCCCACCAAAGGTGCTCGGGTTCCCGAACCCGGCGTCGTCGATCAGCACCAGCAACACGTTCGGCGCGCCCTGAGGGGGTTCCGGATGACGGATCAGGTCCCAGTCGGGTTTCGAGCCCCTGAGGGTGCGGTTCGCCGTTCCCTCGAACGTCGGCGTGGTCAACGGCAGAGTCGTGCGGTCGGGCTCACGCATGTCATCTCCAGGTCGGTCATCGGCGCCCGTAACACGACGGACACGAACGCCACGATGCTGGGTCAGTGCGCGGTGGAGCACACTCACACGTGACGACCCTGTGGCGACCCGGAACGGGGGTCATCATCCCCGGCGGATGACGTCACTCCGTCGGAGGAGGACCACCCGCCCGAGCTCGCGCACGAACCATGCCGGGCTGAGACGCTACTTCCTCGCCTGCCACTCCAGCTGAAACCGGTGACCCATGAGCGTGAACCAGTCTCGGCGCCATTCCCCGAGCGCGGTCGACCCATCGCCAACTCGCCCGTAGAGGGTCTCTCCCAGTCCGAGCTTCCGGCCCCGGCCGGCGTCGAGGGTCATCCGCCAGGTGCAGAGCTCAGCATGCCCGGATGCACCGTTGCCGGATGCGGGTTGCAGCACCCCGACCTGCAGACAGCCGACCTGCTCCAGGTCCCAGAAGACATCGGCCGCTCTCGACGCGAACGACCGAACCCCAGTCGCGCCGATCATGGAAAGGGGCTGCGATCGGGACCCGTCACCGTGATCGCTCACCCCGTCAGCATGCGCCGTCGTCTCCCCGCAAGGAACGGCCTGACGCATCCGTCCGGGCAGGTCAACGACGACATCCGCCGAATCCGCGAGCGGGCCGCCCCGGCTGATGGCACCGAGGGGTCCCGCCGAAGGGCGCGTCGTGCCACGCTGGTCGCCGTGGGCAGATCCGCCCGGCTCGTGGTGTTCATCGCTGCCGTTCTTGTCTGCGTGGTGAGCGTGGTCCTGGGTTGGGCCACGCACAACCTGTTCGCGTGGCTCATGGCCGCTGGCATGCTCAGCGTGGCCATCTCACAGTTCGCCGAGCTGCGCCTGATGAAGTGAGCGCGTTGAAACCCGACCCGGCCCTCAACGAGGAGGTGTCTCCAGCGTCCGGGCTCACCCCGGGCGGACGGTCCCGCGCAGGTGCTCCAGGTCGCCCGAGCGCACCACCAGGTCCCAGCCCCCGGGCGCGACCGGGGAGGCCAGCAGGTCGACCGTCGAGGGCAGCAGGACCGGCGCCCGGAAGGCGACGTCCGCGGCATACCGCCCTGGCAGTCGCGCCTCGACGGAGGCGAGGGCGTGCGCCATCGTCCACATGCCGTGGGCGATGGCCCGCGGGAAGCCGAACGCCTTGGCAGCCAACGGGTTCAGGTGGATCGGGTTGACGTCCCCGCTGACCGCCGCATAGCGCCGGCCCTGATCCGCCGGGACCCGCCAGGTGGCGGTGGGGTGCCTGAGGCGGTCCACGTCGACGTCCAGAGGCGCCTCGGGGGCGCCGTCACCGGGTGGCGCCGTGGCGCCGCGGGAGAGGTACGTGCTGCGCCCTTCCCAGACCAGCTCGTTGCCGGACCGGACCTCACCGACGAGGTCGACCTGCGCGCCCCTGGGGTGGGGGCGCAGGCCGGTCGCCGTCGCGCGCAGGTCCAGCGCCTCCCCCGCGTCCACGGGCCGGTGCTGCGCGATGCGCTGGCGCACGTGCACCAAGCCGGGCAGCGCCAGCGGGAAGCCGGGCTCGGCCATCAGGGTGACCTGCAGCGGGAAGACCAGCACGTGCAGGTAGGTCGCGGGGAGCGTGTCGTGCAGGGTGAACCCGCAGACCCGGTCGTATGCCGCGAGATGGGTCCGGTCGACCCGCACCCCGGTGCGCAGCACCTCAAGGTCGGGCAGCGGGCCACTGCGTCCCCGCGCGGTCAGCGCCGCCCGGGCGAAGAGCCCAGCGAGGCTGGGGGACCGGCTCAGGGACAGGGTCCTGGTGTCCTCGGCCACGGCTCAGGCCCCGATCATGCTCTGGCCGCACACGCGCAGCACCTGGCCGGTGACCCCGGCGTTGTCCGGCTGAGCGAGGAACGCGATCGCCTCCGCGACGTCGACCGGGCTGCCGCCCTGGCCCAGGCTGTTGATCCGGCGCCCCACCTCGCGGGTGCCGAGCGGCATCCGGGCGGTCATCTCGGTCTCGATGAAGCCCGGCGCCACGGCGTTGACGGTGATGCCTCGCCCGGCAACCTGGGCCGAGAGCGCCTGGACCAGCCCGATCACGCCGGCCTTGCTCGCAGCGTAGCTGGCCTGACCCCGGTTGCCGGCGATCCCGCTGGTCGAGGACACGCTGATGACCCGTCCGCCGTCGGCCAGGGCGCCCTCCCGGGTGGCGTCGAGCAGCACGTCGTTGATCCGCAGCTGGGCCTCGAGGTTGACCGCCAGCACGCTGGCCCACCGGTCGGCGTCGGTGTTGACCAGCAGCTTGTCGCGGGTGATGCCGGCGTTGTGCACGATGACGTCGAGCCGCTGCCCGTGCCTCTGGGCGACGTGGGCGGCGATGCGCTCACCGGCGTCCGGGGTGGTGATGTCCAGCTGCAGCGCGGTGCCCCCGACCCGGTTGGCCACGGCGGCCAGGGAGTCGCCCGCTGCCGGGACGTCGGCGCAGAGCACGGTGGCGCCGTCCCGGGCCAGGACCTCGGCGATGGCGGCGCCGATGCCCCGTGCTGCGCCTGTCACCACGGCCACCTTGCCGGCCAGCGGGTGGTCGAGGTCAACCGCGCCCTGCGGGGCGCCGGGGCCGACCTGCAGCACCTGCCCGTCGACGTAGGCCGAGCGGGCGGAGAGGAAGAAGCGCACGGGTGCGGCCAGCGCCGTCTCGCCGCCCTCGGCGACGAGCAGGAGGTTGGCGGTGGCACCCTCGCGCAGCTCCTTGGCGACGCTGCGGACGATGCCCTCGAGTGCATGCTGGGTGGCGGCCTCGGCCGGCGCGGTGAGCTGCGCCGGCGGGGTCCCCAGCAGCAGCACCCGGGCGCACGACCCGAGCCGCTTCAGCGTGGGCACGAGGGCGGCGCGGACCGCCTCGAGGTCGCCGACCGTGCGGGCCGCGCTGGCGTCGACCACGACGGCACCGAGCCGCGCGGCGCCTTCGTCTGATGCTGCCGCGGTGTCCTGGATCTGGACGCCGGCATGCTCCAGGGCGTCACGCACCCGGGTCAGGAGGGGCGCGGCGCCGACACCGGCCAACACAGCAGGGCCCTCCAGCACCGGCTGGCCCAGGGCATACCGGCGCAGGGGAGTGGGGCGGGGCAGCCCGAGCCGGGCGGCGAGGGTGCGGCCCAGCCCGCTGCCTACGAGGTCGAGGTACCGGTCGCTCATGCTGCGGCCTCCAGGATGGCGACGACGCCCTGGCCGCCGGCGGCGCAGATGGACACCAGGCCGCGACCAGATCCCTTCTCGGACAACAGTTTCGCCAGCGTGGCCACGATGCGGCCGCCGGTCGCGGCGAACGGGTGACCGGTCGCGAGGGAGGAGCCGTTGACGTTGAGCCGGCTGCGGTCGATCGCCCCCAGCGGTGCGTCCAGTCCCAGCCGGTTGCGGCAGAAGGCCTCGTCCTCCCACGCCGCGAGGGTGCACAGCACGGTCGAGGCGAAGGCCTCGTGGATCTCGTAGAAGTCGAAGTCCTGCAGGCTCAAGCCGTTTCGCGCGAGGAGCTGGGGCACGGCATACGCGGGGGCCATGAGCAGCCCCTCGTCACCGTGCACGTAGTCGACCGCGGCCGTGGTGGCGTCGACGAACCGGGCCAGCAGCGGCAGACCGTGGGCCTCGGCCCACTCCCGGGTCGCGAGCAGCACCGCGGAGGCGCCGTCGGTCAGCGGGGTGGAGTTGCCGGCCGTCATGGTGGCACCCTCGCCCTCACCGAAGACCGGCTTCAGCGCGGCCAGCTTGTCCACCGAGGTGTGCGCGCGCAGGTTCTGGTCGCGGGTGAGGCCGAGGTAGGGGGTGAGCAGGTCGTCGAAGAAGCCTCGGTCGTAGGCGGCGGCCAGCTTGTGGTGGCTGGCGGCGGCGAGCTCGTCCTGGGCCTCGCGGGTGATGCCCCAGTCGGCCGTGGTGAGGGCCTGGTGCTCACCCATGGCCAGGCCGGTGCGGGGCTCGGCGTTGCGTGGGATCTCGGGCACGACCTGGCCGGGGCGCAGCCCGGCCAGGGCCTTGACCCGGTCGCCGAGGCCGCGGGCCCGGTTGGCCTCCAGCAGTGTCTGGCGCAGCCCTTCGTTGACCGCGATCGGCGCGTCGCTGGCGGTGTCGACGCCTCCGGCGATACCGCAGTCGATCTGGCCGAGGGCGATCTTGTTGGCGACGAGGACCGCGGTCTCCAGGCCGGTGCCGCAGGCCTGCTGCACGTCGTAGGCAGGCGTCCACGGCGACAGGTGGGAGCCCAGGACCGCCTCGCGGGTGAGGTTGAAGTCACGGCTGTGCTTGAGCACCGCGCCGGCAGCGACCTCGCCGACCTGCTCGCCGGCGAGGCCGCAGCGCGCGACCAGGCCGTCGATGACGGTGGTGAGCATGTCCTGGTTCGACGCGTGAGCGTAGGGCCCGTTCGCGCGGGCGAACGGGATGCGGTTGGCGCCGACCACGTAGACCGGGTGGGGAGACTGCGGGGCCAAGGGTTCCTCCAGCTGTCGCGATGGTGCGGGGAGCCGTGCACGTTCCTGATACCGAAAGTAGCAGGTACGCCGAGTACGCGGTACTGTCCCGGCATGAGCCCCAGCACACGTGCCGCCCGGGCTGACGGGCGTGACACCCGGTGGGCCGAGCACCGCCAGGCCCGGCGCGCCGAGCTGGTGGAGGCGACGATGAAGGCCATCCGCCGGCACGGGGCCGGGGTGGGCATGGACCAGATCGCCGCGCAGGCGGGCACCAGCAAGACCGTCATCTACCGGCACTTCACCGACCGTGCCGGGCTCTACCGCGCCGTGGTGGCCGCCGTGGACGACCTCATCCTGCGTGACCTCGGCTCGGCGCTGGCCACGCCCGGCGCTGGTGGCGACCCCCGTGCGCTCGTTGCGGCCGCGGTCGACAGCTACCTCATGCTGGTCGAGCGCGACCCCGAGGTCTACCGCTTCGTGGTGACTCGCCCGCTGCTGGACACCCCGGTGTCCGACGACCCGGTGGAGGGCCTGACCTCCAGGATCGCCGAGCAGGTCACCGCCGTCCTGGCCGCGCGCCTGCGCCGGGAGGGGCGCAACGACCGCGCCGCCGGCACGTGGGCGCACAGCCTGATCGGCCTGGTCCGGGCCGCCGCCGACCACTGGATCGCCCAGCCGGACCGCGAGCCCCGCGAGGTGCTCGCCAGACAGGTCACCGACCTGGCCTGGGGCGGCCTCGCCGGAGCCCTGCGGCCCCCTGACCGACCCGTCGTCCCCGAGGAGAGCCAATGACCGACCTGACCCCGCTCGGCGCCGCGCTGCGCGCCGCGCTCGACGGCCGCTGGGCCCAGGTCCGGCAGGAGGCCCGAGAGCGGTTCACACCCGAGGACCTGCTGACCGACCCGACGCTCGACCAGGAGGCGCACCGGGCGAGGGTGTTCGAGCAGATGCGCGTCCTGGCCGGCACGGGGCACCCGCGCAACGGGTTCCCGGTGGGGTACGGCGGCAGGAACGACGTCGGCGCGTCGGTGACCGCGTTCGAGATGCTCGCGCACGGGGACCTGTCCCTGCTGGTCAAGGCCGGCGTGCACTGGGGGCTCTTCGGCGGCGCCATCGTCAACCTGGGCGCGAGGGAGCACCACGAGCGCTACCTGGAGGACGTCATCTCCTTCGCGCTGCCCGGCTGCTTCGCGATGACCGAGGTCGGGCACGGCAGCGACGTGCAGCACCTGCACACCACCGCCACCTACGACCCCGGCACCGGTGAGTTCGTCGTCGACACCCCGCACGAGGGGGCAGTCAAGACCTACATCGGAGGCGCTGCCCGGGACGGACGCCTCGCGGTGGTCTTCGCCCAGCTCGTGACCGGAGGCCGCAGCCACGGGGTGCACGCGCTGCTCGTGCCCATCCGCGACGAGGCCGGCCGCGCCTGCCCCGGTATCGCGATCGGCGACTGCGGTGCCAAGGCCGGCCTCGCCGGCGTCGACAACGGCACGCTGGCCTTCGACCACGTCCGCGTGCCGCGCACGGCGCTGCTCAACCGGTTCGGCGACGTCGCCGAGGACGGCACCTACTCCAGCCCGATCGAGAACGAGAGCCGCCGCTTCTTCACCATGCTGGGCACCCTGGTGCGCGGCCGGGTGAGCGTGGCCGGCGCGGCGGGCAGCGCCACGAAGACCGCGCTGGCCATCGCCATCCGGTATGCCGCGCAGCGGCGCCAGTTCGCCGCCCCCGGCAGCGAGGAGGAGGTCCTCCTGCTCGACTACCGGACGCACCAGCGCAAGCTGCTGCCGGCCCTGGCCACGAGCTATGCGCTGCAGTTCGCCCAGAACGAGCTGGTTGCCTCCCTGCACGATCTGCAGACCGCCGCCGAGCCCGACGAGCTCACCCAGCGGGAGCTGGAGTCGCGGGTCGCCGGCATCAAGGCGGTGGTCACCTGGCATGCCACCTCCACCATCCAGACCTGCCGCGAGGCCTGCGGCGGCGCCGGCTACCTGGCCGAGAACCGGTTGCCGGCGCTCAAGGCGGACACCGATGTGTTCACCACGTTCGAGGGCGACAACACCGTGCTGCTGCAGCTGGTCGCCAAGGGGTTGCTCACCGAGTACCGCGACACCTTCGGCGACCTCGACACCCTGGGTATGGTCCGTTTCGCTGCCGGCCAGATCGCCGGCAGTGTCATCGAGCGCACCGCGACCCGCCCCTTGCTCGAGCGGCTCGGCGGCGCCGGTCCGCGAACCGGCGACACCGACCTGCGCGACCGCGCGCTGCACCTGCGCCTGTTCCAGGACCGGGAAAGCCACGTCCTCGACGGCCTGGCCCGGCGGCTGCGCCGGGCCGGGGCACCCGGCGCGGACCCGTTCGCGGTGTTCAACGCCGCGCAGGACCACGTGCTGCGGGCGGCCCGGGCGCACGTCGACCGAGTGGTGCTCGAGGCGTTCGTCGCCGGCATCGAGGCGTGCACCGACCCGCAGGCCCGGGCCACGCTGTCGACGGTCTGCGACCTGTACGCCCTGGCCACCATCGAGCAGGACAAGGGGTGGTTCCTCGAGCACGGGCGGCTGACGCCTGGGCGGGCCAAGGCCGTCACGGCCGCCGTCAACGCACTGTGCGCGGAGCTGCGCCCGGATGCGCTGGCCCTGGTCGAGGGCTTCGGTATCCCGGTCGAGTGGCTCGGCGCCCCCATCGCGGTGCAGCCGGCGGGCGGGGCCCGGCAGCGCGGGGCTGCCGTCGTCCAGGACGCCTGAGCGCCCGCGACCACGAGCCCGAGGAGGGCGTCGCCGATGCCCGGCGTCGCGGCGGAGACCGATGCCGGCAGCTTCGCGCTTCCTCATCCCGGTGGGGGGAGGTCCCGCTGAAGAGCGCGGACCGATTGTGCGACCAAAAGTGCGACGGCAGGCTCCCACGGGAGCCTGCCGTCGCATCGGTGCAGGTCAGCCGGCCTCTGCGGTCGGCTGGACCGGGGGCTGTCAGATGTCGAAGTACATCTCGAACTCGTGCGGGTGCGGGCGGAAGCGGATCGGGTCGACCTCGTTGACGCGCTTCCAGTCGATCCACGTCTCGATGAGGTCCTTGGTGAACACGTCGCCCTCGAGGAGGTACTCGTGGTCGGCCTCGAGCGCGTTGAGCACCTCGGGCAGCGAGCCCGGGACCTGCTGGATCGCCTTGTGCTCCTCCGGCGGGAGCTCGTAGAGGTCCTTGTCCACCGGCTCCGGCGGCTCGATGCGGTTCTTGATGCCGTCGATGCCGGCCATGAGCATGGCCGAGAACGCCAGGTAGGGGTTGGCCGACGGGTCCGGCACGCGGAACTCGATGCGCTTGGCCTTGGGCGAGGTGCCCGTGATCGGGATACGCACGCAGGCGGAGCGGTTGCGGGCCGAGTAGACCAGGTTGACCGGCGCCTCGTAGCCGGGGACCAGGCGGTGGTAGGAGTTCACCGTCGGGTTCGTGAAGGCCAGCAGCGACGGGGCGTGCTTGAGCAGGCCACCGATGTACCAGCGGGCGGTGTCGGACAGGCCGCCGTAGCCGCGCTCGTCGTAGAACAGCGGCTCGCCGTCCTTCCACAGCGACTGGTGGCTGTGCATGCCGGAGCCGTTGTCACCGAAGAGCGGCTTGGGCATGAAGGTCGCCGTCTTGCCGTGCTTCCAGGCGACGTTCTTGATGATGTACTTGAACTTCAGCACGTCATCGGCCGCGTTCAGCATCGAGTTGAAGCGGTAGTTGATCTCCTGCTGGCCGGCGGTGCCGACCTCGTGGTGGGCGCGCTCGACGGCGAGGCCCACGTCGCCCAGGGTCAGCGTCATCTCGTCGCGGATGTCGGCGAAGTGGTCCACCGGCGGCACGGGGAAGTAGCCGCCCTTGTAGCGGGTCTTGTAGCCCTGGTTGCCACCCTCCTCCTCGCGGCCGGAGTTCCACGCGGCCTCGATGGAGTCGATGAAGTAGTAGCCGGCGTTCTGCTTGGTCTCGAAGCGCACGTCGTCGAAGACGTAGAACTCGGCCTCGGCACCGAAGTAGGCGGTGTCGGCGATGCCGGTCGACTTCAGGTAGGCCTCGGCCTTGGCGGCGATGTTGCGCGGGTCGCGGCTGTACGGCTCGTCCGTGAACGGGTCCACGATGGAGAAGTTGAGGATCAGCGTCTTCTCTTTGCGGAACGGGTCGACGTAGGCGGTCGTCGGGTCCGGGATGAGCTTCATGTCGGACTCGTGGATCGCCTGGAAACCCCGGATCGAGGAGCCGTCGAACATCTGGCCGTTCGAGAAAGCGTCCGCGTCGAACGTCTGAGCAGGCACGTTGAAGTGCTGCATCACGCCCGGCAGGTCGCAGAAGCGCACATCGACGAACTTGACGTCCTCGTCCTTGATGAACTTGAGGACCTCGTCAGCGTTGCTGAACATCCAACCTCCTGTGGTGGGGCGGGCACGATCGCCGGCCCGGGTGGGTCGCGTACGACCTTAGCCCCCCGGGATTTCCCGACCATGACCCGAATGTTTCCCCGGTGTTACGGACGGGGCACCCCGCGCGGTCCGCGGCGTGACCGACGTAACCTGTCTCCCGTGGTGGACCGCAAGGACGTCGGCTCGTGGATCGAGGGCCCGCGCGCAGCACGCGCAGGCGAAGGCACCTATCCCGGGCAGCGCCTCGGCCTGCCCGAGCACGGCCCCGGCTCGGTGGCCCGGTTCGGACGGAGGCTGGTGGCGATCCTCATCGACTGGACGCTCAGCCAGCTCGTGGCCGTCGCCCTCCTCGGCGGCGAGTTCGGCCGCGGCGGTGCCGGTGGGCTGCTGCCCCTGGCGGTGTTCTTCGCGGAGAACGTCCTGCTCGTCGGCACGGTCGGGTTCACCGTGGGCCACCGCATCATGGGTCTGCGCGTCGTCCGGCTCGGCGGGGCGCCGGCCGGCCCGGTGCCCGGTCTGGTCCGCAGCCTCCTGCTGGCGATCGCGGTCCCGGCCCTGATCTGGGACAAGGACGAGCGCGGCCTGCACGACAAGGCCGCCGGCACCGTCATCATCCGCACCCGCTGACCGCGGCCGCCAACGGCGCACCCGGCCACCCGGCATACCCGGCCCGCCGGGCCGGGACGCGGGTCAGGGGTATGCCGCGTGTCCGGGTGGTCAGGCCAGCGACGGCACCCGGAAGTAGGCCAGGTCGGGGGCGGTGGCGCCCTCGAGCCGGCGCAGCACCTCCTCCGCGAAGGCCAGGTAGCTCGAGCCCGTCGCGGTGACCAGCGGGTCGTCCACCACGACGAGCTCCGGCACCATCGACCCCCTGCCCTCGACGCCGCACCAGGCGCGGTCCGTGGGGGTCAGAGAGGCCGTGAACCGTCGGTCGTCGAGGACGCCTGCGTCGCCGAGGACCGCAGGGCCACCGCAGATGGCGGCGATGAGCTTGCCGGTGTCTGCGAAGTGGCGTACCAGCCGCCGCAGCGGCTCGTGACCCAGGACGACGGACGTGTCGCCGCCGGGCGCGACGAGGGCGTCGAAGTCCGCCGGGTCGACCTCGGGCACGGCCCGGTCCGGCAGCACGGTCAGCCGGCCGGTGGTGGTGACCGGCGACCGGTCGACCCCGACCGTCGTCACGGAGTGCGCCGTGCCACGGAGCGCCGTCACGAGGATGGAGACCTCGAACTCGGCGAACGTGTCGAAGACGAGCAGGAGGACGCGTTGGGCACGTGGCATGGGCGGCACGCTACCCACGGGCCGCATGTCCAGACGGCCATTTGCCCGGGCGGCGTCCGGACACGCCTCAGCCCGCGTTTCCTGCCCCGGACGGGCCGGAAACGCGGGCTGAGCGGTGTTCGGTCGGGAGAATACGTCAGCGGCCCGGGTCGATGGCCGCTTCCTGCGACGTCAGCGGCCGCGCATCGCCTTGCGGTCCATGCGCACCCGGTTGGGGTCGACGCCGGCGGGGATCGGTGGACGCGTGCCGCCGAGGGCCTTGAGCCGCTTGTTGACCTGCGCCGCCTCCTCCTTGGTGAGGGTGGGCTTGAGCTTGCGGATCTGGTTGGCGAGCTTGCGGACCGGGACCGCGTTCGCGTCGTCGCCGATGCGCAGCACCGTGACCGGCACGCCGGGCAGGATGCGCACGACCTTCTTGCGCTCGGACTCCAGCAGGCGGGTGGCGCGGGAGGACGGGCCCTCACCGACGAGCACGACGCCGGGACGGCCGGTGGCGCGGAACACCATCGCGGCCGAGGCCAGGTCACCGGGGCGCACGGCCTCGGCGGCCACCGGCTGCTGGTCGTAGTACCAGCCGCGGCGCAGGGCCGACAGCGCGGCTCCGGCGGCACCGGGCTGGCCCTCGATCGAGCGGTAGGCGGCCCGCTCGGCCCGGCGGCTCATGACCACCATGGCCGCGAGGACACCGAACATCAGGCCGAGGAAGCCGGCGTAGATCGGGTGCCCCACGACGAGGCCGACGACGACGCCGACCAGCGTGACGCCGAGCAGCGCCAGCAGCATCCACCAGCCGATGGCGGGGTCGACCGCGCGCGCGGTCGTGAAGATCTGGCGCATCTGGGCGATGCGGCCGGCCTTCTCGGGCACGGCTGACTGGGGTGAATCCTTGCGGGCCATGGTGTCCAGACTACCGGTCAGGAGGCGCTGCCGAGAGCACGCTGGACCAGCGACGCGGCCTCCTGGCGGGCGGGGGAGGAGGCGGCCTCGGCCAGGTGCGACAGGTGGGCCGGCACCTCGCGGCCCCACTTCTTCATGGCCTGCGCCCACAGGCGTCCGGCGCGGTAGGAGCTGCGCACCAGGGGTCCGGCCATGACGCCCTTGAAGCCCATCTCCTCGGCGACCTCGCTCCAGTGCACGAACTCCTCGGGCTTGACCCACCGGTCGATCGGGTGGTGCAGCTTGGAGGGGCGCAGGTACTGCGTGATCGTGAGGATGTCGCAGCCGGCGTCGTGCAGGTCGCGGATCGCCTGCTCGATCTCGTGGTCCTCCTCGCCCATGCCGAGGATGAGGTTGGACTTGGTTACCAGCTCGGCCTCGCGGGCCATCGAGAGGACCTTGAGCGACTTCTCGTAGGTGAAGGCCGGGCGGATCTTGCGGAAGATCCGCGGCACGGTCTCGAGGTTGTGCGCGAACACCTCGGGCCGGGCGTCGAAGACCTGGCCGACCAGCTCGGGCCGTGCACCGAAGTCGGGCGGCAGGATCTCGACGCCGGTGTTGGGGTTGAGCGCGTGGATCTGGCGGATCGTCTCGGCATAGAGGCCGGCGGCGCCGTCGGGCTGGTCGTCGCGGGCCACGCCGGTGACGGTGGAGTAGCGCAGCCCCATCTGGCGCACCGACTCGGCGACGCGGCGCGGCTCGTCGAGGTCGAGGGCGGTGGGGCGCCCGGTGGCGATGTCGCAGAAGTCGCAGCGCCGGGTGCAGACGTCACCGCCGATGAGGAACGTGGCCTCCCTGTCCTCCCAGCACTCGAAGATGTTGGGGCAGCCGGCCTCCTGGCAGACGGTGTGCAGCCCCTCGCTCTTCACCATCGAGTGCAGCGCGGTGTACTCCGGCCCCATCTTGGCGGTGGTGCGGATCCATTCCGGCTTGCGCTCGATCGGCGTCTCGGCGTTGCGCGCCTCGACGCGCAGCATCCGGCGACCCTCAGGTGCGACGGTCACAAACGGCTCCCTTGCCAGTCAGAAGTAGGCGGGTATGCGGTAGCACACCCGGACCGCCCACCAGACTACGCGCCGCCGCCGAGGCTCCCCGCACCCGCTGGGTCTCCGCGGGGAGCACCGGTATGCCGTGCGCCTCCTGGCCGTCCCGGTCACCTCGGTGCGTCGCCTCACGCACCCATGGTGTCGACCGCGCGGACCGGGGCACACGGCATACCGGTGGGTCTCACCGGGCCGTGTAGCCGCCGTCGATGTAGAGCTCGGAGCCGGTGACGTAGCTGGCGTCGTCACTGGCGAGGTAGGCGACCCCCGCGGCGATCTCCTCCGGGCGGCCGAGGCGGCTCATCGGGGTCCACGACGTCATGACCTGCTCGAACTCGGTGCCCTTGACCGTGGTCAGGATCGGGGTCTCGATGAAGCCGGGGTGGATCGAGTTCACGCGCACTCCCTCGCGCGCCCAGTGCAGCGCGGTGTTCTTCGTCAGCAGCCGCACCGCACCCTTGGCGGCATGGTAGGCGGGGGTGGTCCCGAAGCCGCCCACCGTGCCGAAGATCGAGCTGATGTTGATGACCGAGCCGTGGCCGGAGGCCTTGAGCAGCGCGGCGGCGGCCTTCATGCCGAGGAAGACGCCGGTCTGGTCGACGGCGATGGTGCGCTCCCAGTCGGCGAGGGAGGTGTCCTCGATGGGGGACATGTCGCCCATGCCGGCGTTGTTGACCAGGATGTCCAGCCGACCCTGCTCCGCGCGGACCCGCTCCATGACCTCCTGCCAGCCCGCCTCGGAGGCGACGTCGAGGTGGGCGTACTCGGCGGTCCCGCCCTCGTCGCGGATCGACGCGACGACCTTCTCGCCGAGGTCGTCCTGGAGGTCGGTGACGAACACCGTCGCCCCCTCCGCCGCGAGCCGGTGTGCGGTGGCCTCGCCGATGCCGCTGGCAGCTCCCGTCACCAGGGCCACGCGGTCCTCGAGTCGCTGCATCTGGTCCTCCTGTGCTGTGGGCCCGCCGGCGGCGCGCCGTCCCTCCAGACAGGCTCACGTGGTGCGGTCGTCGCGGCCAGCGACCTTGGTCCCGGAGGGCTGCGCCACAGGTCCCGGGACACGCCGCGGGCGGTGTCGGGCGCGACACGGCTTCGACCTAGAGTTGGCCGAATGGACCTGCGCATCTTCACCGAGCCCCAGCAGGGGGCCACCTACGGCCAGCAGCTCGCGATGGCCCGCCGCGCCGAGGAGTGCGGCTACTCCGCCTTCTTCCGCTCCGACCACCTGCTCGCGATGGGCGACGGCGACGGGCTGCCGGGTCCGACCGACACCTGGACCACGCTGGCCGGACTGGCCCGCGAGACCCTGACCATCCGGCTGGGCACGCTCGTGACGTCGGCGACGTTCCGCCACCCCGGCATGCTCGCGGTGCAGGTCGCGCAGGTCGACGAGATGTCCGGTGGCCGGGTGGAGCTCGGCCTGGGGGCCGGGTGGTTCGAGGCCGAGCACGCGGCCTACGGCATCCCGTTCCCGGAGCGCGTGGGCGAGCGCTTCGACCGGCTCGAGGAACAGCTCGCGGTCATCACCGGCCTGTGGGAGACCCCGGTGGGGGAGCGCTTCTCCTTCGACGGCAAGCACTACCAGCTCAGCGACAGCCCCGCGCTGCCCAAGCCGGAGCAGGACGCCGTGCCGATCGTCATCGGCGGCAACGGCAAGAAGCGCACGCCTGAGCTCGTCGCGCGCTATGGCAGCGAGTTCAACCTGCCGTTCGTGTCGGTCGAGGACTCCGCCGAGAAGTTCGAGAACGTGCGCGCGGTCGCCCGGGAGCACGACCGCGACCCGGCCACCATCGCCATGTCCAACGCCCTGGTGCTGTGTGCGGGTGCGACGTGGGACGAGCTGACCCGACGGTCCGAGGCGATCGGGCGCGACCTGGCCGAGCTCCGCGAGAACGGCCTGGCCGGCTCCCCGGCCGAGATCGTCGACACGATCGGCCGCTACGCCGAGGCCGGCTCCCAGCGGATCTACCTGCAGGTGCTCGACCTGTCCGACCTGGACCACCTCGACCTGGTCGCCTCGGAGGTCATCCCCCAGCTCGGCTGAGCGGCTCGCCCGCCGTGGTCATGGCGCGGGGTTGCCCCGGCGCCGTCACCCCGACGTCAGGACAGGGACGTGGGGGACGAGGAAGACGTCACCTCAGCCGGGAGCTCGATCCCGTGCTCTTCCGCGTACTTCACCACGTTCGGCATCATCACGGCGGCTTGCGCCTTCGCCTCCTCGGTGGGGGTGAAGGCCACGTACTCGCTCCCGGCGAACATGATCGGCGTGTGCCCGGGCGCGATGACGAACGCGTCGCCGGCCTCGAAGACCTCCTCGACACCGTCCGCTGTCCGGACCCCGAACTTCCCCTTGGTCACGTATCCCATGTGGCTCGCCTGGCACTGGTCATTCGGCGCGCCCTTGAAGAACGGCGCCATGTCCAGGTCGGTGAGGCAGCTCTCGATCGACACGGTCCAGTCAGCGGTCTCCTGCTCGTACTCATCCAGGTAACCCGGGAAGAGCAGATGGGACGAAGCGGTGGCCTTCGATACCTTGGGCATGTCGTGCTCCTCGACGTGGTGGGTCCTGCCGAGCCGGAACGTGCCTCGGCAACAGGTCACCTGTCGAGACTGTGTTCCGCCGTGCCGGACTCCCAGAGGCCAAGGTCCTGCGCGCCCTTGGGCCGGATGGCTCAGCCCAGGGCGAGGACCTCGGCCAGGTGCTTCTCTGCCCAAGGGAGCACCTCGGCCACCGTCACGTCCCGGCCGAGCTCCTGGCTCAGCGAGGTCACGCCGGCGTCGGCGATGCCGCACGGGATGATCACCTGCGACCAGGACAGGTCGCAGTCGCAGTTCAGGGCGAACCCGTGCATGGTCACGTCCTGGCTCACCCGGATGCCGATGGCGCCGATCTTGCGGGCCGGGCCACGCTCGTCGGCGGCGACCCACACCCCGCTGCGGCCCTCGACGCGGCCGGCCTCGAGGCCGAGGTCGGCGCACACCCGGATCATCATCTCCTCGAGCCGGCGCACGTGGGCGACCACGTCGACGGGGGAGGGCAGGCGCACGATCGGGTAGCCCACGAGCTGCCCCGGGCCGTGCCAGGTGATCTTGCCGCCGCGGTCCACGTCGACCACCGGGGTGCCGTCGAAGGGCCGCTCGTGCGGCTCGGTGCGCTTGCCCGCGGTGTAGACCCGCTCGTGCTCGAGCAGCAGCACGGTGTCCTCACCGCCGGCCACCACCCCCGCGTGGACCTCCCGCTGCGTGTCCCACGCCGCGCGGTAGTCGACGTAGTCCGGTGCGAACCCCAGGTGCTCGAAACGCATGCCTGCAGGGTACGCCGTCGATCCGGGATGCCCGGCAAGCCCATAGGCTTTGCCCAACTGACGGTTGAGCTGGGGAGCGGCAGGTCATGACGCGGCACGACATCACGCCGGAGCAGGAGAGCGCGGAGCGGGCCACGGCCCCGGGGCGGACGCGGGTGGTGCGGCTGGTGGCCGTCCTGCTGGTGGTCCTGGCCTGGTTCGCCATCGGCAGCATCGGCGGCCCGCTGGTCGGCCGGCTCAGCGAGGTGCAGAAAAACGACAACGCCTCGTTCCTGCCCAAGTCGGCCGAGTCGACCGAGGTGCAGCAGCTCGCCGCGAAGTTCACCGACACGAGCACGCTGCCCTACTTCGTCGTCGTCGAGCGTCCCGGCGGGCTCAAGGCGGCCGACCAGGCCGCGGTGCAGCAGTTCATCGCCGGTATCCCGGACCTCACCTTCGCGGGCAAGGGCAAGACCCTGGGGGAGTACCTCAGGCAGAAGCCGACGTTCGCGGTGCCGAGCCAGGACAAACAGGCGCTGCTCGTGCCGGTGCCCCTGGACAGCAAGAAGGCCGCCGAGCCGTTGCAGGGCTCCTCGGCGCTCTACGAGGGCGCCAAGGCGATGCGTGAGTCGGCGGCCAGGACCCTCGCCCCGCAGGGCCTGAAGGTCTACGTGACCGGACCCGGCGGCGTGCTCGCCGACTTCGTCACCGCCTTCAGCGGCATCGACGGCATCCTGCTCGTCGTCGCCCTCGGCGTCGTCTTCGTCATCCTGCTCATCGTCTACCGCAGCCCGATCCTGCCGTTCGCGGTGCTCATCACCTCGATGTTCGGCCTGGCCGCCGCAGCGCTGGTGATCTACCCGCTGGCCAGCAACGGCACGATCGCCCTCAACGGCCAGAGCCAGGGCATCCTGTCGATCCTCGTCGTCGGCGCCTCCACCGACTACGCCCTCCTGCTCGTCTCCCGTTACCGGGAGGAGCTGCACGACCACCCGAGCAAGTGGGCGGCGATGCGCGCGTCGTGGCGTGCTGCCGCCGAGCCGATCATCGCCAGTGGTGCCACCGTCATCCTCGGCCTGCTTTGCCTGATGCTGTCCCAGCTCGGCAACACCCGCGGCCTCGGCCCGGTGGGCGCGCTGGGGATCGCCGGGGCGCTGCTGTCGGCGCTGACCTTCCTGCCGGCGGTGCTGCTGCTGTTCGGCCGCAAGATCTTCTGGCCGCTGATCCCGCGGGTGGACCACGTCCACGCCGAGGACTCCGTGGGCCGCCGCGGCATCTGGGGCCGGGTCGCCGGGCTGGTCGGCCGCCACCCCCGCCGGGTGTGGGTCACCACCCTCGTCCTGCTGCTGGCCTGCGTCGCGTTCGTCCCGACGCTGAAGGCCTCGGGCATCTCGCAGTCGCAGATCTTCCTCAACAAGGTCGAGTCCGTGACCGGCCAGGAGGTCCTCGCCCGGCACTTCCCGGCCGGCTCGGGCACCCCCGTCCAGATCGTCGCGCCGGCGGACAAGGCGCAGGCGGTGGCCACCCGCGCCAGGGCCGAGAGCGGCGTCGCGTCGGTGACCCTCGGGGACAACCCGGCCGCGCCGCCCAAGGTCGTCGACGGCCAGGTGCTCGTGCAGGCCACCCTGACGCCTGCGGCCGACAGCCCTGCGGCCGAGACCGTGGTGGACAACCTGCGCCGCGACCTCGACCAGGTGAGCCCTCACGTCCTCGTCGGCGGCAGCACTGCGATCAACCTCGACGTGCGGCATGCCAGCGAGCGTGACCTGCGGGTCATCATCCCGACGATCCTGGCGGTCATCTTCGTCGTGCTGATGCTGCTGCTGCGATCGCTCGTGGCGCCGGTGGTGCTGGTCGTCGCCAACGTCATCTCCTTCGCCGCCACACTGGGCGTCGCCGCGCTGGTCTTCAACCACGTCTTCGACTTCCCGGGCAGTGACCCGTCCACGCCGCTCTACGCGTTCGTGTTCCTCGTCGCGCTGGGCATCGACTACTCGATCTTCCTCATGACCCGGGTGCGTGAGGAGGCGCAGGAGCGGGGGACCCGGCCGGGCATCCTCGTCGGGCTGGCCGTCACCGGCGGCGTGATCACCAGCGCCGGTGTCGTGCTCGCCGCGACGTTCTCCGCACTGGCGGTGCTGCCGATCCTGTTCCTGGTGCAGATCGCGTTCATCGTCGCCTTCGGTGTCCTTCTCGACACCCTGGTCGTGCGGTCGCTGCTGGTGCCGGCGTTCTCCTACGACATCGACTCCCGGATCTGGTGGCCGGGCCGGCTCTCCCGGTAGTGGTGGCGCGGTCCGCCGGACGCCGGCATCAGGCGGGCCGGGCCCCGCGGCATAAGGTCGACCCGTGACGAACGTCGGTCTTGCAGGGTTCGGCTCCGCCGGACAGGGAATCCACGCTCCGCTGATGCGAGCCGCCGGCCTGACGGTGGCGGCCGTCTCGACGTCCCACGCCGGGCGCGCCGCGCAGGCGCGGGAGGAGAACCCTGGCGTCGAGGTCGTCCCCGACCTCGACGCGCTGCTCGCCAGGCCCGGCCTCGACCTCGTCGTGCTGGCCACGCCGAGCGGCGCCCACGCCGCCCAGGCCCGGCAGGTCATCGAGGCCGGCCTTCCCGTGGTCGTCGACAAGCCACTGGCGACGAGCGCGCCGGACGCCCACGAGGTCGTCGAGGCAGCGGCTGCGGCCGGGGTGCCCTTGACGGTGTTCCAGAACCGGCGCTTCGACGCCGAGCACGTCACCGCCCGCGAGCTCGTCCGCGACGGGGACCTTGGTGACGTCTTCCGCGCAGAGATCCGCTGGGAGCGCTGGCGCCCGGAGCCCAAGGACCGCTGGCGCGAGAACGCCGCCTGGCAGGACGGCGGCGGCATCATGCTCGACCTGCAGACCCACCTGCTGGACCAGGCGGTCGACCTCTTCGGCCCGGTGGAGGCGGTCTACGCCGAGGTCGCCGCCCACACCACCACCGCCGAGGACGAGGCGTTCCTGGCCTGCCGCCACGTCTCCGGCGTGCGCAGCCACCTGGGCACGACCTCGGTGGCGGCGGCCCCCGGCCCGCGCCTGCGCCTGCTCGGGCGGCGGGGGGCCTTCGTGCTCAACGAGTTCGAGAGCGACCTGGACATCTACGCCGACCTGCGCAACCACGACGCGGACCACTGCGGTTGGGTCTATGCCGGCGAGACGCGCCGGCCGGTGCGGCGCCGGGCCTCCAGCCAGGTGGACTTCTACCGCGCGGTCGCCCAGGCCCTCACCGCCGAGGACCCGCAGGCCGCGATGCCGGTCGACCCGCGCGACGCCGTGCACACCCTCGCGATCATCGACGCCGCCCGCGTCAGCGCCGACACCGGCACCGTGGCCCGGGTGCGGACTCCCGGCGCCTGAGCCAGCCGCCCCATCACCCGCCGAGGGGGACGTTTCTCGGGTTTGAGCCGGGGCGGTTTCAAGCGGCGGTTGCAACGAGGAGTTCGTTCAGCTTCTGGGCGGGATTCTTCCAGTTCAAGGTCTCGCGTGGTCGCCCGTTGAGTTCGCGGGCGACCGCGTCGAGGTCGTCCTGGGTGTAGCTGCGGAAGTCCG
>NZ_DASVZH010000330.1:0-6671 GCF_036391795.1 Oryzihumus sp.
AGCGAGGAACGGCTGCGGCACGCCGACCTCGGCGCACTGAGCGAGGCGGAGCTGGCCGAGGTGGCGCCGCTGCTGCACCGGCTGATGACCACACTGCCGACGCGACGCACCCGGCGGCGGCACCGGCACCCGCGGGGGGACCGGCTCGACGTGCGCGCCACGATCCGGCGCAGCATCCGCTCCGGCGGCGACCCGGTGCTGGCCGTGCGTCGCTCACGGCGGCGCCGGCCCCGCCGGCTGGTGGCCCTGCTCGACATCTCGGGGTCGATGGAGCCCTACGCGCGGGCGTGGCTGCACCTGCTCTGGGGTGCCACGACGGTCGCCCGCGCCGAGGTGTTCGTCTTCGGCACCCGCCTGACACGGCTCACGCCCGTCTTGCGGACCCGGAGCCCGCAGCAGGCCCTCGCCCGCGCCGGCCGGGCGATGCCCGACTGGTCCGGAGGGACCCGGATCGGGCACAGCCTCAAGGCGTTCATGCACCGCTACGGCCGCAGCGGGATGGCCCACGGCGCGGTGGTGCTCGTCGTCTCCGACGGGTGGGAGCGGGACGACCCGGCCGTCCTGGCGGCGCAGATGGAGGCCATCGCGCGACGCGCGCACCGCGTCGTGTGGGTCAACCCCCGGGTGTCGGCGCCGGGGTTCGCGCCGGACACCGGCGGCATGCGGGCGGTCCTGCCCTTCTGCGACGACCTGCTCAGCGGGCACTCGGTGGAGGCGCTCGCGGAGGTGGTGGCGGCCCTGGGCGGTGACCGGCAGGTGAGCAGCCGGCATACCGACCGGTAACCGGACATGAGCGTCCCCACCGTGCACCACGGGCCCGTGTGCGACGATGCACCCGATGAACGCACACGGTGAAAGGAACAGCCGGTGAAGGGCAGGATCCTCGTCGTCGACGACGACCTCGCGCTGGCGGAGATGCTGGGCATCGTCCTGCGCAACGAGGGCCTCGAGGTCGTGCACGTCGCCGACGGTTCCTCGGCGATGGCCGCCTTCCGCGAGAGCCGGCCCGACGTGGTCCTGCTCGACGTGATGCTCCCCGGGATGGACGGCATCGAGGTGTGCCGGCGCATCCGCGGCGAGTCCGGCGTGCCCATCGTCATGCTCACGGCGCGCAGCGACACGGTGGACGTGGTCGTCGGGCTGGAGTCCGGCGCCGACGACTACGTGGTCAAGCCGTTCAAGCCGCAGGAGCTCATCGCCCGGGTGCGCGCCCGGCTGCGCCGCGGCGACGAGCCCGAGCCCGAGCGCCTGGAGATCGGCGACCTGGTCATCGACGTGGCCGGGCACTCGGTCAAGCGCGACGGGCAGCCGCTGTCGCTGACCCCGCTGGAGTTCGACCTGCTCGTCGCGCTCGCGCGCAAGCCGTGGCAGGTGTTCACCCGCGAGGTGCTGCTGGAGCAGGTGTGGGGCTACCGCCACGCCGGCGACACCCGGCTGGTCAACGTCCACGTGCAGCGGCTGCGCTCCAAGATCGAGCAGGACCCCGAGCACCCCGAGATCGTCGTGACCGTGCGTGGCGTCGGCTACAAGGCGGGTCCGAGCTAGCCGATGTCCGAGTCGAGCCGCCCGGCGCCCGAGCAGCCCTCCCGGTTCGCGATCCGCAGGACCCGGGCACTGCGCACTGCCGGTTGGGCCGTGGCCCGGGCCCGCGCGGCGGTGATCGGCTCCGGACGCTGGCTGGCCCACCAGTGGCGCGCCTCGCTGCAGTTCCGGGTCATCTCCATGACCATGCTGCTGGGCCTGGTCGTGGTGCTGCTGCTCGGCTCCTACCTCTACCAGCAGATCGCCGACGGCCTGGTCTCCGACCGGGTCAAGTCCGCCACGGAGGAGGCGGCGCAGGGCACCCGCGCCGCGCAGACGCGCTTCGACGCCGCCGACCGGACCGACCCGACCAGCCTGAGCGTGCTGGCCACAGACCTGGTCCAGCAGCTGGCCTCGCCGGGCGCCGACCACGCCCGCGACGTGATCCTCACGCGCGCGCTGCACAACACCCGCACGCCGGTGGTCGCAACGCGCCTGTCCGGTGACGTCGGCCTGCCCAGCGTGCCGGCCGAGCTGCGCCGGGCGGTCGCCGCCGACGCCACCCACCAGCACGTGCAGATCATCGCCACCAGCTCCTCGGACACCGGGGCTGCGGTGCCGACGGTCATCGTCGGCAGCCAGGTCTCGCTGCCCGTGGCCGGCACCTACGAGCTGTACTTCGTCTTCCCGATGGAGCGCGAGCAGGCGACGCTGAAGGTCGTCGCCCAGACGTTCACCCTCGGTGGCATCGCCCTGGTGCTCATGGTGGGTGCCGTCGCCTACGTCGTCACCCGGCTCGTGGTGGACCCGGTACGCCGTGCCGCCGAGGTCGCCGAGCGCCTCGCCTCCGGGGGGCTGCACGAGCGCATGCGCGCCCGGGGGCAGGACGACCTGGCGCGGCTGGCCAAGTCGTTCAACGCCATGGCCGAGAGCCTGCAGAAACAGATCCGCCAGCTCGAGGACCTCTCCCGGGTCCAGCAGCGGTTCGTCTCCGACGTCTCGCACGAGCTGCGCACCCCGCTGACCACGATCCGGATGGCCGGCGACCTGATCCACGACTCCCGCGACGAGTTCGACCCCTCGGTGTCCCGCTCGGCCGAGCTGCTGCACGACGAGCTCGACCGGTTCGAGTCGCTGCTCGGCGACCTGCTGGAGATCAGCCGCTTCGACGCCGGGGCGGCGGCGCTCGACCTGGAGGCCACCGACCTGCGCGACACGGTGGCCCGGGTGGTGGAGGCGACCGTGGCCCTGGCCGAGCGCCGCGGCAGCCTGGTCCGGGTCGACGCCCCGCACCGGGCGTGCGTCGCCGAGATCGACCCGCGCCGCGTCGAGCGGATCCTGCGCAACCTGGTAGTCAACGCGATCGAGCACGGCGAGGGCCGGCCCATCGTCGTGCGGGTCTCCTCCAACGGCACGGCGGTGGCGGTGACCGTCCGCGACAACGGGGTCGGGCTGCGCCCCGGCGAGGCGGCGCTGGTGTTCAACCGGTTCTGGCGCGCCGACCCGGCCCGTGCCAGGACCACTGGCGGCACCGGGCTCGGTTTGGCCATCGCCCTGGAGGACGCCCACCTGCACGACGGCTGGCTGCAGGCCTGGGGGGAGCCCGGGCGCGGCTCGTGCTTCCGGCTGACGCTGCCCCGTCGCGCGGGCGTGGGCATCGACCGCTCGCCGCTGCCGCTGACGCCGGAGGAGGAGAAGCCCCGGTCCAGCCGGGGCGTCGGCGGGCCTTACCAGCAGCTCGGCCGCCAGGCCGAGGGCTCCCGATGAGCCGCCGCCTCGTCGCGGCCGCCCTGCTCGGGCTGGCCCTGGCGACCGCCGGCTGCGGCGGCCTGCCCACCACCGGGCCGGTGCGCGAGGGGCTCTCGGTGGGCAGCCCGCCGGTGGAGCCGGTGCGGGTGCTGCCCGACGGCCCGGCCGCCGGGGCCACGCCGGAGCAGATCGTCCGCGGCTTCCTGCGGGCGGCGGCCGGCTTCGACGACGACCACGCCGTGGGCCGCTCCTTCCTGCTGCCCAGCGTGGCCCAGAACTGGGTGCCCGACCACGGCGTCACCGTCTTCCCCGGCGAGTCCGCGCTGTCGGTGCGGACGCTGCCCGGGGACCGGGTGCGGGTCACCGTCCCGGCCACGGCGAGCATCGACGAGTCGGGCCGCTACCGCGAGCTGCCGCACGGCTCCACGGCCAGCGCCACCTTCGGCCTGCAGCAGGTCGGTGGGCAGTGGCGGATCGCCAGCACCCCGGCCGGTTTCGGGCTGTGGCTCAGCGGGGCCGACCTTGACCGCCTCTACCGGCCGTTCGCGATCCACTACGCGGTGCCGGCCACCCGGACGCTGGTGCCCGACGAGCGCTGGTTCCCCCTCACCCCCGGGCTGGCCACGACCCTGGCCCGCGCCCAGCTCGGTCCGGTGCCCGACTACCTCAGCGGGGCGGCGGTCAGCGGCGTGCCCGAGAGCACCCAGCTGGCGGTCGACGCGGTGCCGGTGGAGAACGGCCGCGCCGCAGTCGACCTGTCGGTCAGCGGACTGGTCGCCGACCCGGAGCTGCGGCGGGCCATGTGGGCACAGTTCGTGGCCACGTTGACCCAGGCGCCGACGGTGTCCTCGGTGTCCCTGCTCGTCGGTGGCAGCAAGGTCGACCTGCAAGGCGTGCCCGAGGCGCCCTCCAGCCTGGTCCAGGTCGGCTACCCCGAGGACAGCGACGACACCCAGGTGACCAGCGTGGTGGTGCGTCAAGGCACGGCGCTGCACCGGCTCGACCCCGCCGGGCTCGGCGGCACCGACGACCCGCGCCGGGCCCCGGCCAGCCTCACCAGCGAGCTGCCCGCGATACCGCTGACGTATGGTCCGCTCGCGCTCTCCCGCGACGGCGCGGAGCTGGCCGCGGTGAGCACCGACGGCACCAGCCTGGCCCGGTGGCGCGGCACGAAGCTGACCCCGGTGGCCCCGTTCGCCCGGGACCTGACGCGACCGGCGTTCGACGGACGGCACGGCCTCTGGGTGGGTGGGACCGTCGGCCAGACCTCCCACGTCTACGTCATCGACACCTCCGCGACCCCCTCGGCGCCGCGCGCGCTCGACGTGCCGTGGCTGGGCAACCGGCGGGTGGTGGCCCTGCGCGTGGCCGCCGACAGCACCCGCATGGTCCTGGCGACCCGTGGCCCCGGGGGCGACGTCCGCGTCGACGTCGTCGGCATCGTGCGCGCCGCCAACGGCGCCCCCCGCAGCCTGACCACGCCGCTGCGGGTGGGGGAGCGGCTGACGAGCGTCCGCGACGTGGCCTGGGTGGACTCGCGGACCGTCGCGGTGCTGGGCTCGGAGGGGTCGGAGGACCCGTTGCGGCCCTACCTGGTCGAGGTCGGTGGCCCGACCAGCGCCCTGGCGCCCGTGGCCGGTGCCGTGTCCTTGACGAGCACCGGCGGTCCCCGCGGCCTGGTTGTCGCGAACGACCGCGGTCAGGTGCTGACGCGTGCCGGGAACGGCTGGGTCGTCGAGGCCGGTGCGAACGACCTAGTGGTCCCCGCCGGCTGATGGACGCCCGACGGCCGCAACGGGACTGATGCGGCTGTGGATCCGGAGCATTCACAACGCCTTTCGCTGATCCCGTGGCGTCGTCTCCTGTTGTGCCTTGACGCTCAAGGCATCAGCCGTTCGGTGGATGTTGTCTCGCCTGATCAGCCTCACGACGCGAGCGCATCAGGCGATGTCAGCGGATCCCCTTGAGCGACAGTCTCTTCCTTGTCGTCGGGACGTCCGCCCCGCGCCACAGATGTCCTGAAAGGGGACCAGAAATGCTCCGTTACATCGCCAAGTTCCAGACCCGGCTCGCTGCTGTCCGTGACCACTACGAGGAGGGCGCGACCGCGGTTGAGTACGGCCTGCTCGTCGCCCTGATCGCGGCTGTCATCGTCACGATCGTCGCGACCCTGGGCACGCAGATCAACAACGCGTTCACCACGGTCTCCAACAAGCTGCCCGCCGCCTGATCACACGGCAAGCGGCAATGGCCGCACTCTGCGTGCGTCCTGAAAGGGGACCCGAAATGGTTCGGTATATCGCTCGATTCCAGACACGACTGGCCACCGTCCGCGACACGGTTGATGAGGGTGCCACCGCAGTGGAGTACGGACTGCTGGTGGCTCTGATCGCGGCTGTCATCGTCACGATCGTCGCGACGCTGGGGACCCAGATCAACAACGCCTTCACAGCTGTGAGCACGGCTGTGGGCGCGGCGGCGGCCTGATCCCCATGGATCACGACTCCACCGCGGTTGCGCCGCAGGATCGCGGGGCAACCGCGGTGGAGTACGCGCTGATCGCGAGCCTCATTGCCGGTGTCGTCGGTGGTGCGATCGCCCTGCTCGGCCAACACGTTGTCGGGCTCTTCACAAGCGTTCCCGGTTTCTGACCAGGTGGAGTACGCATGAACCTTCTCAAACGCAGGAGTCCCCGTGAGCGGGGTGCCGCGGCCGTGGAGATGGCCATTGTCCTTCCGGTACTCGTGGCCCTCGCCTTCGGGATCATCGACTTCAGCCGGGTCTTCAACGCCGAGCTCCAGATCAGCCAGGCGGCACGCGAAGGTGCTCGCCTGGCCGCCCTGGCTGACGGCGGGGCGAACTACACGAAGACTGATGTCCGCAACCGCGCGCTCGCCGCGGCGCCGGCGCCGGGCTTCGGCACGACGGCGCCAACCATCCCGGATGGCGACATCACGCTGTGCCAGCACTCGCCGGGCCGGTTGGATACGAGCTCGGTCAAGGTCTCCTACTCGTTCGCCGGGATCTTCTGGTCCCAGAACATCTCACAGACGGCGGTGATGAGATGCGGAGGCTAGGCCTGCTCCGACGGATCAACCGGCTGCGCGACGGACGCGATCGGGGCACCGTCGCGCTCCTGGTCGCGGTTCTCTTCGGGAGCGGGGTGCTCCTCGGGTGTGCGGCCCTGACCATCGATGTCGGCAACCTCCAGGCGGAGCGCCGGCAGCTCCAGAACGGTGCCGATGCGGCCGCCTACTCGGCCATGGCCCAGTGCGCCAAGGGGACGTGTCCCACCGCTGCCAACCTCGAGGGTCTGACCGGCCAGAACGCCGCAGACGGGTTCACCTACGTCCGTAGGGTGGATGGGGGACAGGCGGTGTGTGGTCAGGTTTCCGCGCCCG